>JAGAJY010000340.1 GCA_017848125.1 Oscillospiraceae bacterium
TCAGCGTGGAGGACTTGGCACATATATGCTTGAACGCTTTTTTGAGCAGTTCCCCGAAAACACGTTTTTTGCCCTTGAGACCTTTCACAATAAGCCTGCATATGAGTGGTACAGAAAGCTGGGCTTTTTTGATGATGATAACGTCCGCTTTCTTACTCGGAGCAAAAAGCTGAACGAAGCAAGAGAGGAAATTGCAAAGCTTAAAAGTCAGCTGAAAGAGGAGCTTAAAGGTCACGACGACCTTATTGAAATGCTTAACAGTATAATAAAATCAAGGGAATGACAGATAGGTATTGACTTGTTTTAGTGTGTTTGTTATAATTAGTTTGTAAATAAGAGCTTGGCTGAGGAATTTATGGAGATGATAATATAATGAATCACAAAAATGATAGTGATACACATAACATTAGTTTGAATATTCATTACAGCATACCAAATGAACTTTGGAATAAAGTAATAGACGTTTTTAGGTCTATGCCGTATTGGGTTGATGGTGAAAAAAATAAGGATTGTTTGTTTTGGTACGATGAGGAAGATTGCGTAGAGTTATATTGTTCAGTTGAGTCCGGCGGAATTCAAATTAGCGGTCTAATGATGTATGAAATATGGCGAAAATGGTATCCGAAACTAAAGAGTAAACTTACAGAAGCATTAGGGTATGAAATAGGCGAACCCGAAGAAGGATATTTTTTCAAGTATTGGAAATAAATGATAAATTTCATTTACTTATACTAAGCACCAATTAAAAACTATACAAAAAATCTTCGCATAATCTTGCGTATATGGATTATGCGAAGATTTTTTGTCTATAGTTTTATTGGTGATTAGTATTATAACATCAAAAAGCCGCAAGTCATACCCATTTATATATCCCCACAAAAAACCCCCGCTTTCCAAAACGGAAAACGGGGGTAAAGCTATATCCTATTCGATTTTATTCGCCCTTTGTAACAGCCTTGCGGATCATATTGAGAGGAATTACCATAAAGGCAAGTGCAAGGCAGATAGCCCATGTCTTGGGGTTAAGAGCTGTTACGCTGAGAACAGTGCCGCCGAAGGTTACAAAGATGAACTGGAGTACAAAGATGGAGAGCATTACATAGATAAAGTTCTTGTTTCTGCCCAGACCCTCAAAGGGATTCATATGAGAGGTTCTTGCGTTGAAGCCGTTGAAGGTAATAGCCATCATAAAGGTTGCGAATACAGCGGATTTGAGATAGATAGGATCGCTGCTTCCGAAAAGATTTCCGATAGCGGGAAGGAATCTGATGCACAGGCAGAGAATTGTGATATAAATTGCGGAAATGATTACCTCGGTAAGCATATTCTTTGTAACAATGCCTGCCGAACGAGGAACGGGCTGCTCCTTCATATATTCCTTGAGAGCAGGCTCGCTTCCGAATGCGATAGCCGCAAGTGTGTCCATAGCAAGGTTAACAAGAAGAAGCTGGATTACCGTAAGCATAACGTTTTCGCCCATGAGAGGACCGATAAAGCAGGTAAGAACGGCAGCTACGTTAACGGTAAGCTGGAAAATAAGGAACTTTCTTATGCTCTTGAACATTGTTCTGCCGTAAAGGATAGCCTTTTCGATAGAGGAGAAGTTGTCATCGAGGATAGTGATGTCGCCTGCTTCCTTGGCAACCTCTGTGCCGCTGCCCATTGCAAAGCCGACGTCAGCCTTTTTAAGAGCAGGAGAGTCGTTAACGCCGTCGCCTGTCATACCAACTACAAGGTTAAGCTCCTGTGCGGCTCTTACAAGGCGGCTCTTGTCGGTGGGGAGCGCTCTGGAAACAACTCTCAGGTTGGGGAGCATTGCCTTGAGCTCGTCATCGGTCATTGCCGCAAGCTCGGGGCTGGTGATGGCAACATCGGTATCGGCAGTAAGAAGACCTGCTTCCTTGGCGATAGCAACAGCAGTTTCCTTTCTGTCGCCTGTTACCATTACGACCTGAATACCTGCGTTCTGTACCTCCTTGATAGCGTCAACCGCTTCCTTGCGGACATTATCTCTGATACTGAGCAGACATACGAGAGTAACAGTTCCCTCGTCGGAATCGCCGTTTCTCTTAGCCACACCCAGAAGTCGCATAGACCTTGAAGCCTGAGTGTCGATATAGTTCATAAGGGAAGCCTTGTCGGAATCGGAAAGGGGTTTTACCTCGCCCTTGCCGTCCTCATAGGAATCGCATCTTTCAAGAAGTCTTTCGGGAGCGCCCTTGATGTAGGTAACAGGGTTTCCGTTTTCCTTTACGGTAACGCTTGAACATTTCTTTGTGGAATCGAATGCGCTGAAAGCAAGAACGTTGTCCTTTGAAATGGATTCAGCCTTTCCTGCCTCCATAAGATAGGTCATAAGCGCTCTGTCTGTGCTGTTTCCGCCGATAACCTTGCCGTCTGCGGCAGAAGCGCTGTTGTTAACGCCTGCACCGATAATTACAGCGTCAGCAAGGGGAGCAGGGATCTTGTCAAAGCTGTCATAAACCTTGCCGCTTCCGTCGGTAAGCTCAACTACGGAAAGCTTGCCTTCGGTGATAGTACCTGTCTTGTCGCTGAAAAGAATACTGAGGCTTCCAGCGGTTTCAAGACCGTTTATCTTTCTTACGAGAACGTTATCCTTTGCCATTCTGAGGCTCTGGAAGGAAAGCAGGATTGAGGTAAGCATGGGAAGACCCTCGGGAACTGCACATACGATAATGGTAACAGCTACCGTAACAGCGTCAAGGATAAGCTTTATCCACTCAAAAACACCGCTGGGAACATTACCTGTAAGAAGGGTCTTTGCCATAATTCCCACAACGATGCATATTGCGCCCACATATCCGAATGTGGAGATCTGCTTTGCAAGATGACCAAGCTTTACCTGAAGGGGAGTTGCTCTTGTATCCTCCTGAACCTCAAGCGCAAGCTGACCGAACAGAGTCTTGTCGCCTACTACCTTTATCTCAGCATAGCCCTCGCCGCCGCATACAACAGTACCACGGTATGCGTAGTGCTTGTTAAGGAGATCCTTGATGTCGTAGCCTTCGCCCTTTTCATCGGGACATTTTTCTGCTTCCTCGGTCTCACCGTTGAGGGCTGCCTGATCGACCTTGATGCTGCCCGAAACTATCTCACCGTCAGCAGGAAGCTTATCGCCAGCCTGGAGATAAACGATATCGCCTACAACAACATCGCTGACGTGTATCTCGGTAAGCTTGCCGTCACGAATTACCTTAGCGGTTTCTTTTGCTTCTTCCTCAGCCTTGAGAGCGGAAGCTTTGCCCTCCTGCTTGCTTTCGCTGACAGCGGAAACGCCGTTAGCTATCATGATCGCAACGAAAATTCCCGCAGGCTCATACCAGTGTGTTTCAGCGTCAATAACGCCCAGAGAGCCGAGAATAAACAGGAGAAGCTGTATTGCGAGAGCGGCAACAAGGATAAGTATCATAGGGTCCTTGAAGCCCTCCAGTATCTTCTTCCATAACGGGTCGGGAGGTATCTGTGTAAGGGTGTTCGCACCATGTTCCTTACGGCTTTCCTCCGCCTGACTCTGAGTAAGTCCTGTGGGAACTGCATTCAGAGGCTTTTCTTTCAACTGCATAAAAATTTCCTTCCTTTCAAAATAAAACCATTTTTGGGGTCAATAGAAATTATACTCCAAAAGTATTTCTTTGTCAATAGTATAACCCGTTTCTTTGCTGTGTCTTTGATTATATTTTCATTAAAATAAGATTAAATTCAAAGAGATAATATTGTAACGATTTGTACTTGACAAATATTTTATATGTGATATAATATATATAATATATTGTAACCCTGATTTACAATAATTACTAAAAATAAAGGTTATTATGAGGTGCTGAAATGGGAAGAAATGTTAGAATACCAAAAGAAAAGCTTTTGCAGACAGGGCTGGAAATGCTTATACAGGACGGTTATTCCGCTATCAATATAACCGCTCTTGCAAGAGAAGCAGGGTGTTCCACTCAGCCTGTGGCATGGCATTTCGGAAATATGGAGAATTTCAGAAAAGAGCTTGCTGAGTATGCGGTCAACTGTGTTGTAAACAGCCTTAAAAGCGACTGTACCGAGGCTCTGGGCGCTGTTTCTGAGATAGGCGGAATTTATCTTGACCTTGCTTTTGATAAGCCCAATCTTATCAAGTTTATTCAGGCAAACGGTGCGGGAACTTCATTTGCCGACGGCTTGGGATACATTTTCAATCTTGAAAAAAGCTCAGCTGTTATTGACGGTATCGCCGCTGAATTCGGTCTTGAACGCAGTGCTGCCAATGAATTTATGAAAGCTGCGGTAATATATATTCACGGGCTTGTTTCTCTTATTTCCACAGGTGCTCTTGATATGACCAGACAGGAAGCAAATGAGAATTTCAAGGGCTTTGCGGTAACAGCTCTTACGGGCTTCGGAGTAAGCAGAGAAAAAGCTGAGAAGTCGCTGAAAAAGTAACAGTTAAATTAACAAACAGAATCGGTCTGCCGTATGAATCTGCGGCAGACCGATTCAGACTGTCGATAAAGTGTGCTAACGAAAAAAGTTGCACAAATAAACACAAGGTAAAAGTTTCGGTCAAGCCTTTTCAAAGGCTTGCGGGGTCGAGGGGCAGAGCCCCCGTCGTCCTCCGCAGAGGGCGAAATCTCCTTATTTCCGTTAAATAACGGAGCAAGGGGTGAGAAATGCGACAGCATTTCGAGGGGAGGCGAACACGACCGCCTCCCCTTCTAACAGTTCTCTGCAAACTTACCCTTCAAAATGTTCCAGTGGAACATTTTGAACACAGCTGACTTTAGCCAGTTTTTGTGCAAATTTAACGACAGCGTTTTCTTTTTCGGCACGCTGAATCGGTCTGCCGTAGAAATCTGCGGCAGACCGATTTTTATAACAGAGTTTTTGGAAAAGTGCTCATAATTCAATAGGTGTAGTATAAAACGGACCTCCTCATAGCCCCTGAGGAAGTCCGTTTTCACATTATAAATCAGCTCTGATTCTCTTTTTCAACCATATTCTCGCCGCAGTACATTTTCCTCAGTCTTGGCTTTTCTATCTTACCCGTTGCATTTCTGGGTACGGGGGCGAAAATTATCTTTCTGGGTCGCTTGTATCTGGGCATACCGAGACAGAATTCGTTAATCTCCTCCTCGGTACATTCCATACCGTCCTTAAGCTCGACGATAGCCGCCGCAATTTCACCCAGTCGCTTGTCGGGCAGACCGATAACAGCAACGTCCTTTATCTTGTCAAACTTGCTCATAAAGTTCTCTATCTCAACGGGATAAAGATTCTCGCCGCCGCTGATAACAACGTCCTTTTTGCGGTCAACAAGGAAATAGAAGCCGTCCTCGTCACGTCTTGCCATATCTCCCGTCCAGAGCCAGCCGTCGTGAAGCACCTCTGCGGTAGCCTGAGGATTGTTGAAATAGCATTTCATTACGCCGGGACCCTTTACAGCAAGCTCGCCTACATCTCCGTCAGGCACGTCATTGCCGTTTTCATCTATGATCTTTACTTCCCAGCCATATCCGGGGATACCTATAGCACCCACCTTATGTATATTCTCCACGCCCAGATGAACACAGCCGGGGCCTATGGATTCGCTTAGACCGTAGTTTGTATCATACTGATGGTCGGGGAAATATGCCTTCCAGCGGTTGATAAGGCTCTGAGGAACGGGCTGTGCGCCGATGTGCATAAGACGCCACTGAGAAAGGTCGTAATTCTTTGGGTCAACCTTGCCTGTGTCGATTGCTTCGAGAATATCCAGCGCCCAGGGCACAAGAAGCCATACAATTGTGCATTTCTCCTTTGAAACCGTGTCAAGAATGGTTTCGGGGCTTACACCTTTAAGAAGTACAGCCTTGCTGCCCGAAAGGAGACTGCCGAACCAGTGCATTTTTGCACCTGTATGATAAAGAGGGGGGATACAAAGGAATACATCGTCCCTTGTCTGACTGTGATGATTCTGCTCCACCCTGCAGGAATGCATAAGGCTCTGATGTGAATGAAGGATAGCTTTGGGGAAGCCTGTTGTGCCTGATGAGAAGTAGATAGCCGCATTGTCCTCGTCGGATATGGCTATGCCGGGAGATACGCTTGCGCAGTTTGAAGCAAGCTTGTCGTAATCCTCTGCAAAGCTGGGGCAGTCGCCGCCTACATAGAAAAGAATACGTCCCTTGCTGATATCCTCCGCAACGCTTTCCACACGTCCGATAAATTCAGGACCGAATACAAGTACGTCTGCTTCGGAAAGGTCAAGACAGTATTTTATCTCCTCGGAGCTGTATCTGAAATTCATAGGAACTGCAAGAGCGCCTGTTTTCAGTATTCCGAAGTAAATAGGCAGCCATTCAAGGCAGTTCATAAGGAGGATAGCAACCTTATCACCCTTCTTAACGCCCTTGCTGATAAGAAGCTGAGCAAAACGGTTGGCTTTTTCGTTGAATACGTTCCATGTTATCTCTCTGCGGTAGCACAGTGAAGAAGTGGGCTGGATAAGGTCAAAATCCTTCCAGAGAACACGTCTTGTCTCCTGAATCTGAGGATTTATCTCCACCAGACAAACCTCGTTTCCGTATTTACGGGCATTTTCTTCAAGAATTTCGGTAATTGGCATATTACTTCCGCCTTTCAGGTGAATTGTATTTCACAGGGATTTTTCACTTTAAATCTATTGCACTTTAAATCCCTGCAATGTATATAAGCATACCATTTATATTGTAATATTTTTTGAAACAAATTACAAGGGATTTTTACACCTTTTTGCATTTTGCACAAATAATTCCTTTTTTTGTGTCGAATAGTCACACATAATCGGCTATATAATTTCAATTTATAAGAATTCACCAAAGCAAAGTGTTAAATTTGATGACTATGCCCTATTGACAAAAAAGAGGATATTTGTTATAATATGGTGTAATTTATTGCTTTAACGCTTATACGCTTTTGATTGATAAAGCGTTACAGCAAAAGCGTGAAAGGACGGTTTTTTCTGTGTTATATGTAATTCTGGCGGTTTACCTTGCCGTTACCATCGGCATAGGCTTTTACTGCCACAATAAGAATTCCTCCGTTGCGGATTTCGTTCTGGGCGGAAGAAATGTAGGCGGCTGGATAACCGCTTTCGCTTACGGCACATCGTATTTCTCTGCGGTGGTATTTATCGGCTACGCAGGTCAGTTCGGCTGGAGCTACGGAGTGTCTGCCGCATGGGTGGGAATCGGAAATGCTGTTCTCGGCTCGGCTCTTGCATGGCTTATTCTCGGCAAGCGTACAAGAATTATGTCAAAGCAGCTCAACGCCGCAACCATGCCCGAATATTTTGAGAAAAGATACAATTCCAAGGGCTTGAAGCTTGTATCTGCGGTTATCGTGTTCATCTTCCTTATACCCTATACCGCTTCTGTCTATAACGGTCTTTCACGACTTTTCGGCATGGCGTTCAATATTCCCTATGAGGTCTGCATTATCGCTATGGCACTGCTCACAGCGGTTTATGTTATCCTCGGCGGCTATAAGGCTACAGCAATCAATGATTTTATTCAGGGAATCATAATGCTTATAGGAATTGCGGCTGTAGTTATGTGCGTTATCGGCAATAAGGGCGGCTTTACATCGGCAGTTGACCAGCTGAACGCTATTTCCGATAATGTGACCCCTTCGGGAACTCTCGGCTCTCTTTTCGGTCCTGACCCCATTAACCTTTTCGGCGTTGTTATCCTTACCTCTCTCGGTACATGGGGACTTCCTCAGATGGTTCAGAAATTCTACGCTATCAAGGACGACAAGGCTATCAGCAGAGGAACTATCATTTCCACTTTTTTTGCCTTTGTTGTAGCGGGAGGCTCATATCTTATGGGCGGCTTCGGCAGGCTTTACGGCTCTGCTGACCCTGCGGAAGCGGCAGAAACAGGACGTGTATTCATTGAAAAGGGTGCAAACGGCAAGCTTGTTTACGATTCCATCGTGCCTGCAATGCTCCGTGCGGCGCTTCCCGAATTTCTTGTCGGCGTGGTCGTTGTACTTGTGCTTTCAGCGTCAATGTCAACACTTTCCTCTCTTGTTCTCACATCAAGCTCAACACTTACAATTGACCTTATCAAGCCCTATGTAAAGGGCGGTATGGACGATAAAAAGCAGATTTTCATTATGAGACTTCTTATTGCCGCATTCCTTACCCTCTCTGTAATTATCGCCCTTAACCCCAATACCTACATAACCACCCTGATGTCTATTTCATGGGGAGCGCTAGCAGGCGCATTCCTTGCACCCTTTATGTACGGTCTTTTCTCAAAGAAGATAACAAAAGCGGCAGTATGGACAAGCTTTATTGTCGGCGTTGGCTTCACGGTAGTTCATATGTTTATATTCAGTCTGGGCTTCTTCCCCGAAGCAACAAAGGCAGCAGCTTCTATGAAGCTGAATATGGCTTCTCCAATCAATGCAGGCGCAATCGCAATGCTGCTCGGGCTTATAATAGTTCCAATAGTAAGCTCCTTTACCAAGGTAAAGGATACCGAATATACAGATAAGATATTTGACGAGTTCAATGCAGAGCTTAAAGCAAAGTAATACAGGATAATATAACGGCTGTTACGGTCAAATGCTGTAACAGCCGTATTTTTATAGCCTTGAAAAGTCCGTTGATATCTTAATCTGATACATCAAAATGGCTTCCGACAATATATCGGAAGCCATTTTAATTATCTGTTTTCAGCCCGTTTTATATTTTTGTTCGGGCGTATATTATCCGTTTTGTTGTTCTTTCTTTAATAAAGCAATTACAGCAGACCTGCAAGACCCTGATTTACCTTGTGATTATCGTAATCAACAGGAACGAGCATATAAACTATGCCGTTATTATATTCAAGGTTGAGGATAATGTCGCCTGTGTTCTTTGAGGTAGGAACAGAGGAGTATATCTGATAGTACTCAAATACGCCTGTGTCCTTGTAGATGAGGTCGTTTCTCTTGAGAACATCATACTTTTCGGGAAGGAGAATGTATTTGATAGTGTTGTCTCTGCTTCTCCATGTGTAAACCTTGTCGGTCTTTGCGATGTATGTAGGATAAGTTGTTGTGATAGTATAATAAGCAGATGATGATGTGCCGAGATCCTTGTTTACATACTCCCTGAAAAGATTTTCATCATAGCCTGTGGGCAGGAGCATGTATCTGATAGTCTGTCTGCCGTCGATGACCTTAGTCCATGACTGAACGGTTTCAGAGCTGTATTTGGGTACGGGCTTTACTGTGTAAACAAGCCATGTATCAAAGTAGCCCTTGTAAGCTGCGA
>JAGAJY010000024.1 GCA_017848125.1 Oscillospiraceae bacterium
CAAAGGCTTGCGGGGTCGAGGGGCAGAGCCCCCGTCGCCCTCCGCAGAGGGCGAAATCTCCTTATTTCCGTGAAATAACGGAGCAAGGGGTGAGAAATGCGACAGCATTTCGAGGGGAGGCGAACAAGACCGCCTCCCCTTCTAACAATTCTCTGCTAATTTACCCTTCAAAACGTTCCTGTGGAACGTTTTGAACACAGCTGATTTTATGTAGTTTTGTGCAAATTTAACAATAGCGTTCTCTTTTTCGACACGCTGAAACGGGAGACTGATGTCCCCCGTTTTTTAATCAATATTTACTCTGAACATTTTCAAAATCATCATCAAGATAGATATGTGCAGGCTTCTGTCTTACAACAGGCTCTGACGGAGCGGGAGCAGGGAAATCAACGGGAACAAAATCGTCGTCATCATCTGCTGCGGCAGGCTCTGCAAAGGAAGAAACGCTGTCATTATTCTTGGTATCGTCACCGTTTACATAGTAATCAAAAACCTTGGAATAGCTCTTTGATGAATCATCGGACTTTTCCTCTGCGCTGAGACTGTCAAAGGTGTGAGCAGGCTCATAGGTGCTTTCGCTTACTGAGGAGGAATAGCTGTCCTGCGAGGAATATGTATTGCTCTCATAGCTGTCGTAAGAAGTGTTATAGGAATCATATGACGAACTGCTGTCATAGCTGCTGTTATAATCATGTGAATAGCTGCTATCAGCGGCGGAATCCTCGTCAAGTCTGAAGTGAGCAAGGAGATTTCTGAGAATACCCGACTGACCCGAAAGCTCCTCGGAGGTAGCTGCAGATTCCTCTGCTGTAGCGGTGTTGCTCTGAACAACGACAGCTATCTGCTCAACGCCCTGACTTACACGCATTATTTCGTCAGCCTGCTCGTTGGAGGCGTTGGAGATCCTCGAAACCTCTTCTACGATAATTGCTGAATTTTCAATAACCTCGTCAAGTGTAGCGGCTGTCTGATGGGTAATTTCAGTACCCTTCTTGACGATCTCAATGGAATTTTCGATAAGCGCAGTAGTCTGATTTGCGGCCTCGGCACTCTTTGCGGCAAGATTTCTTACCTCGTCCGCAACTACCGCAAAGCCCTTTCCTGCAGCGCCTGCTCTTGCCGCCTCAACTGCAGCGTTAAGAGCAAGGATATTTGTCTGGAATGCAATATCGTCGATAACCTTGATAATGTTGGAGATCTCCGCAGAGCTCTTGTTGATGTCGTCCATTGCGGAAAGCATAAGACCCATTTCTCTGCCGCATTCTCTTATCTTGTCGCCTGTGTCGGTAACTACCTGCATTGTCTTGCCTGCGGCGGAAGCGGTGTTGTTTACACGCTCGGAAATAGTGCTTATCTGACCTGTGAGCTGCTCTATGGAAGCCGCCTGCTCGGTAGCACCCTGAGAAAGATTCTGAGCACCGTCGGCAACCTGCTGTGAGCCGTTGGAAACCTGATTTGAAGCACTGTCGATATTTCTGAGGGTCTGTCTGAGAGAAAGAGTTATTTCATTATACTTCTTTGAAATAAGGGCATAATCGCCGTTCCAGTTTTCGGGGAGCTTGTGGGAGAGATTTCCTGCGGCAAGCTCGTCAAGACCGTTATTCAGCTCGCTGATAATGTCGTTGAGAGTGGCAACGGTATCCTCCGCCATATTGTAAAGCTCTTCAAGCTCGGTATTGTCGGGAAGCTTGCTTTTTATGTGGCGGACATTGCCCTCGGCAATATCCTGAAGACGCTGCTCCGCATTCCTTATCTGCTTTGTTATATTCTTGCCGAACACAAGAGAAATGACCACAAACACGGCAAGGCTCAGAAGCGAAAGAACGACTTCAAGAGCAGTATTGTGAATAACCATAGCGGACAACACAAGGGTCAAAACAATGATAGCTGCCGCCGAAACGTAAACCAACATCATTTTTCCGGCTACGGTTTTTATCCATTTGCGATTGTTGTTCATCAGGAGTACTTCCTTTCAAAAATATATATCTGAGGAATACAGCCGAAACTGCACCCATTTAGTCTATGAAACATTATACCACATTTTTCTCCCAAAATCAATAGTTTTTTTCAATTTTTAGATAAGGATAATAGCTGCAATACACTTTTTTTGTAATCTGTTTACAAAACGCCCCATATTCTGTGTCAATCCACTTGAAATAATTCGGATAATATGATATAATAAATATGTATGTTCAGAACTGTATTTTTATCGAAAGGATTTGACCTATGGATCTGCTCTATGAAATAAAAAATTCCCTGCTGACCATTCTTCCGCCCAGCGTTTTTGATATACTTGACATTGCTCTGCTGTCGTATCTCATATATCAGATAATGAAATTTATGCGTGAAAACCGTGCAGGCGGACTTTTCAAGGGTCTTGCGGTGCTGGTTGCGGTGTATCTGATAGCAAAGCTCGTTCATATGAAAGCACTTATATTCATCTTTGAAAACGCTTTCAGCATAGGTCTTATCGCTCTTGTGATACTCTTTCAGCCCGAGCTTCGCCGCTCTCTTGAAAATATGGGTCAGTCAAGCCTTCAGGGGCTTACCAAAAAGGATCTTAAAGCGGCGGGAAGTATGTGGGAACAGCCTATCAATAACATCTGCACCGCCTGCAGCTATTTCGCAGAGCACGGTGTCGGTGCGCTTATCGTGATCGAGCGTGACGAGAAGCTGGGCGACCAAATAAAGACAGGAACTCGCTTTGACGCAGAAATAAACTCAATGCTTCTTGAAAACATCTTCTTTATAAACTCCCCTATGCACGACGGTGCACTTATTATCCAGAACGGAAGGATAGCCGCTGCAGGCTGTACCCTCCCTTCCACCTCAAGACCTGAGCTTGTGGATAAGGCTCTGGGGTCAAGACATAAGGCGGCTCTGGGAATGAGCGAAAATTCCGACGCCATAATAATAGTAGTATCCGAGGAGACCAGCGTTATTTCAATGGCGGAAAAGCGCTCCCTTACAAGAGGCCTTTCGGTGGATACGCTTAAAACAATGCTTTTTGAACGCCTTATGCCCGGAATCGCTCCCGAAGGAAAAGCAGACTCGGGCGAAGGCACATCGTCCCCCGATAATTCCGCTCCCCGTGAGCAGAACAGTCAGGACGGAAAGGAGAACGGCTGATGAAAAACGAACAGAAGCCCGAAAACAGCACAGGCTCGCTTTCAGTGCTGAAAAATATAAAGCTCCCCTCCCCTGCAAAGGCGGTACAGGGTTCTCTGGACTGGGTAAAGGGAATCTTCAAAAGGGATTCGGGCTGGAAGGTGCTGTCCATAATCATTGCAACAGGCATATGGGCGGTAGTTTCCATAAGCGTTTATCCTACGATAGAAAGCGTTTACTACAATGTTCCCGTTAAGATAGACCTGGAAAACACCTATGCAGAAGCAAATCAGCTTGATGTAATAACCGCTTCTCAGGAAACCGTTACCGTAAGGCTTTCGGGAAACCGCAGCGAAATAGGCGAGATAAAAACCGAGGATCTTACCGCAGTCGTTGACGTATCAAATGTAATGATGCCCAAGAATTACAAGCTTCCTATGGATATATCCTGCCTTAAAGGAAATGATTTCGAAGTCGTAAGCATTGAGCCTGACAGCATTTCCGTTTCCTTTGACAAGATAATCTCAAAGGAGCTTCCCATAACTCCCCAGCTTGAAAATGTCCGTATCGCATCGGGCTATATGAGCGGCGACGCAGAGGTAACACCCTCAACAGTTACCGTTACAGGACCTCAGGATATGATAAATTCCATAACAAAAATATGTGCAAGAGTTTCGCCTAATAAGGAGCTTGATTCCACATACGAATTTACCACAGACGAGCTTGTGCTTTACAATGAAAATGCTGTAATATCAGACGATAATCAGATGCTGAGCTTTGACAAGACCGCATTTGCCGTTCAGATACCTGTATTTGTAAGACAGACGCTGCCCCTTGAGGTAAATATCATAAACGCACCCGAAAAATTCGACCTTGACTATTTCAGAGAGCAGCTTGTATTCTCTGTTGATGTGCTGGATATAGCCGCTCCCAATGACAAGATAAAAGAGCTTTCAAGCCTTAATATCGGCACAATAAATATGCGTGAGGTCGATGTGGGAAGCACGTTTGAATTCAAGGCAGAGAATTTCCTCCCCGAGGGCTATGAAAATCTCACTCAGATAGACACTATCACAGTTACCTGTCCCAAGGAAAATATCCAGAAGCGAGCAATTGCCATAAAGGGCAAGGATATTCAGTTTATCAACCGCCCTGCGCAGTATGAATTTGAGCCTGTTTCATCAGGTATGACTCTTTTCCTTGTGGGCGATAAGGAGCAGATCGCTTCTATTGTCAGAGAGGATATTACCGCTCAAATAGACCTCATCGACTTTGATATGCAGGAGGGCGACCACAAGATGTCTGTGGGCTTTATCATATCCTCCTATGACAAGGTTTGGTTCAACGGCGGCGACGGAATTGCCACACCGAAGATAATCGTCAAGGCAACCATTGCCGAACCGGAAGAAATAACTGTTGAATAATGACTGACAAGGAATGATATCAGCTATGAACAAAATCAGTAAAAGAGTGCTTGCGGCGCTTATCGCATCGGCAGTTCTTATGGGAATAAGCACCTTCATTTCTGTAAAAAACACGGAGCATAATGCACAGGTCGGCGTGGAATCCCTGTCTGACTATGCCACGGAGCAGGCAAAGCTGTCCGAAGCGGCAGTCAGCATCAGCGAAATACAATCGGATATCCTTTCCGCCCTTGCCTCCGACGATAATATTTACAGGCAGGAAATGCTTACAGCTGCCTCGGAAAAGCTCAATGCGCTGGAGGAAAGCTGTCTTGAGGAAGGCTCTCCCCTTGCGGACGCCGAGCCTTTATCAAAGCTTATCAGGGCTGAAACCATCAGAGAGGCTCTGTTTACAAGCATTAAAGAAGAGAACATGAAGATAGCCGACAACATCTTTTTCAGCGAGTACAATCCTCGTCTCACAGAAGCGGCAGAATGTACGGCAGAGCTTATGAAGGAGCTTAACTCTTCCCGCACGGGGACAAATATACAGATTTATTCCGATGCAAGAACAACAAAGATAATAAGCATTTGTCTCGGTCTTATGGCTGTCAGCCTGACGATATTCTCACTGCTGTACCTCGATAAAAGGCTCAGCGCACAGACAGATGAGCCTGAGGAAGCTGAGGAGGATTTTTCCGACAAATACGAGCTTCTGTCCGAGGAAGAGGAGGACAGCGAACGCCTTATCGAAGCGGAGGACACTATTGAAACCGCTGTGCGCTGCATCAATATTCTTGCCGACGGCGACCCCGACGCCGCCCCCGACGGCGAATATCCCTACAGATATGAACACGTTCTGTCGGCAGTACGCAAGATGAAAGCAAAGCTCCGATTCATTGCCGCTCAGATAAACCGTGCATCGGAGTTTGTAAATGCGGAATCCGTAAGGATCTCCGACAATGCCGAGGAGCTTTCAGCTGCCGCATTGGAGCACGAAAGAGCTGCGGCAGAGCTTAATGAGTGCTCTCAGGGTATGGCGGAGCTTATGACAAGAAGCAAGGAAATTTCCGAAAAGCTGAAAGTGCTGTGCGAAAGCAACGGCAGCTCGGTGAAAGACTGCCGTGAACGTCTTGACGACGCAAAACAGGTCTGCGAAAAGCTTTCCGAAAGCCGAAGGGATATGGAGGAGCTTATTAAGAACGCTTCCGACATTGCTTCCCGTGCAAATCTTCTTGCGGTAAACACCGCTATGAACGCTTCAAAGGGTGAATCTTCGGGCAAAAGCCTTGCCGCATCCGCAGACGAGGCAAGAGCCCTTGCGGTTGCCGCATCTGACCTTTCAGCCCTGACTGCACAAGCGGCAGAGCGCTTTGACGAGAATATCCGCATAAGCACCGAAGCTGTTTCCGCAGCGGCTGACTCTCTCAACGGCTTCTCAGACGCAACGGAAAATGCGCTTGATATGGAAAAAGCCCTGTCAGACCAGTGCGAAAAGCTTTCCTGCGGCGAGGAATACATTTCAAAAATATCGGGCTTTGTTATACTTAACAAGAATGCCTATGAGGAATATGCCGTATCGGGCAGAATGCTTTCCGAACAGAGCCTTGCTCTGAAAAAGATAGTCCCCTCCCCTGTCAGGGACGAAGAAAAAAAGGAAGAAAAAGAACCCGAGGAAATTTCTACAGCCGCCGCAGACTGACATTTTTCGCATATAATACCTGTTAGAATATAAATACAGAATATGTGAAAAGGATTTTTCCTTTATTTCCTTTTTGTTTTCATATTCTTATCACATTGAGAGATTATAATAGTAATCGTAATAAGGAAAGATACATACAACTGTATCAGACAGAACCCTTATCAGATCTCTCCTTTTGTAAAAGCATTCCGCCGCATTTCCCCTGTGCGGCGGGTGCACCCCTTCCGCAGTATCTCCGTATCCTGCAAGCAAAGCTGCGGACGTTTGATTTCTGAAAAAATAGGATCTCAACTTTTATTTAACAGCTGTCCATACTCCGTCAGGTATGCAGGCGTTTCGGCTTTTCGGACAATGGGCGGCATCCAATTACCCCTCCACCCTCCTTGTGGAGTGATATATAATTTTTCTTTATTTATTTTCATGTCAGAGTGTCCATGCAGCGGACACTCTTTTTTTGTGCTTTATGCAAGGAAATTCTATGGAGAAATTTGGTCAAAATCGCCTTTGAAAAGATATGAGAATTATGTTAAAATAATTATATATCCAAAAATCGCAGAATGAATAACGGAGGTTTGCTATGAGCTTTGAAACAGGTCAGCTTGTGATATATGACGGCAGGGAGCTGTGCAGGCTCGACGGTATATGCAAAAGGTGCTTTGACGGAGTAAATTCGGAAGAATATTACAGGCTTATCCCCGAAAATAACGGTGTTTCGGGAAGCTCCTGCTACTATGTGCCCATTGACAGGCTGGAGGAAAGAGTGCGAAAGCTGCTGACAAGAGAGGAGATATGCTCGGCAATTGATGAAAGCAATGGCGAACCTATTCTTTGCTCAGATGACAAAAACCGGCGCAAGGCTATTCTGAACGAAACGGTAAAAAGCGGTGACAGCGGTCTGCTTATCCGTCTTATCCGTGAGCTTCTGAATGAAAAGAAGCAGCGCTCGGAAATCGGCAAGGGGCTTGTTTCCTCTGACGAAAAGGCGCTTAATGCCGCTTGCAGGGTGATAAGCTCGGAGTTTTCCGTTGTTCTTGGGATTCCCTGTGAGAGTATCGGTGATTTTATTGAGGAAAGGCTTGCCGCTAAAGGAATATGATAAAAACTGAGGGCTGATGTACAGTTTGTACATCAGCCCAGCGTGTCGAAAAAGAAAACGCTATTGTTACTTTGCACAAAAACTACATATAATTAGCTTTGTTCAAAACGTTCCACCGGAACGTTTTGAAGGGTAAGTAAGCACAACCGCTCTACAAGGGGAGTGCGATCTGGAATCAACAAATTGATTCCTTC
>JAGAJY010000025.1 GCA_017848125.1 Oscillospiraceae bacterium
ACTGTGTTATTCCTGGCAGGAGCATTTTTCGGACTTTTTGCTATTCTGACCTTTGTTATAAAGTATCTGCAGATAATAGTTAATCTGATATTTAAAAGAAAAGCATACAGCTTTGAGGGAATCGAAAAGCTTACAAAATAATTCTGTTATACACAAAAGATATTATTTTTTGAGAGAGTCAAATTTTTGCCATACCAGCAATAAACAGGCTGATAACAAGTATTTGAAAGGAATGATCGGTTATGATAACCGCATTGGTTGGATATACAGGATTTGTAGGAAGCAATATTTATGCAAAGGGAGATATCACTGCAGCTTATAATTCAAAAAATATTGCAGACGCATACGGGACATCACCTGATCTGCTGATATATGCAGGACTCAGGGCTGAGAAATATCTTGCAAACAATGCTCCCGAAAAAGATATGGAGCTTATCAAGCAGGCTGAAGAAAATATATCACTAATAAATCCGAAAAAGCTGGTCCTTATATCAACAGTAGATGTGTATAAAAACCCTGATAAGGCTGATGAAAATACACCTGTCGATACTGAGGGGCTTGCCGCATACGGCTACAACAGATATCAGCTGGAACTGTGGGTGCGTGAGAATTATCCCGATGCACTAATTATAAGATTGCCGGGACTTTTCGGAATAAATATCAAGAAGAATTTTATTTATGATTATATCAATGTGATCCCCTTTATGCTCAAGGCAGAAAAATTTGATGAACTTTCTGCCAAGGAGCCTAAGCTCAAGGAATTCTATTCTCTTCAGGATAATGGGTTTTACAAGGTAAATGTTACAGATGGGGATAAGGCTATGCTCAAGGATATATTTAGAGGGATTGGTTTTTCTGCATTAAACTTTACCGACAGCAGAAGCGTTTATCAGTTCTACGATCTCAGCAGATTGTGGGATGATATACAGACAGCACTGAAAAACGATATCCGTCTGTGGCATCCTGCTGTTGAGCCTGTTTCTGCAGGTGAGGTATATGAATACCTTACGGGAAATACTTTTACAAATGAGTTGGGTGGACTTCCCGCTTTTTACGATTACAGAACTATCTACTCCGAAACTTTTGGAGGAAAGAACGGTTACATTTGTAGCAAAAAAGATGTTCTTGAACAGATATGCTGTTTAGTTGACAATACAGCGACCTGAAAGGAGCCAACAACAAATGAAATTATCTATTTCCAACATTGCATGGACAGCAGAAAATGACAGCGAAATTTACGCTATTATGAAAAAATATGGATACGAGGGACTCGAAATTGCACCTACACGCATATTTCCCGAAGCCCCATATGATAATATCGAAAATGCTCGCTGCTGGTCGCAGGAGTTGAAGAAAAAATATGGATTTGTTATTTCTTCTATGCAATCCATATGGTTCGGCAGACAAGAGGCTATTTTCGGCACTGATGAAGAGAGAAGAATTCTTCTTGATTATACAAAAAAAGCTATTGATTTCGCAGCTGCAATAGGTTGTGGAAATTTGGTATTTGGCTGTCCGAAGAACAGAAATATGCCCGACGGAGCAAACGAAAGCTTCGCAATTGAATTTTTCCGCAGTATAGGCAATTATGCTGCGGAAAAAGGCTCTGTTATCGGTATGGAGGCTAATCCTACTATATACAATACGAATTATATTAACTCCACCGAGCAGGCACTTGAGCTTATCAGCAGAGTCAACTCCACAGGATTCAGGCTTAATCTAGATGTCGGAACTATGATTCGCAACGGCGAAAATGTTGGTATTCTCAAAGGTAAAGTTAGACTTATAAATCATGTTCACATCAGTGAGCCATATCTGAAGCCTATATGTGAAAGGTTCATCCACAAAGAACTTCTGAGAATTCTTGCAGAGGAGAATTACATGGGATTTGTTTCAATAGAAATGGGGAAAACTGATGACATTGCTGAAATCAGCAAGTCAATGGAATATATTAGAGCCATAGCTGATTCCACATTATAACCCCTGAAAATAAAAGGAGATTGTGCTATGATTTATGAAAAAAAAAGGGGAGTTCCTCGGTTTGAATGTACCGAGTATTCTGGCAAAACAAAGGACTATGTTGTTCTTATACCAATTATCAACGAAGGCAGTAGAATAATTACTGAGCTTGAACGTGCTTGTAAGAATAAGATTTATGAAAATGCAGATATTGTTATATGTGATGGCGGCTCCACTGATGGATGTACAGAAGAAAGCAGGCTGAAAGAACTAAATGTTAATACTCTCCTCGTAAAAAGAGATGTAGGTAAACAAGGTGCTCAGCTGAGAATGGGCATTTGGTGGGCGCTTGAAAGAGGATATAAGGGTATTATCACTATTGATGGCAATAATAAAGACAGTATTGAAGATGTTCCCAAATTCATTGAAAAGCTTGAAGATGGCTATGATCTGATTCAGGGTTCAAGATTTATCAAGGGTGGAAGAGCAATAAATACGCCGTTGCTCAGAACAGTGTCGGTAAAGCTGATTCACGCACCTATAATCTCTCTTACCGCAGGACAGCGTTTTACAGACACCACAAATGCCTACAGAGCCTATTCTGCAAAGTACCTTACTGACAATAGGGTGCAGCCGCTGCGAGACATATTTATGACCTATGAGCTGCTTGCTTATCTGTCGGTCAGAGCCTCTCAGATAGGTATGAAAGCTTGCGAGATACCGGTAACCCGAGCATATCCCAAAACAGGCAAAACACCTACAAAAATCAGTTTCTTCAAAGGCAACAGCGAACTTATGAAAATACTTTTTATGAATCTCTTCGGCAAATATGCCCCTTCAAAGAAATAAATACACGATCTGAAAGGATATTCTTCTATGAAAAATATAACATTAGTAGTTCTTGCCGCTGGTATGGGTTCACGTTTTGGCGGCAGAATAAAACAATTAGAACCTATAGGGCCAAATGGTGAATTGCTTATTGAGTATTCAATAAGGGATGCTATCGAAGCTGGATTTAGCAAAGTAGTTTTCATAATAAGGCGTGACATTGAGCAGATATTTAAGGATACTATCGGAGATCGCATCTCTCAGATTATACCTACTGAATATGTTTTTCAGGACAGAGACATGCTTCCTGTAAGAACAAATGATTTTTCCAACAGAACAAAACCTTGGGGAACTGCACAAGCTCTGTACTGTTGCAAAAATGTTCTAAGTGAAAATTTTGGAGTTATCAATGCTGATGATTTTTACGGAAAAAAAGCATTTGTTTCTCTTGCAGGTTTTCTTCAAGATCCGGATGCATCTGCTTGCTCGGTGGGATTTATCCTAAAAAATACACTCTCTGACAATGGAACTGTTAACAGAGGCATCTGCCATATAAATGAAGCTGGTCTGCTTGTTAATGTCGAGGAAACTAAAAAAATTGAAAAAAGTATCAACGGCGTTATCAGAGGCATCAGAAATGATAATGAGGTTATACTGAATGAAAATGATACTGTATCTATGAGTATGTGGGGATTTAAACCTTCTTTTGTAAACAGGCTTTCCGACAGGTTGAGCAGTTTTATTACTGCCCTCTCTCCCAATGAGCTTACCGCAGAAATGACCATTGCAGAAGTAGTTGACGCTGAGATAAAACAAAACGGATATGACGTAAGAAATATTTTCACCGACAGCCGATGGTACGGCATAACCTATGAAGCCGATGTTGAGTTTGTCCGTGAGGTACTCAGAAACTGAATTTTTATATAAAGGATCATTTTGTATATGACTGAAAAAAAGAAGGATATTTTTGATAGAATCATGAGCCTGCCGATCCTTAATATTTTGGAACCTTTTTATACCAGACATAAGGAAGTTTTGCTGTATTTGTTTTTCGGCGGTCTTGCATTCTTTCTCAATCTGGGTCTCTTTGTATTTTTTATCGAAGTCCTACAGTTCAATGAACATCCGTCAAATATTATCAGCTGGATCATCTGTGTTTTATTCCAATTCTTTACCAATAGAACATGGGTCTTTGATTCCACAAACAACGAACAGACAGACTTCTTCAAACAGCTGACCTCCTTTTTCGGTGGAAGAATATTCACTTTGGCAGTGGAAGAGGTTATTTTGATAATATTCATTACATGTCTGTCCTTTAATTCCTTTGCGGTAAAACTTATTGCCCAGATAATAGTTATTGTTCTCAATTATATTATAAGTAAGCTGTTTGTTTTCAAATAAAAATAAGGCTTGTAAATACTGAACGAAAGGATTTTTTTATGAACAGAGATAATAAATTATTTGCAGGCGGATTAGTATGCCTTGTTATTCTGGTAGCATATGTCCTAATTATTTGTATAACGGCTCTGAAATCGTTTGTTACCGAATTAATACCTGGAATGGGGCAATGGTATTGCCTGATAGCTCTGATTTTACTGAATGTGTTTTTTGCTGTTAAATCAAAAAAATTCTTTCATGTATTCGTTAGTTCATTATTTTGTGTTATGATATATCTATCATTTGCAGATAACTCATATAGCGCAATTGATGAAACAATGAACTTTGAAAGCATAAATCATATCGCTTCCACAAATACTCTGCCGACTTTTTTCGATGCTGTGGATTCTTCATATCTTGCAGAGGTAAACCACAATATGGTATCTTTCGATAACCTAATCAATTATGAAGCCGTACAGGCTCCTTTGTTTTATATCCTTTTTGCCCTCATAGGAAAACTTATCCCTGATGCATATGTGAGATTTCATACATTCAGACTCATTTCTCTTATGATGGTACTGATAGTGTATTATTTCATAAACCTCTCTGTCAAATATCTGAAAAAAAAAGATATTATAACCGGTGATGAAGAATTGTATCGTCTTTCTCTTTGTCTCACGATATTTAATCCCGCTTATCTCTATAGAGCATCAAGGCTTAATAACGAAATCCTTGTCTGTGTTTTTATGGCAGTGTTCCTTTATATTGCCATCCGCTGTCTCAATGAAGGATATAGCAAAAAATATTACATTTTGCTCTCATTGCTGTGTGTCACCCTTTTTTTGACAAAAAATACTGCTGTTTATGCTTATGTCATATTTGGTATTCTTGTAATAATGCAAAAGAAGCTGAGAGAAGCTATTCTTCCCATATTTGCTTCCGCTTTGCTGACTGTTCCTTGGTTTGCTTTTAATATCAAAACCTACGGAACATTAACAGCAATGAAACATCATATAGATTTTGTTATCCCCATA
>JAGAJY010000026.1 GCA_017848125.1 Oscillospiraceae bacterium
CCTGCACCGCCCACAACGATAGTGCCTGCTTTAAGCCCTGTAAGCTCTGCAGCCTTTTCGGTTATAGTGCCTGTTACCTCGCAGGATTCGTAAACCTTTGCAAGCATTGACATATCGATTCCCAGCTTGTCGCATATTTCTTTGCTCCAGCAGCGGTTGGGAACATCAAGAAGCTGCATTCCCGAAGCGTCGGAAACCTCGGTAGCATACTCCCCTGTAAGCATAAATCTTATGTAGTCCTTGGGAAGAAGGATATGACGGCACTTTGCATAATTCTCAGGCTCTTTGTTCTTGACCCAGAGTATCTTTGCGGCAGTCCAGCCTGTGAGAGCGGGATTTGCGGTTATCTCGATAAGCTTTTCTCTGCCTACCTTCTCGTTCATTTCCTCAACCTCATCAGCTGTTCTCTGGTCGCACCAGATAATGGAATTCCTGATAACACGGTTGTCCTCGTCAAGCATAACAAGACCGTGCATCTGTCCCGAAAGACCAACGCCCACAATGCTGTCTGCGGATACGCCGCTCTTTTCAATAACACCCTTGATGGTGTTCACAGCCGCATTGTACCAGTCTGCGGGATCCTGCTCTGCATAGCCGTTTTTCGGCTGATACATGGGATATTCGATGGTCATTGAGGCGATTACCTTGCCCTTTTCGTCAAATAATACGGTCTTTGTGCCGCTTGTTCCCAGATCTACTCCGATTACATATCTCATTTTTCATCTTCCTTTTCATTTTCGGTTTTTTTTCGGATATTTTTATTATCCCAACAAGGATATTTTCCCACAGTGCGGCAAAAATAATTCTGAGAACAAAAAGTCCCGCAATTATCCCGACTATGATTAGCAGGATCGTACCGATATTCGGTATCAGATATTCTTCAATTATCTTTCTGCCGCTTTCGAGAATTTTTTGTATATCCATATTTATTTTCTCTTACAAAAAACTGCACGAAGGAACGTGCAGTTTTTTTATGGTTAAATTTTTATCAAAGGCTGAACATAATGTTGTTGAGGATAGACTCAAGCATTTCCTGTCTGCCGCTGGAGAGGCTGTCAACAACCTCGCCCTTCTCAAGCGCATACTTTTCAAGGTCTGCCATAGTTGCCTTGCCGCTGATGATGTCTGCACCGATGCCTGTGTTCCAGGAAGCGTATCTGTCAGCAACGAACTTGTCAATTCTGCCGTCATCGATCATCTTCTGAGCGATCTTGAGACCGAGTGCAAAGGTGTCCATACCTGCAATGTAGCTGTGGAAGATATCCTCAGGTGTGTAGGAGCCTCTTCTTGCCTTGGAGTCAAAGTTCAGACCGCCGTTTGTGAAGCCGCCTGCCTTGAGTACTTCGTACATACAGAGAGCTGCATCGTAAATGTTTGTGGGGAACTGGTCGGTGTCCCAGCCAAGGAGCATATCGCCCTGGTTAGCGTCGATAGAGCCGAATACGCCGTTGTCTCTTGCAACTCTCAGCTCATGCTGGAAGGTGTGCATAGCAAGTGTAGCGTGGTTTGCTTCAATATTCATCTTGAAATCCTTGTCAAGGCC
>JAGAJY010000027.1 GCA_017848125.1 Oscillospiraceae bacterium
AGCTTCTCCAGTGGATCGCCTAATTCTGTTAATTTCTTGTATCTGTTCTCCTCATCGAAGAATCCTATTTGTTGTATTTTCATATCTTTATTTTACCATATTTTTTGAATTTTGTACAGGGGGGTTTTTAGAGATGCCCTTTAGAGATTTGCAGAACAGAGGGAATGTGCCTGCCCAATCGGTGTCAAAGAGAATATACTTATCCTTCCCTTTTATTAGATAGGTGTTTGTTTTGGCATATTTTAATTCAGTGACCATAAGGAATCCTCCTATAACACTGAGTAATGATATTCCCCTATATATTGGAATTTGTCAGGTTAATTATTGAATCTGTTTTTTACACAACAGAAAAAATCCGCCGAATGTAATTACTGAGCCAAGCCCCATATTAGCCATTTGTAACGAATGAGCAATTTCATTATTTCCGCCAAAAAATGTAATAATATTTACAGCCATCATTATTATTGCTGGATTCAGAAACGCCGCACACCTTGGAAAAACCGTCTTTTTTTTGAAAATAGCAATAAACATAACAACCATCATAGCCATATAAACAGGCATAAATACTATACAGATAGGCGCAACAATAAACAATGCAAAGTTCATTATTTCATCTATATCATTTCCTCTGCACACATACATAAGTGCAATGCAGAGTATATGTACTACCGGACCTAAAAAACCGCAAGCCAATGCTCCGATATGAATCATTTTGCTTGTTTTAGGATTTTGACCGTCTTTACCTAGGATACGTGATAATGCCTCGAATCCAAATGACTGAAGTGCTATCCCTATTCCACCAAAAAAAACGCCACAGGCAAGCTGAAATGTAGATACATTTCCATAGCCACCCAATTGAGCCATTAGCGTATCGTCAGTTTCGGGCATTTTATACCACCCGATCGGCAGTTCACCGCCTAACACAGTAACAATAGCAGCAATAAGACCAATCAAAAGTAATCTCTTATTTGATAAATCTTTTTCTATCATAGAAAAATCATCTCCATTCATACAAATTCCGGGTTTGTAGAATTGTTTCATTTTCATAAGTATAACATAAATCTTCCCCAAAATCAAGAAAGGACTGATAAAATGCAGCTTATCATAAGCGAAAAGCCCTCCACAGCCAAAATCATAGCGGCAGTTGTGGGCGCAGCAGATAAAGAATATGACGGAAAGGAGTTCTGCTATAAAGGCAACGGGTATTATGTTGTCAATGCCAGAGGACATCTGTATAGTCTTGGAATGCCCGAGGATTACGGATACAGCAAGGTTTACAGACTGGACGAGCTGCCCATGTTTCCCACATTTGAGCTTTTTCCCGAATGTGACAGTACAAACGGACTCCGCAGAATTATTGCAAAGCTCATAAATCTGCCCGAGGTGGAATCCATAATCTGTGCAACGGACGCAGGACGTGAGGGCGAGCTTGTATTTCGCCATATTTACAATGCAAATAAATGCACAAAACCTGTTTATCGACTTTGGTGCAATTCCATGACCGATGAAGCAATAAAAAAGTGCCTTGAAAACCTTCCTCCCGACAGCGATTTTGATGGTGAGTACAAAGCCGCACTTGCAAGAGAACAGTCGGACTGGATCATCGGAATGAATCTTTCCCGCCTTTACGGAGTGTTGGATAAATATCCGCACAGAGTGGGCAGAGTGAAAACTCCCGTACTTTCCATAATTGTCCAGAGGGATAAGGAGATCGAAAATTTTTCAAAAACTGTATCATATCGCCTTGAAATGGATAATGGAGCCGTATCGGACAAGGTTTTCACCACAAAAGAAGAAGCCGAAGCATTTCTTTCGACAAGCAGAGGAACAGACGTCAATGTTCAGTCTGCTGTTGAAGAAAACAAGTCCAAGAATAGACCTCTTCTCCATAGCCTTACCACACTCCAGCAGGAAGCAAACAGGGTGTACGGATATACGGCAAAGGAAGTTCTTGAAGCTGCACAGGGTTTGTATGAAAAGAAGTTCACCACATATCCGAGAACCGACTGCAATTACATTTCCGAGGATATGAAAGGCAAGATCATCAAGACCGTAAGCAATATGGTGGCAAACGAAAAGTATTCGGAACGCTGCCGCACCATTCTGGGGCAGGGACTTAACTTTGACAGCCGTGTTGTAAATGACAAGGCAATGGAAGGACATGACCACCATGCTATTATTCCTGAAGATACTCCCGAAAATCCCGACCGTCTTACGGAGCGTGAGAGAAATGTGTATCACCTTGTTGTGAACAGGCTGCTTTGTGCGGTGGACAAGCCATACACCTATTCAGAAACCAATTATGAATTCTGGTGCAATGATGTTACATACAAGCTGAAAACAGTAAAGCCTTTGGAGTTTGGCTGGAAGGCATACGATACCGAAGCCGATGAAGCGAATGCTTCCGAATTATCTTACGCCGAGGGCAGCACATTTATCCCCGGAGATATTCATATCAAGGTATGCGAAACGCAGCCTTTAAAGCATTTCACAGATGCAAGCCTTCTTTCGGTAATGAACAATATCGACAACCGCATTGAGGACGAAGATCTGAAAACGGCGGTCAAAGGCAAGGGTATCGGAACGGAGGCCACCAGAGCAGATGTTATCGAGCAGCTTATCGAGGTCGGTTATGCGGAGAGAAACGGCAAGAACATCGTATCAACTCCCTTGGGGAGAGATTTCATAAACTCTCTTCCCGAAAGTCTTAAATCCCTTGAAAGAACGGCGGAGTGGGAGCAGACCTTCAATAACATCAAGGAAAAGGACTTTGATACTGACAAATTTATTGACGAGATAAAGGCATTTGTCACATCTGTTGTGAATTATGAGAAAAGCCCGTCAAGGCATAGAGAGCCGCTGAAATATGAAAATCCCAAAGCAAAGCAGCGAGAAACTCTCGGAACCTGTCCCCGCTGCGGAAAGAATATTTTCGAGGGTGAGAAAAATTTCTACTGTGAAAGCGGAAAGGAAGGCTGCGGCTTTACTGTCTGGAAAAATGACAAGTATATCGAGGATAGTATTACGGCAGAATATATAAAAAATCTGCTTGCGGGAAAGACCGTAAAGCTCAGAGCAAAAGCGAAGGACGGGAAAATATTTACCGCAGAATACAACCTTGAGGATACAGGAAAATATGTGAATCTGAAAAGGGTGAAAGCAGAAAAGGTATCGCTCGGAAAATGCCCGAAATGCGGCGGTGATGTATATGAGGGCGAAAAGAATTTCTATTGCAGCGCAGGCAGGGATAAATGTGATTTTTCCATATGGAAGGAAGATAGATTCAACTCCATAACCATAACCGCTGCCAATGTCAAAGATGTGCTTGAGGGCAAGCCTTTCTACAAGGTAAAGAAACAGGTAGGCGGCAATCCTCTGAAAATAAAGTATGTTATGAGCATAAACGGAAAATATGTAAATTTCAAGGAGGCTAATGACTAATGCCGAAAGAAGTCAATTTATTTACATACTGCGGTTCTTCTCAGATGAAGGAAAAGCTGTGGCGGGATATGTTCATTGCTCATATTTTCGGTGTGGATATGCCCGAGGATATTGAGGTGCGAAGGCTTTCGGACAGCATAAAGAACGGAATATCCGGCAAGGAATTTTCACCCACACTTGCG
>JAGAJY010000028.1 GCA_017848125.1 Oscillospiraceae bacterium
ACATTCTTCAAAAGGATATTTTGAAAATCCCCGATGCTCCTTATCCTCGGAATGTCTGCCGAAAAGATAATAAAATATGAGCTCACCCAAAGCATAGATATCAGCTGCATATGTTATTTCTCCGCCGTAAATATTTATCTGTTCAGGTGCTGCCCATGCTCTTGTATAGGATATCCCCTGTGATGCCGGTGAATCTTTCTCCCTTATGCTGTCAAAATCAATAAATTCAACGATCTGTGTAACTGTATCATCGGGAGCATTCTGCATTATAAAAATATTTTCAGGCTTGATATCAAGACAAAGGAAGCCCATTGTATGATAGTACTTTACTGTATTTGCAACAGTTCTGCAGATACGCATATGATCGGCAAGCGACATTTCCGTCAGCTTGTCAAGAGTAGTTCCGTTATAACAGGAAACATCAATATACACTGTTCCATTTGCCTCAAAAATACTGCTGACAGGCGGTGTCTGATTATTCAGACAGGAATACTGACGGATCTGATTCTGCATTTTTCCCGAATCTATAAAACGCTGTTTTCCGTATTCATAATCATCACTATTCAGCGGAGCATATTCCTTAAGAATACATCGGGTAACAAGTCCTTTTTCCCAACGCTCCGCCGAATATGCAATACATGACGCTCCCCTGCCGATAATATCAGTTATTCTGTATTCACGATCCTCTGCCTTTATTATTTTACCTGTATTATTCATTGCATCGACCTTCTTTCTGCAGTTATTATAGCACATCAGACCTTATGCTTATAAATACTGATTCCAGTCAGGTTCGTTTATACAGTACAATGTATGAATAGGGTCGTATGTATTCGCACAATACATCAAAAGACAGTCAAAGGGATGCCGCATATATATCTGTGCAAATCCGCATTCAAGAAGTCTCAAATTCAGTTCTTCCATAAAATCCAGAAAATTTTCTCCTACTGCATAAGCATCACAATTATCTGCAACGGTATAGAAATTATAGAATTTCAGCAGCATAAACGTTTTGCGCAGAACTTCATATGATACTCTGTCACCATTAAGAATCTGTCCTATTGTAACATCGCTCGGAAGCGACTCTTTAAATCTTTTGGGAAGCCTTCTGCTTGGTTTATCCTCTTTCTTTGCCTGTGATTTGTACCCAAGCAGCGCCGCAACAGTAAGGCTGTTAAGTCTGTCATCGGCAACTTTGAATATACTTATATCCTTCAGGATTGTTTCCTTGACGATAGCTATTTCGTTACAGATCAACTCCTTAGCGTGAAGGTAATGCTGATCCTCATTATAATAATGCTTTGAAAGATAATCAAGAAATTTATCATCGTCATCAATGCTGATAATATTCTGTGAGATCTGTGATGTTGACGTATGCGCCAGCGGCTGCGGCTTGACATTTTTCGTATTATCAAGCAGTTTAACCACAGTACTGTACGGCTTATTGTGATAGATACAATACAGATATACAGCGTCGATCCTGCTCTTACTGTTATAGGGGACAGTCAGATAATGCTTCTGAAAAAATACCGCTGTCTGCAGATGATCCATTTCAAGAGCATAGCATACATCGTAATGATTATGACGATTGGTGACCCCGGGCGGCGTGATACCCTTTATCCAGTCAATAACAGTTCTTGGGCAGGTTTTATTCAGTATCCTTTTATATCGGCTTTTCATCTCAGCAAGCATACTTTCTGTTTCATCATCACAGCACCTGAAACCAAGCTCAGTAAGTCTTGCTGAAAGTCCTTCCAGAAACACATTTCTGTTTTCAAGAGAAAGCGCAAGTACAATTCCTTCTTCCACATCTTCCGCATCATTTATCTCCTTCGGCTCACCATCGCATAGTTTATCAAAAATAAATTCCGTATATTCATCGTTGGTAAGCTCGGATAATATATTGCTCATTTCATCACCTCTCA
>JAGAJY010000029.1 GCA_017848125.1 Oscillospiraceae bacterium
CTATAGACAAAGACGACAGATGAAATAATCGCAGTCTAGGAAAGCGACCGCAGGCGGGCTTGCCGCCCGGCAAGGGAGCTTGACGACGAATGCGGTTATTTCATCCGAGGATTTGTCTATAGGTTGATTAAGAATTAGTATCAGCACTCCGACAGTAATGATACAAATTAAATCAGTTAAGAGCCTCCATAGCCCTCTTGCCTATATCACGGCGGTAATGTGCCTTGTCAAAGCTGATTTTCTCCACAGCCTTGTAGGAGCGTTCAAGAGCCTCGGGAAGAGTCTCTCCCGTTGCTGTAACGCCGATAACTCGTCCGCCGTTGGTGAAAAACTTTCCGTCATCATACTTTGTACCTGCGTGATAAACGAAAGCGCCTTCAACCTGACCCTTATCGTCCATTCCGCTCATTTCAAGCCCCTTGGGATAGGACTGAGGATAGCCGCCCGAAGCCATTACAACGCATGTGCAGTAGCCCTTCTTCCACTTGATGTCAACATCTGCAAGAGTACCGTTGTAGATAGCTTCAAAAATCTCGCAGAGATCAGCGTCAAGGAGAGGGAGAACCACCTGTGTTTCGGGGTCGCCGAAACGGCAGTTGTATTCAATGACCTTGGGACCCTTGGGAGTTATCATAAGTCCGAAGTAAAGACAGCCCTTGAAGGTTCTGCCCTCGGAGTTCATAGCGTTCATTGTGGGAATGAAGATCTTCTCCATACATTCCTTTGCGATTTCCCCGGTATAGTGAGGATTGGGAGCAACAGTTCCCATACCGCCCGTGTTAAGACCCTCATCATTGTCATAAGCTCGCTTGTGATCCATTGATGATATCATAGGAACAACGGTCTTTCCGTCAGTAAAGGAAAGAACGGAAACCTCAGGACCTGTAAGGAACTCCTCGATAACAACGGTAGAGCTGCTTTCGCCGAACTGCTTACCGTCTATCATAGACTTAACAGCCTCCACAGCCTCCTCCTCGTTCTGAGCGATGATAACGCCCTTGCCCAGAGCAAGTCCGTCAGCCTTTATAACAGCAGGATAGCTGTTCTGTTTTTTCAGGTAGGCAATTGCCGCCTCGCTGTCGGAGAAAACCTCGTAGAAAGCGGTAGGAATGTTGTATTTCTTCATAAGCTCCTTGGAGAAAACCTTGCTGCCCTCGATTATAGCCGCAGACTTGCAAGGACCAAAGGTCATAATACCCTCGGCATTAAGTGCATCGACCATACCCATTACGAGAGGATCATCGGGAGCAACCGCAACCATATCAACCTCAAGCTTTTTTGCAAGAGCAACAACGCCCTCAATATCGGTTGCGCTCACGTCAAAGCACTCCGCATAACGGGAAATACCGCCGTTTCCGGGTGTGCAGTAAAGCTTTTCCACCTTGGGGGATTCGGCAAGCTTCATAATAATGGCGTGTTCACGTCCGCCGCCGCCAACTACGAGAATTTTCATAATCTTTATCCGTCCTTTCAGGATTAGTTCAGCACTATTGAATTAACAACAGCGTCAAAATCAGGCTTTACGGAATCATATACATCGGGGAATGCGGTAAATGTAACAACTATCTGCTTGCCGCCCTTGATGAACATATACTGAGTCATCTTCATAGTAACGTCCATCTGTGTCGCATCTATATCAACAACAAGTGCAGTATTACCGTTTATCTCCTTGCCTTCCCAGCCTGTGCAGCTGTACCCCTCGATCTCGTTGAAGCTCTGCTCCATTATAGGACCGAAAGTTTCGGGATCCATTGCCATATCAACACCCAGATCCTGTGTTACAACGTTGAAGTTTGAAGGAGTAATGCCGCCGTTTCCGTCGCTGTAGTAGAAAACAGCGTCGCACATATCTTCAAGCTGTTCGCCGCTTACTCCTGCATCAAACTCGTCAGCAACCGCAGCCACCTCACCCATCAGCTCATTTCCGTTTATCCACTTTGCAGAATCAACAGAAAGAGTGTAGCCGTTGCCGCTGTAAGCTCCGTCAGAAGCGGCAGCCTGAGCCTCTGTCTGTGCCTCTGTTTCGGCAGCAGCCTCTGTCTGTGCCTCAGTCTCAGAAGCAGCTTCTGTTTCGGCAGCAGCCTCGGTCTGAACAGCTGTATCTGCGTCTGTAACAGCGTCAGCAGGTGTATTCTCGGTCTTTGCACCGCAGGCTGTGAGCATCATAAGTGCCGCACAAGCAGCAAAAATTTTCTTAAACATGGGTATAATTCTCCTTTTGAACAGTGTGTTTCATATAATCGTCACTTAGCCGCAGACAAATCGCCTGCATAATGTATCAGTGATGGAAAAGTCTGATTCCTGTGAAGCTCATTGCAATGTTATACTTGTTGCAGGTTTCGATAACATTGTCGTCACGGATAGAGCCGCCGGGCTGTGCAATATACTCAACGCCCGATTTATGCGCTCTTTCGATATTATCACCGAAGGGGAAGAATGCGTCTGAGCCAAGAGCAACGCCTGTGTTCTTAGCAAGCCACTCCTTCTTTTCCTCAATGGTAAGAGGCTCGGGTCTTTCAGTGAATACTCTCTGCCACTCGCCCTCTCTGAGAACGTCCTCGTACTCGTCACCGATATAAACATCTATAGCATTGTCACGGTCTGCACGTCTTACATCTTCCTTGAAGGGAAGCGCCATAACCTTGGGATTCTGTCTGAGCCACCAGTTGTCAGCCTTCTGACCTGCAAGACGTGTGCAGTGGATTCTGGACTGCTGTCCCGCACCGATACCGATAGCCTGTCCGTCCTTTACATAGCAGACAGAGTTGGACTGAGTGTATTTAAGGGTAATGAGAGAAATGAGCAGGTCTCTCTTCTTGTCCTCAGGCATATTCTTGTTGTCGGTAACGATATTTTCAAGAAGCTCGTTGTTGATGTCAAGCTCGTTTCTGCCCTGCTCGAAGGTAATGCCGAAAACCTGCTTGCGCTCGATAGGCTCGGGAACGTAGCTCTCATCTATCTTGATGATGTTGTATGTACCCTTTCTCTTGGACTTGAGAATTTCAAGAGCCTCGTCGGTATAGCCGGGAGCGATAACGCCGTCGGAAACCTCACGGTGAATCATCTTTGCGGTGCATGCGTCGCACACATCAGAAAGAGCGATAAAATCGCCGTAGGAGGACATTCTGTCAGCGCCTCTTGCTCTTGCATATGCGCAGGCAAGGGGAGAAAGCTCGCCAAGGTCGTCAACCCAGTAGATTTTTTTCAGAGTATCAGAAAGAGGCTCGCCTACAGCCGCACCTGCAGGGGAAACGTGCTTGAAGGAAGTAGCCGCACAAAGACCTGTAGCCTTTTTAAGCTCTCTTACCAGCTGCCAGCCATTGAAAGCGTCAAGAAGATTTATATAGCCGGGCTTGCCGTTGAGAACCTCAATAGGAAGATCCTTTCCCTCAATATAAACTCTCGAGGGCTTCTGATTGGGGTTGCAACCGTATTTTAACTGCATTTCGTTTGACATATTTTACTCGTCCTTTCCTTCCGAACTTATTCGGACTTCTCGTATTTGTTGATAACTCTTGTATCGCTGCTGCCGGTAGCAATGTCGATATATCTTACAAAGAGGGAAACCTTGTTATCCTCGTTAAGAGCGTTCCAGAGCTTCTCTGCATAATCGTCAATGGGATCGTTGCCTATCTCTATCTTCTTGGGCTCGCCCTCAAAGCTGGGGAGAGGATTTCCGTCACCCATATATGTATGGATAAAATGACCGTAGCCGTTTATGGGATTGGAATAGGTATATGTGAATCTCTCACAGCAGTCGGGATTTCCGTCAGCGGATTTGAGAATGGACATTGCATAGTTGTAGCTTCCGCCCTCAACGTGCATAATTCCCGAAATTCTGGGGGTATAGTTGGGAGCATCGTCCTCATATTCCCTTGTTCTCAGGGACTGCTCAAAGGTCATCTGCTTGTCCATAAGCTCGTAAATAGTGTCAGTCTGATCGCCGTTTGTAACGATAGTCTTGTTTCCGAGAACTCTTACGGGAGAATAGATGATAAGATGAGGGTCTGAAAGCTTTGAGGGGTCAGCCGCCTCAGTCTTTATGCCGTCCTCTGTTGCTGTAAACACACGGTTTCTGGAGTTAACGCTTCTGCCCATAATGAAATAAGCAGTAACAGCAGTCTTGCCGTCAGCAGATTTGCCAATAACGATTCCTCTGCCGGGATATGCGTTTGCCTTAAGCTCGTTTTCAAGTGAAATTGCATTCATATGTAACATTCCTCTCTTTTAATTGTCGTTGACCTGTGCAACACCGTCATTAACGGTTATCTTGTCACAGCAGAGCAGAGAAACAGCCTTGGGGAGTATCTTCCATTCAGCCTGCTCCATAACTCTGCGCTGTAAAATTTCGGGAGTATCGCCGTTTTTTATCTCAACCGCCTGCTGGAGAATGATAGGTCCTCCGTCGCAGACCTCGGTAACAAAATGAACAGTTGCCCCTGTTACCTTAACGCCCCTTGCCAGCGCCTCCTCGTGAACACGAAGCCCGTAGTAGCCCTTTCCGCAGAAGGAGGGTATGAGTGAGGGGTGTACATTGACCATCTTATAAGGAAACGCCCTGCACACCTGCTCGTCAAGAATGGTCATAAAGCCTGCATAAACGATAACGTCCGCATTTTCGGCTTTCAGAGTATCAAGCATAGCCTTGCTGTACTCACAGCTGTCAGCGTAATCCTTACGGGGAAGAACTATTCCCTTTATGCCGTTCTGTGCGGCTCTTTCAAGAGCATATGCGCCTTCCTTGGAGGAGATAACGCAGGTTATCCTTCCGCCCTGAAGCTCTCCCCTTTTCTCAGCGTCAATAAGCGCCTGCAGATTAGTACCGCCGCCCGAAACAAGCACAACTATATTTTTCATAGTAAGCAGTCCTTTCAGTCAAAAAATCCGTTTTCATCATGGGAACTGTTCAGTTCCTTTGCCGCCTTAAAGCAGAACACGGAAGCGATAATATAAAGAACATCGCCGAACAGCGAGAATACGGACATACCCGTAAAAAGCCTTAACATTCCCCCGTCAGCAAGCCCCGCAAGCTCGGACAGGAATGTGAATACTCCGAAAACGCCCGCACCCGTCAGCAGCAAAGCACCGAAGCCGATGCTCAGCAAAAGAGCGATGATGTACATCACACCAGCGGCTATTGCGCCGTTTCTTCTTGGCTTTCCGCTGATAGCCCAGCAGGCAACAGCCCCGATAATTCCGAATATATTAAGTGAGCATATCGACCACACAAGAGCGACAGAGCCTGCAATAACGGCTTTTTTGATATTCCGACTGTCCATAGTTCTCCTTTATCAACAAACTTACGGCTGCGGCAGCGCCACAGCCGTAAAATGACTTATCAGCAGATAATTACGCCCTCAGTGCTGTCAACCAGCTCACCGATAACGTATGCGTCCTCGCCAGCCGCCTTGATAGCGGCAATAGCCTTGTCTGCGTCGTTCTTGTCAACAACAACAGTCATACCGACGCCCATATTGAAGGTATTGAACATATCTCTCTCAGGGATCTTTCCTGTTTTTGCTATAAGCTCGAAGATAGGAAGCACCTGAACAGCGCTTCTGTCTATCTTAGCGGAAAGACCCTCGGGCAGACTGCGGGGAATATTCTCATAGAAGCCGCCGCCTGTAATATGGCTTATGGACTTCACCTTAACGCTGTCAATAAGGCTCATTACAGCCTTTACATAAATTCTTGTGGGAGTAAGAAGGCTTTCGCCCAGAGTAGTGCCAAGGTCTGACTGATGTCTTGCAAGATTCTGCTCTGTTACGGAGAATACCTTTCTTACCAGAGAGAAGCCGTTGGAGTGAACGCCGCTGGACTTGATAGCGATCATAACATCGCCTGCCTTCTGTGTAGAGGGATCAAGTATCTTGTCCTTGTCAACCACACCAACAGTAAAGCCTGCCAGATCATATTCGTCCTCAGGCATAAGACCGGGGTGCTCGGCAGTTTCGCCGCCGATAAGAGCGCACTCAGCCTGAACACAGCCCTCTGCAACGCCCGAAACTATCTGAGCGATCTTCTCGGGATAGTTCTTTCCGCAGGCAATGTAATCAAGGAAGAACTGAGGCTTTGCACTGCAGCAGATAACATCGTTGACGCACATAGCAACACAGTCGATACCCACAGTATCGTGCTTGTCAAGAAGGAATGCTATCTTTATCTTTGTACCGACGCCGTCTGTTCCCGAAACGAGAACAGGCTTGCTGATACCTGTCATATCAAGCTCGTAAAGACCGCCGAAGCCGCCGATGCCCGACAGCACGCCCTTGTTCATTGTTCTGGCAATGTGGGACTTCATAAGCTCAACAGCCTTGTAGCCGGCTGTTACGTCAACTCCGGCGTCCTTGTAGCTTTCGGAAAAACTTTTCATTATAATTCAACCTTTCTTCAAAGTCGGTATATTTCTGATATATCAGCTTTTGCCGTTCCAGCAGTAGCTGCACAGCTTATCCGCAGGCAGACCTACCGCACGGACAGTTCCCTCCAGCGACTGGAATTCGAGAGAGGTGAGCTTGAGCCTGCGGCAAATCTCATCTCTGAGCTTTCTTCCTCTTTCGGTGGAGCTGTCGCTGTATTCCTCTATGTATTTCACGCCCTCAGCGCCTTCAAGCTCATCAATTATCTTTCTTGCGATAAGGTCAAGCTCGGAGGTGCTTCTGGAGAAATTCAGATGCTTGCAGCCGTACATTATGGGAGGACAGGCAGAGCGCATATGTACCTCCTTTGCGCCGTTGGCGTAAAGGAACTCTACAGTTTCACGCATCTGTGTGCCTCTTACAATGCTGTCGTCCACAAACAGAAGCTTCTTGCCCTCAATAAGCTCGTGAACAGGAATAAGCTTCATCTTTGCAACGTGATTTCTGATAGACTGATTCTGCGGCATAAAGCTTCTTGACCATGTAGGTGTATATTTGATAAACGGTCTTGCAAAAGGAATGCCGCTTCTGTTGGAATAACCAATAGCATGGGGGATTCCCGAATCGGGAACGCCGCATACATAGTCAACATCGGGGAGCTGATTTCTCTTGATATCAGCCTCTGCCATTATTTCGCCGTTTCTTGTGCGCATAGTCTCAACCGTAACGCCCTCGTAAACGGAATTGGGATAGCCGTAGTATGTCCAGAGGAAGGTGCAGAATCTCATATCCGTGTGACCCTCTGCAAGCACCTCGCAGCCGTCAGCAGTTATCTTCACGATCTCACCGGGAAGAAGCTCACGGTAAGTCTCATAGCCAAGCTTCTGGAATGCAAAGGATTCAAAGGTACAGCAGTAGCCGTCCTCACGTCTGCCTATGATTATAGGCAAACGGCCCTTATCGTCACGGGCAGCAATAATGCCGTCCTCGGTAAGTATAAGCAGGGAAACAGTTCCGTCTATCTTCTCCTGAGCGTATCTTATTCCGTCAGCGAAATTATTTTTCTGAGCAATAAGAGAGCCGATAATGGAGCTTGAATTTATCTTGCCGCTGCTCATAGCCTCAAGACTTGCGGAGCAGTCTCTGAGTATCTCATTTCTCAGCTCCTCGGCGTTGTTTATGATACCGATATTGCACACCGCATAAAAGCCCATTTTGGAGCGCAGCAGAATAGGCTGGGGGTCTGTATCGCTTATGCAGCCGATACAGAGCTTTCCCTCCATAGTGGCAATATCATTTTCAAACTTTGTTCTGAAAGGAGAATTTTCAATGCTGTGAATACTGCGCTGGAAACCTCTCTCAGGGGAATATGCGGTCATACCGCCTCTGCGTGTACCCAGATGGGAGTGGAAATCCACTCCGAAAAACACATCGTGAATGCAGTCATTCTTAGAAGCTGCACCAAAAAAACCGCCCATCAGTTTATTCTCCGAAGATACGCTTCATCATTTCCTGATAAGCTTCCTCTACGCCGCCCATATCTCTGCGGAAGCGGTCCTTGTCCAGCTTCTCGTGAGTTGTGCTGTCCCAGAAACGGCAGGTATCGGGAGAGATCTCATCAGCAAGAAGGATCTGACCGTGGAATCTTCCGAACTCTATCTTGAAGTCGATAAGGTCAATGTTGTGCTCCTTGAAGAACTTGAGCATAAAGTCATTTACAGCGAATGCATACTTGGAGATAGTGTCGATCTCCTCCTTGGTAGCAAGACCAAGACCCAGCGCATAGTAATCATTGATAATGGGGTCGCCCAGATCGTCATTCTTGTAGCTGAATTCGAGAGTAGGCTGCTTGAGAGGAGTACCCTCAGCAATACCAAGCTTCTTGGAGAAGCTGCCTGCCGCAACGTTTCTCACGATAACCTCCAGAGGAACTATCTCAACCTTCTTAACGATAGTCTCTCTGTCGCTTATCTCCTCAACAAGATGAGTGGGGATACCTTCCTTTTCCAGAAGACCGAACATAAAGTTTGTCATTCTGTTGTTGATAACGCCCTTACCTCTGATAGTACCCTTCTTTTCGCCGTTGAAAGCGGTAGCGTCGTCCTTGTAGTCAACGATAACGTAATCGGGGTTGTTTGTGGCATAAACCTTCTTAGCCTTGCCCTCGTAAAGCTGCTCGCCCTTGATAATATTTTCCATAACAGTAATCCTCCTGAATTTATATTTTACAGTTCATCAACCATTTTCTGAAGCTTTTCATTTTTAGCGGCAACGCCGTCTATCATATCCTGCTTAGCCTGCTCAAGCTTCTGAGAAAGCCCCTCATCTGAAAGAGCCAGCATCTGGATAGCAAGAACAGCCGCATTCTTTGCGCCGTTCACAGCCACAGTTGCAACAGGAATGCCCGAGGGCATCTGAACAGTAGCGAGAAGAGCGTCAAGTCCCTCAAAGGACGATTTGATTGGGATACCGATAACAGGCAGAGTGGTATGTCCTGCGATAACACCTGCAAGGTGAGCCGCCATACCTGCCGCACAGATAATGATACCGAAGCCGTTTGCCTTTGCCTCAGAAGCAAATTTCGCAGCCATTTCGGGAGTTCTGTGAGCGGACATAACCTTTGCCTCAACGGGAACACCGTACTTTTTCAGCTCGGCGATACAATCCTTAACGATAGGAAAATCGCTGTCGGAGCCCATTATTACAGCAACCTTTTTCAATATAAATCAATCCTTTCGGTAAATATTATGCAAAAAATAATAAAACTGCGGCTGACTGCACCACAGTTATTTTTTTATACAGCTATATTGTTAAAAATGCGTACAAAGACCCCTCAGCTCCCTGACAATATGTCTGAGAACCGCCGCCCACATACCTCTGCATACAGCACCAGCGAGATGATAAGCACAGCATAAGGGAATCCTCCATAAAGCATTATGTACCAAAGCACATTGATACACATTTATTATAACTGATTTGAAGAAAAAAAGCAAGACCTTAAATGAAATTTATTTGCTTATTATATTTTATTTACAAATAATCGAAATAAAATCATATGCTTCCGAACAAAATAACGAAAGATTTACAATAACGGATAAACAGAACAAAAAAATATATAATTACCTCTTGCTTTTTTCTGAAATTGTGGTACAATATTATTAGAACAATTAAGTTCCCATAAATCTTAGGAGGTACATAACTATGGCTTACATTATTTCCGATGAGTGCATCAGCTGCGGTGCTTGCGCAGGCGAATGTCCCGTAAACGCAATTTCCGAGGGCGACGGCAAGTACGTTATCGACGCTGA
>JAGAJY010000030.1 GCA_017848125.1 Oscillospiraceae bacterium
CGAAAACACAAAGATCGACACTATCATAAAGGCGGCGGACGATAAGATGTACGTTGACAAATCCGAGCATCACTGCAGAAGAAGCAGAAATACTTCAAGGTAAAAAGCAGTGTTTTTATAACTTGCAAATCGTTTAGATACCCCCTTAGGTCAGATATCCGAAAAAAGCTTCGGGACTGTGCTAAGGGGGTTATTGTGTGGCAGATACTCCGAATACAGTAAATTTTTCTCATAAAATGCTTTGATGTGAAGATTTTTACACAGATGGCGAGTATAATTATAGTTAAAGAAAAATGATGTGGAATAAAGGTGTAATGCAAAATGATTTGGTATAATGTTAGATGTACTATTTTTGATTTCCTTTTTGACACAGATGTAAATCTGCAAAATGCATTGTTTGCGTACGGGCTTTTTCTTAATGATAAGGAAAAGAAAATAGCTTTAATTAACAAGAACAGCAGGCTTCCATTCAGACTGTTGTCATATTACAAATCCAAATTATGGGATTCACCTTTTGTTTCGGAATACCGTATTGAGCGGAGAGATAATTACAATAGTACAGATTATTGTTGCGAGGGGTGGGAGGTGAAATTTTCAGGTTATCCTGATGACATTTCTGCAATCAGGCTTGTAGGAATGACACTGCTGTCAGAAAAGTATTCCTTGTGCGGACTGAGTGTGGGTATGGATATTTCCGAATGTGGCGGCACTTTGGAAAAGTATGGATTTTTATTGAAACAGAACGTTACCTGTAATTCAGAATCGTACAGTCATTTTTCATTAACGGAGCTATTCAGCTTTGATAATGAAAAATCCGAGGCTATTGACAGAAATAGGACTTGCGGACAGCTAAAAAAGTTTCGCTGTGGAAAAATCGTCGAACAAACGGTATGGAGCTTTGAGCATAATGACAAAATTGATATCAGACTTGAATTTATTGATAACAAGCTTAACTTGATAAAAATAAATATTTATTCAGAGTTTGTAAGCGGTTATGAATACTGATAAAGTATGATTTTCATTTAACTGCTAAAGCACGGCATTAACACGAATAACGGTAAATGCAGCAGCCGGCAATTGACATAATGCGTTATACCGTGCTATACTATAGGTGTTATTTATTCAAAAAACGTAGGGTGGTGCACTGTGAATAAATCGGCTGAAAATTTCTCGTCTCGTATTTTGAAATCTCAAACAAACTCCTGTCCGCACAATGCCCTTTACTTTTCGGAGGTATATTTATGAAAAAGCTTCTGCGGTTTATCCCTGCGTTTATTATTATGGCGGTGATATTCTTCTTTTCCGCACAGGATGCAGACAGCTCCACTCAGCTAAGCGACAGCATTGTTTCCATAACGGCAGGCGAGGAGAATGTGGGCATACGCTTTTTTACCGTTATTGTCAGAAAGGGTGCTCATTTTCTGGAATATGCCGCTCTGGGGGCGGCGCTTTGCTTCGGCTTTCTTGGGGTATTTCCCGAAAAACGGTTTCGGTTGTTCGGTTTTTCATCTTTGTCGGGTATTGCCTATGCTGTCACTGATGAGATACATCAGTATTTTGTTCCCGGTCGGGCTTGTATGGCGGCTGATGTGCTCTTAGACGGCTTCGGAGCGGTTGCAGGAGTACTGGCTGTAATGCTGTGCATTAAGGTTTTCAGAGGGCTTGGTAAAAAGCAATAAAATAAGGGTGATAAGTTCATACGATATGATAATTGAAAAAAATATCGGTTAATGGTAATATAAGTATAATAATAATTCGGGTGTAATTCCCGTTTAATGAAAGGAATGATATTCAATGAAAAGGTTTTTGTCATTGTTCCTTTCTATGGCTATGATCCTTAGTCTCTGCTGCGGTCTTGGTTTTTCCGCAAGTGCGGCAGGGGCTGAAATTTCTTTGCCGTGGAAAACGATTACAATCACCAAAGGAAAATCCGTTACCTTAAAGCCTGAGGTTTCGGGTACAAAGAGCTATAAGCTCGTATGGTCAAGCTCTGACAAGAGTATTGTCACAGTTTCCTCAAACGGAAAGGTAACAGGCGTTAAGAACGGCTCTGCCGATGTTACCGTTAAGGTGAAGGGCACTGACGCAAAGGCTACAGTCAAGGTCACTGTAGGCAAGAAGGTAACAGCCGTTAAAGCCTCAAAGGAAAGCGTAAGCCTTAAAAAGGGCGATACCGCTCAGGTGAAATTCACTGTTTCTCCCTCAGACGCTTCAAACAAGAAGCTCAGCTACTCGGTTTCCGACAAGAGCGTATGCAAAATAAGCTCCAAGGGCGTTATTACCGCTGTGGGCGAGGGCAAGGCTAAGATTACCGCAAAGGCAACAGACGGCAGCGGCAAAAAGGCTGTTATCAATGTAACAGTAACAGCATCAAACAAGAAAACCACATCAGACAAGTCCGACGATAAGAATACCGAAACAAAGAAAACCGAAACCAAGAAGAAGGGCAAGGCTACAAACGGCTTTGACACCAAGAAAACCTCTATGGACATTGTAAAGGATATGGGCGCAGGCTGGAATCTGGGCAACTCTCTTGACGCTCTCGGAAACGGTCTCGGCTCTGAGACCGCTTGGGGCAATCCCAAGACCTCAAAGGCTATGATAGACGATATCTGCAATGCAGGTATTAAAACTATCAGAATCCCCGTGTCATGGGGCAAGCACTGCGACAGCAAGGGCAACGTTGACAAGGACTGGATGAACCGTGTAAAGGAAGTTGTGGATTACGCTTATGATAACGGCGTTTATGTTATCCTCAATTCTCACCACGACAACACCTATTATGATATCGGCGGCTGCGTAAAGAGCGAGGACACACTTAACAAGTCCGTCAAGAAGATGACAAAGCTCTGGACTCAGATAGGCAACACCTTCAAGAATTACGATGAGCGTCTTATTTTCGAGACAATGAACGAGCCCCGTACAGAGGGCAGCGCAAAGGAATGGTCGGGCGGTACTGCCGAGGAGCGTGAGGTTGTTTACACTCTCAACAGGGAAATCGTTGCGGCTATCCGTGCAACAGGCGGAAACAATGAGTACCGTCACATTATGGTTCCTACATATGCGGCAACATCTTCCACAAACATTCTCAAGCAGATGAAATTCCCCGATGATGACAGACTTATTATGTCCGTCCACGCATACAATCCTTATTTCTTTGCAATGGACGCAAACGGCTCGGGCGATTTCTCTGACAATGACAAGAGGGAGCTTGATAACTTCTTCAAGCAGCTCAACACTATTTTCGTAAGCAAGGGAATCCCCGTTGTTATCGGCGAGTACGGCGCTACCAACAAGAATAACCTTGAGGACAGAGTTGAATGGGCTGAGTATTATGTAAAGGGTGCAGGAAAGTACAACATTCCCTGTGTTATTTGGGATAACAACTCAGGCAGAAAGAGCGGCGGCGAATGCTTCGGTCTTTACAGCAGAGAGAGCAAGAAGTTCCTTTATCCCGAAATTATTGAAGCGGCAGTTAATGCGGCTAAATGATATGATGTGAAAATCCCGTTTCCGACAAAGCTGTCGGAAACGGGATTCTGTTGTTTTGGGAATAATATCACATCTTACCCTCTAAGATCTCATTTGTCATCTTAACGGCGCACATTTTGCCGCACATTGAGCAGGTGTGTCTGTCGGCAGGGGGAGTGCTTTCAAAGTATGCCCGTGCTTTTTCAGGGTCTGCACAAAGACTGAACATTTCCTCCCAGTCAACCCTGTGCCGTGCCTGCGCCATTTTGTTGTCAATGTCCCTTGCGTGGGGTATTCCCTTGGCAATATCAGCGGCGTGGGCGGCTATTTTGCTTGCGATTATGCCTTCCTTTACGTCGTTTACGTCAGGCAGTCTCAGATGCTCGGCAGGGGTAACATAGCAGAGGAAATCCGCTCCGCTTGCGGCGGCTATTGCTCCGCCTATTGCGCTTGTGATATGGTCATAGCCTGGGAAAATATCCGTCACTATGGGCCCCAGCACATAAAAGGGCGCATTGTGGCAGATACGCTTCTGCAAGGTCATATTTGCGGCTATCTCGTTCATTGCCATATGCCCCGGACCCTCTACCATTACCTGAACGTCCTTTTCCCATGCTCTCAGAGTAAGGTCGCCCAGCTCGATAAGCTCACTTATCTGACCCGAATCGGTTGCATCGTCGATACAGCCCGGGCGGAGTGCGTCACCAAGGCTTATTGTAACATCATATTCCCTGAAAATGTCCAGTACCTTGTCGTAATGCTCGTAAAAAGGGTTTTCATTTCCCGTCATTGCCATCCATGCAAAAAGCAGAGAGCCGCCCCTTGATACGATATTCATTAGCCTGCCCTCACGGCGGAAGGCTTCAACAGTACGCTTGTTTATTCCTGCGTGAATGGTCATAAAGTCAACGCCCTCTCCGGCGTGGGCTTCAACCACTCGGAGAAAGTCCTCGGCGGTAATATCCCCAAGCTCCTTTTCAAGATAGCCGATGGCGTCGTATATAGGCACTGTGCCTATCATTGCAGGGGACATTTCTATGAGCTGTCGGCGGAATTTATTGGTTTTGCCGCAGTTTGACAGATCCATAATAGCCTCTGCGCCGAATTTTACAGCTGTCCTTACCTTGTCAAGCTCCATTTCATAGTCTGCACAGTCGCCCGAAATGCCCAGATTTACGTTTATCTTTGTCCTAAGCCCCGAGCCGACACCTTCGGGGGACAGATTCTTGTGGTTGATATTTGCGGGAATAGCAACACAGCCCTCGGCAACCTTTTTGCGTATCTCCTCTGCTGATATGTATTCCTTTTCGCTGACTGCCTGCATTTCGGGGGTGATAATGCCTTTTTTGGCGGCTTCCATCTGTGTTCTGTACTCTCTTACTGACATTTTGACACATTCCTTTCAGATATAAAAAAGCCCTGTATGTGATCTGCCGAACTTTCGGGATCTACATACAGGGCATTTGCTTTCGTTATGTATGCTCCCTCCCACGGTATTAACCGACAGGTTCAAAGGGTACTTCTCAACCGTGCCGCTCGGCACAGTGCCCCTGCATTGATTTTATTATAGCACAGTTCTGCGGATATGTCAAGGGAATAAAAACGGCTGACGAGAATCCCTGATATAATCCCCTTAGAGTAGACACTTGAAAAACAAAAAGATTTCAAGACTACACTAAGGGGGTAAATTTATGCCAAGAAGAATGCGTAAAAACAAGGTATATAGCACAGAATTAAAGACAGAAGCAGTACAAGCGTATC
>JAGAJY010000031.1 GCA_017848125.1 Oscillospiraceae bacterium
ATCACAGGCGACCTGCCCACTCCCGTTAAATATTTCAATGCGGAAATAAAAAGCGAGTACGACAAGGTGGAGAAAATGGCAAAAAAGCGTATGCTTTCCTATCTCCCCGAGGATCTCAGAGAGCATTACCGTCCTCTGCTTGGTCATACCGAGGAGGAAAAGGAGCTCTGGGAGCTTGTAAAAGCGGCTGATAAGCTTTCGGCGCTTATAAAGTGCGTTGAAGAGCGTCAGATGGGCAACACAGATTTTGCCGACGCAGAACGTGCCACACTTGACTCCATTCACGAAATGGATCTCCCCGAAGCAGAGGAATTTCTGAGAGAATTTCTTCCTGCCTATACAACTACCCTTGACAAGCAGACGAAATAAACAATGGATAATCCGCAATGCGTAATGCGTAATTAAAACTCGTACTGTCGGATAATTATGCATAATTCATATACGCAGGATTATTTATTTGATATTTAGTATAATAAAACAAACCCCCGACTGCGGCAGTCACCGCAGTCGGGGGTTTTCATCAATAATATTTACCCTTATTCTTCTTTATCAAAAGGAAAACACCTGCACCTGCTGCAGCCAGAACGATAACCACAATAATTACCGTTACAACAACAGTACCGCCGCCGCCCTCCTTGGGAGCATTGTCGGCAATGTTGGTGGTTGCGGAAGTCTCGGCAGGAGTTGTCTCAGCTTCAGTTTCAGCTTCGGTCTCTTCCTCGGTCTCGGCTTCGGTTTCTTCCTCAGTTTCAGCTTCGGTCTCTTCCTCAGTCTCGGCCTCGGTCTCCTCCTCAGTCTCGGCTTCGGTCTCCTCCTCAGCCTCAGCCTCGGTCTCTTCCTCAGTTTCAGCCTCAGTCTCCTCCTCGGAAGGAGCTTCCGTTTCCTCAGCTTCAACTATCTCGCAGTTTGTGATGGTAACGCCTGTTACCGTAAGCTTAACGCCTGTGTCGCCTACGTTTATGGCATAAACCGTTTCAAAATTGTCCGTGCCGTAGGCTGCGGCAATGTCTGCGTGAGAGAATTTTGCGGTAGTGTCATCATACTCATATGGAGCGATCTTGTTCCAGTCCTTCTTGACATCGGGGTCACGCTCTATAGGACCTTCCCATGTCTGCCAGATAAGCTCCAGCGGAGCACCTGCCGCATCACCCTCATATGTATATTCAACGATGACCTCGGAATCGGGTGTGATCCAAGTAGCATCGAAATTTCCGGGGTGACCCTGATCGTTTGCGGTGTAGTAAACAAACGCCTGACCCCAGCTGCCGTTTGAGGGCTGCGGATCGGTAATTTCAAAGGAATAATCCTCAGCGCAAACGGTTATCGAAAGTGCAGCTGCGGCAAACAAAGCCGCCGCACCTGCCGAAAGCGCCTTTAAAAGCTTTTTCATCAAATCTCTGTCCTTTCCGTATAAAATGCTGAACTGTCCGCACTTATGTCAGATAAGACGGACAGATAACATACAGCTATTTTAACACATTTCATAAAAAAAGTCAATATTTTCAGTCAAAATATTTCACCCGTGTCAAATGACTTCTTTCAGCACCAGATAAGCAACAGCCGCCAGAGAACGAGCCTCCACATAATCCCTGTCGATAATGTAACAGCCGCCGTCTAACATTCTGCGTATCTCGGAAATGCGTTCAAAGCCCTCCAGAGCCTTCTGCTTGTCGGGGATAACAAAGAAGGAGCTCTGCATAATATGGCGTATCTCCGTCCTTATTCCCTTGGGTATAGGAACAGCGTTTTCGGGCTGTTCAAAGGCAAACTCGGAGCATACCTTGTCGGGAGAATATTTCTTTGCAATATCCTCTGCCGCCCTGTGACCGAACACAAGAGCCTCCAGCAGAGAGTTTGAAGCAAGTCTGTTATTGCCGTGAACTCCCGTGTGGGAGCATTCGCCTACAGCGTAAAGCCCGTCAATATCCGTTTCGGCAGAGGTATCGACGTTGATACCGCCCATAAGATAGTGCTGACAGGGGAAAATGGGGATAAGGTCACAGCCCATATCTATGCCCTGTGTTTTCAGGAAATCGTATATCATAGGGAAACGCTCTGCAAGGTATTCCCTGCCCTCGTGACGGATATCAAGGTAGAACTCGTCGCTTTCCGTTTTCCTGCTTTCAAGCATTATAGAGCGTGAAACCACATCTCTCGGAGCAAGCTCCAGCCGCTCGTCATAGTTGTGCATAAAGCGTTCCTTATTACAGTTGAGCAGATATGCGCCCTCTCCTCTTACGGATTCGGAAATAAGGAAACATTCCCTTGCCGCCTTGTTGTTGTATGCGGTGGGGTGGAACTGGATAAGGGAAAGGTTTCTTATCTCTGCTCCCATATCATAAGCAATGGCAATGCCGTCGCCTGTAGCGATTGCGGAGTTTGTGGTGTAGTCATACACTCTGCCTATACCGCCCGTAGCCAGTACAGCAAAGAGGGCTGTTACGGTAAAATGCTCGTCGTTTCTGAGAATGTCCGCAGCAAAGCCGCCGTTTATTTTCTTCATACGGCAGAGCAGAGCATTGTCGAGAACGGTAATATTCTCCCTTTTCAGCACAGCCGCTCTTATCTTGGCAGTAACCTCCGCACCTGTGGAATCCTTGTGGTGGAATATCCTCCTGCGGCAGTGACCGCCTTCGAGAGTCCTGTCAAGCTCGCCCTTTTCGTCCCTGTCAAAGTCAACACCGATGTCGATAATGTGCTGAATCTCCTGAGCCGCCTCGGTAACAAGCACTTTTACGGAATCGGGATTGTTCTTGAAGCCGCCTGCGATGAGGGTGTCGTTGGTGTGGAGCTTAACGGTGTCGTCGTCAACGGGCTTATACACAGCCGCAACGCCGCCCTGAGCAAGAGCGGAATTGCAAAGGTCAAGCTCTCTTTTGCTGATGACCAGAATATTCATATTTTCGGGCAGGCACAGAGCGGTGTAAAGACCGCCCACACCCGTGCCTGCGATAATAACGTCATATTGCTTTTCCATATTCAAAGCTTCTTTCCTCTGATAGTATTGCTAAAACGAATACATTTCAGAATAATATTATACAAGGCTAATTATACCATATTCCGACTTATTTTGCAATTGCAATTTGAACGTATATTTTCACTTTCAGGCTTTGCGAAATATGCATTTTGCTGAATCATTGCAGAAAAACGGTCAATACTGAAATCAGTCGAAGCATTTTGAAAGGAAGAAGCGGTTATGAGCAATAGAAAAACATCTCTGCATTTTGAGGAAAACAGCAGACTTACAACAACATCGGGAAGCATATTCCCCTCGGAGGCGGCAATGGCAGGTGCGGCGGCAGCATATTCTCTCGGAAAGGGCGCAAAGCTCCTTGCGGCTCACAGCGAGGGAGGGGGAGCGTCTGCCCTTGCCTGTGCCTTTATGTCGGGAGCGGCATCAATGGGAGCGGAATGTGTCCTTGCAGGTGACTGCTGTGCACCTGCGGCGGCGTATGCGGCAAGGCTTCTGGGGTGCGGCGCAGGCTGTCATATCCACACGGAGATAACCGCTTCTCTGGGATTTTTTTCGTCAGACGGGCTTACACTCTACCGAAGCCTTGAGGATAAAATAGAGTCGGAGCTTGAAGCTGTCCGCAGTATTCCCTACAGCCATTTCGGAAAGATCATCTTCTATGACGGTGCGGAGGAGCTGTATGCCGCATATGTGTCGGGGCTTCTGAAAAATCCCCTTGAAAACGCCTATGCCGATGTCTATAGCTCATCATCGTCTATAATGCGTGTCTGCGACAAGGCTCTTTCGGGAAAAAGCGGCAGAAGCGGACAGCGTATCGCATTCAGGATAAGCTCTGACGGCAGACGTGTATCGGCATATTCCGAGGAAACAGGCTATATTTTCGGAGATAAGCTTATTATGCTTTGCTGTGACAGGCTTTTCAGACAGGGAAATGACGCCGCCGTATGCGGAAGAACGCCCAGAGCATTGGAAAAGCTGGCAGGACGGTACGGCAGAAAGGTCCTCAGCTGCGGCGGCTCGGTATGCATAAACGAAAAGTCCCCCACGGAAAAGTGCCTTGCCGCAAGAAAAGCGGCGGCAGAACAGCCCTTTATGTATGACGGTATCGCCCTGATGATGACCGTGCTGGATATACTTTCCGAGGAGGGTATCACCATAGGCGAAGCGGTTTCCGCCCTGCCTGATTATGCTGATATAAACAGATATATTCCCGTTGACCGCCCTTCCGAGCTGCTCAGGCGGCTGTGCGTTCCGGGAATGGAAAGGAGCGGCGTTATAGGCGACAGCGAAAACGGCAGAGTTACTATCCGCCCCGTCCGAACAGGCAAGGGGATAATGCTCACCGTAGAAAGTGCCGCCGCAGAAACCGCCGCCGAGCTTTGCGATTTCTATTCGGATATGATAAAGAGGGCGTATTGATTCGGATAACCAAGGAATGACGGACAAAAGCCGATATTTCATAAGGAAAAATTTATTCTTTTACAAAGACAGCACCATCAAGCGGATTGTGCTGTCTTTGCTTTTGACTCCCATAATTCAATGAGTGATTGGTATTAAGTGCGGCATTATTGACTTTTTTTAAATCTTAGATATAATTATTATAAAAATGAAAATCGCCTATAATGATGTTGGATTTTTGGGGGGAGATGATTTTATGAAATCTGCGGATATTATTGCGGCTCTTAAAAACGCAAAGGGCGAGGATAAAGCACAGCTTTTATATGCTCTCGGAAGCATAGGTGACAGCAATGCAAATGAATACTATAAAAAGCTTGCGGAAAAACCGTCACGGTATTTTCATTATCTGTGTTATGCACGCTGTGAAGCTGTTTCGGATTATGCGGCAGGAATACTGGAAAATGCTGTCAGCATAATGACAGCTTTTGCTGATACAGGCGTCGGACCTGATGGATTCAATGAGTTGATGTGGACAGCTCTGAATATATGTGCATTTAAATCATCTGACAGGCTGTTTGTACAGTTTGAGCGTATCGGGCAGCATTATGAGAAGGTCAGACGATTTCAGATGGATATGAGGGGCTTGATGTTCAGTAAAAAAATCAATCCGTTTCTTGCAAACCGTGCGTCAAAATGGTATGGAAACTGCGGAGAAACCGACTTTATTTTTGCTTTAAACGATATGCTTATCTGCGGTATCACCAGAAACGGTGATAGCTTTGCCGAAAAAATATCTTCTCTTGCAGACAGGTATCCGACTGCATATGCAAGGGCAGGTCTGTTTGCTGATTTTGCTCGTGACAACGGCATTGCGTTTGATAAATACGGCAGGAGAGAATTTGCAGATGCTGTGTTATCAGTTTTTTCGGGAATCGAATTCTCTTCTTCAAAAGGGTATATGCTTTACAGCCCTGTATGGTTTGCGGGAAACAAGAACAAAATATATCATTCAAGAATACATATAGGAAATAATATTGATATCAGATGGGTGGAATATCTTGTTGATATTGCAAAGGACGATGAAGCTGTTTACAGGCATTTTAAAGGAAGGTTCGGAATCGTTTTGAAGAGCAGTTACCGTCATATGAGCAGAATAATGTTAAGTATATTTTCACCCGAAACTAAGGAACAGAGAGATTTATTAAGGGAATATTTTAAGATGGCTGCAAAGAGATTTTCAAACGAAGAGGATTTTGCGGGACTTGAACTCTGCGGAGAATACAGTTTTTATGAAATAATAATGGGTATATCCGAAAATATATGCAGAGGAAACAATACATATTACGGGCTTTGCAACGCATTTAACGGAATAAGGCAGGAGCGGTGCGAAAAGCTTTTTATGCTTGATATGGTTGAGGAATATATCAGAGAAAATGACAAGGGAGATAGAAATGCTCAGCGAGATAACTTCTTTAAAGAGGCTCAGCTTTTCAGAGAGCGGAAAAGACCAAGAGTAATCAAGTAATCTTGAATAAAATCATAAGCGTAAAGCAGAGTATCGGCTTTTTATATGTGAAAAATATCAAGCCGTTTTTGGCGAAATTGTAAAATATTCCTAAAACGGAAAAAAATCCTGATTTGTTCTTGTAACTTTTGCGGAAATGTGGTACAATTAAAGCAATACTCATAATATGATCGGTGCATTGCGGATAAAACTGCGCCGAGAAACGG
>JAGAJY010000032.1 GCA_017848125.1 Oscillospiraceae bacterium
GAAGAAACCGCTGTCAGCGGGGAAAGTACCGTTACTGATGTTACGGAAATATCCGAGGGTACGGATTTACCTGAAACAGAATCGGGAGTGACAGAACAGGAGGCAGTATCTTCCTCAATGACACTGCCCGAAGGCATAGACTCCGATGCCCTTATTTCGAGCATAGCGGCGGAAGAGGTAGCGGAGGTAGTGGGTGAGGTCAGTGTTTCGGAAGAATATGTGACAGAAACAGCAATCGTGCAAGAGCCGCTTGTAACAGAAGCCGCAGTCGACACAAAAGCCGTTGTATCGGAAACGGCAGAGTCTGTTGTTACAGAAATTGTAACCGAAGCGGCGGAGGTTACAGATGTTGTTGCGGAAGAAACCGAAATATCTGAGGTCGTTGCAGTCCCCGAAACCCCAAACGGGGTAATGGGATTTATGCAGAGCAATCCCGCTGTTGTGGGCGTTCCTGCTGCCATAATCGCACTTGCTGTTGCTTTTCTTGCAGTCACAAGACGCACCCGACCCAAGCGTGGCATAATCGAAAATAACGATGATGTAAAGGAAAATATGAACGCCCGTGAGCGTGATGCGGCAAGGCTTGAAGCCAATAGACCGAAGAAAAAGGACAAGCGCAGTCAGAAGGTGGCAAAGGAAAAGGAGAAAAAGGATTTTGCTAAAAAAGTCCTGAACACTATTCCCTACAAGAAAATTTTATCCGATGATATTTTCTTCCTGGGAAAGAAAATGTACTCCAAGGCTTACACCTTTGATGACATCAACTTCAATCTTTCCGATGAAGAACAGCAGTATATGTATCTTGAAAGATACATCGAATTCCTGTCAATTCTTGATGATACCGTTGACTGTCAGATATGCTGCTGGAACAGTCAGATAAACTTAGACGATTTCAAGAAGAAAACCCTGCTCCCGCAGAAGGCAGATGATCTTTTTGAATATCGGTATGAGTTCAATTCGAGAGTATTGGAGGAAAATATCCGCAAAGGTCAGAACGCAATCCAGAAGCATATGTATATAACGCTTACGATAAAGGCTCCCGATGAAGAAACCGCAAGGAGAAGGTTCAAGTCCCTGGATATAACTGCGACAAATACCTTCAACCGTATCGGCAATACAAATATGCGTGTTCTCACATCGCAGGAACGTGTGGAAATGCTCAAAGATTTCTTTGTGGGAACGGACGATATGCCTGTGCCGCAGCTTACCGAAAAGGATTTTGCAAAGGGCATTGACAAGCTGTACTGTGCTCCCGACTATTTTGACTTCAAGAAAGACTATTTCATGTTCAACAATACTTATGCAAAGACCATTTACATAAGAGAATATCCCTCAACGGCTACATCGGAAATACTTACGGAGCTGCTTGCAACAGGTATCGAAATTATGGTAACGACCAATATCGAAACCTATGACAGTGCCGAAGCCCGCAAACTTGTTCAGCATCAGATAACGGCTATAGATACCGATATGGCAAAGCGTGAGGTCAAAGCGGCACAGCATGGTAATTTTTCAAATCAGATGCCCCAGCGTATAAAAAATCAGCGTGATGCAATGGTATCGGTTTATGACAAGATCACCATGAAGGATCAGAAGCTGTTTATGACCAATATGCAGATTCTCATAAAAGCGGAATCCTATGAGGAGCTTAACAATAACCTTGAAGTTATTGAAAGCACCCTCAAGCGAAGCGGCTGCATAAAGGGCGAAATGGCATGGGAACAGGAGCATGGAATGTGTGACTGCCTGCCTATCGGTTATCAGCGGAAGTTCGGCTGGATGAGAACAATGCCCTCCGAATCTGTTGCAATATTCATGCCCTTTAACGTTAAGGAAATGCAGATGGAAAACAGCGTATATTACGGTCTGAATATGCTGTCACACAATATTATCCTGTTCGACCGTATGAAAGGACTTGTAAATCCCTCGGGATTTGTGCTTGCCTGCCCCGGTTCGGGTAAATCCTTTACCGTCAAGCGTGAGATCGTCAATGTATTTCTCGGCTATGAGGACGCAGATATTTTAGTCATCGACCCGGAGCGTGAATACTGGAAATTAGCTGAAGCATTCGGCGGTGAGGTAGTCAAGTTCAGCAACGGTTCAAAGAATCATATCAATCCCTTTGATTTTGATTTCAGACTTCTGGAGGACGAGGAGATCGACATTATTGCCGACAAGTGCCAGCTGCTCACATCATTCATTTCCTGTATGGACAGCAAGCACCCTCTGAACGCACAGGAAAAATCCTTCGTAGACCGCTGTGTCCGCAAGGCTTATGCAAAGTCCAATGTTCTCACAACGCTTGACCCCAAGGATATGCCTACACTGGGAACATTCCTTGAGTGCATGAAGGAAGAGAATGAGAACATAAACAAGGATATGAAGGACAAGCTGATTATTACGGTTGATATGTACGTTAATGGTTCTGCAAAATATTTTGATAACCAAACCAATGTCAACACAAAGAGCAGATTTATTGCTTATGACATTCGTGACCTTAACGGCAATTTGAAAACGCAGTCCATGCTTCTTATCCTTGACTACATCTGGAACAGGCTTTCCGAGAACAGAGATAAGGGCAGAAAGACCTACATCTATTTCGATGAAGCACACCTGTTGTTCCAGGACGAGTATTCGCTGGACTATCTCCGTATGTTATGGAAACGTGCAAGAAAGTACGGCGGTGTTCTTACGGGAATCACTCAGAATGTTGAAGATCTGCTTAAAGATGATAAGTCCCGTTCAATGCTCAGTAACTCAGAATTTCTTGTATTGCTCAAACAGAATCCCACAGATGCGGCAAAGCTTCAGGATATTCTTCACTTTACCGACAGCGAAATTCAGTATGTGAATGATACTCCCGCAGGACATGGCATTTTGGTGCTGGGCGGCAAGACAAAGATACCGTTCTATGACGAGTTCCCCAAAGACACCAAGCTTTACAGCATGATGACCACCAATTTCAGCGAAACAGCGAAAATGCTTCAGGAGGAAATGGCACAAAAGGAATCCGAAGCATCGTAAGGAAAGAGAGGGAGATGTTTTATGCCAACAGTTGACAGAAAAAATACCGATACTGACGAAAAGCACTCCCTTTCCTCTTTTGATAAGAGAAAGGTGCAGAGCGTGACCTTTGTAGCAAGGCAGCAGAGCAGAAAAAAGTATAAGGTGGTGAAACACGAATACGGTTCTGTTGCTCCCGATAAAGATTTTCGTGCTCCACCGGAGCACGAAGAAAATGCAGACAAACCCACAACCGATACAAAAGCATTTGTCAGACCGAATAACAACAAACCCTCTCCACATAACAGAAATGCTGTTGAGAATTTCGACAATAACAGTTCCGTTATTTCTCCCGAAATGGCACAGCGTATGCAGAGGGCGGCATATATTCAGCAGATGAATAATGAGAAAATTTCTCAGAATATTGCATCTGCAAATACAGTTCCCGATGATAAAAATAGTTCAACACCGATAGTGGAAAATGTTGAAAGAAAAGTCGCTCAGAGCTGTGAGAAAAAGGATACTTCCGCAGTAGCTGAAAAGAGATCCGAAATATCCGAACACAAAAGCAGTATTTCTCCCGAAATGGCACAGCGAATGAAACGTGCGGCGTTTCTTGAACAGCAGAACAAGGAGGCTATTAAGCTTAATCGTGCAGCTGTTGTAAATGATGAAACGGAAGCGTTTCATGATAGTTCCGAAAATAGTTCAAAAAATTCCGCAGCAGACATTCCGAAAAAAACGGAAAATCCTGAACACAAGCCCTTTTACAGCAGATTTTTATCCTTAAAATCCGATAACTCCGATGATATGACTGCTTCGGAAAAGCTGAAATTCAAGGTTAATATTGCAAAGGCTGAATTTATTGAGAAATTCAAAGATTCTATCAATACAAACCGCCGCAATGACCTTGGAGTGAGGTATCTTGAGGAGCATCGCAAGGAAGGGTATAAGTATGATACCGTCAGTGAAGCTGTTAATGACGGAGCAGCATTTAATGTTACTCCCGATCAGATAAGAGAGCTGGACGGCGGCGGTCATACGCTGATGGACAAGGCTCTGAAAATAAATGATTATTCGGTGTATAACCCCGATAATCCCGAATACCACAAGGGCAAAGCTCACGTTGACGGTGACTATATCGGCAAGGCGGTTCAGATGGGAAAGACCGTTCAGAATTCATCTTCCGTCGGTTCTGCCGTAACCGATGTTGCCACTACTCTTGCGACGGTCGAAGCCAAAAAGCTGGTCGCAAAGATAATGAAGGGCGAAAGCAGCGAAAAGGACAGGGCATTTATTGAAGAACACAAGGCACAGGGCAGAACAAAATATGTTGATGCCGAAAAGGAACGGCACAAGGTCGAACATAAGCTGTCCGAAAAGGATTCTATGTCCGAGCAAATGTCCCGAGAGGAGCGCAGAAATTTTCTGCATAACAGACGTGTTGCCGAAAAGCAGAAATCATTCTATGCCGAGCGTTTGCAGACCGAACGAAAAAACAAGCAGAAGGAAATGTTTCTTGATTTCTACACGGACAATCCCGACCTTGTTTCCAATACGGTAAAGGGCACAGGGAAGCGGTATGCAAAGAAAAAAGCCGCAAAAGCACTTATAGGCGGCGGAGTTTTGGCATCCATAATTCCAATAATCGTTGTAATTATCGTTTTCGCTGTCATAGCCGCCTTTTTCGGCTGGCTTGTTCCTTACAGTTACTCTCTTGCAGGTGAGGACGGTGACGAAACCGAAGCAGCCACTAACTCAGAGGTAATTGACGGTTATGCCAAGCTGATAAAAAACTACATGGACGTGACCCAGGCATATTATTACCTGAATTACGGTGACTGGTACGGCGGTACTTATGATTATCCTGCACCGGATCTGAACTTCTCGGATTTTTTCAGCGATTATTGTCAGAGTATTGTCAGTGAAATTCAGTCATATTACTATGATCTGATCGCAGCAGCCCCAAATGTTAATCAGAAAAATGCCTTGATAGACGCAATGAACAATGCAATTTCAGCGGCAATTTCAAATGCAATGCCGGCGGCACTTGCTGAGTACAACGCACTTATGGCAAGCCTTGATGATACGCTTACGGCGGAAACTCACAGACAGCATTATGAAACTGAACAACAGAATATGGCTAATGGAAATGCAGATTCCGCTGAATTTACGGGAATGCCTGTTGTGGGAACCAATCATTTCGGTAATGTGGAAATAAACAGCGAATTGTCCGCAGAGGAGCTTCTTGCATATATCGCACTTTACAAATCCATGAGCATAATCAATCCCGATGACAGTGACCCCGATGCGGAGCAGATTCTGAACATTACCCCGCAGGATATTATGGATTTCTTTGAAGAAACGGAATTCATAACAATAACCACCGATGTCACACATGGTAATTTCTGCTCAGGTATGAACTGCAAGCGTAGACTTGTTGATGAAGCGTGGGAGTATTACTGCGACGGAGATCATGACAATCTGACCGGTGAGATAGGTGCTTGCAAAACAGCCGATGAGCTTCGGGAAAAGGTTATGGAGCTTACCGATGCCCAGAGTAATGGCGTTGATGAGGACAGCTTCAACAAGCTCATTGAAGAATATATGAAGCTCATAGAAAAGGAGCTTGACATTACCGAAGCGGATTACCGTAAGTTCGGTGCGGCAGATAACACAAAGGCACAAGAGTTCTATTCGATACTCATAGGCGGCGAAGAAATTCCGAATAACTTTTGGACAATCGAATCACCCATTGGGGAGGAGGACAGCGATGAATAATCCGTTCAAAACAGCAAAGGACTGGATAAGCAGATACAAAAAAGAAGAGTGGTTTCGGGCAGTTGTAATCATAATTATTGTGACTGCGCTAACGGTGGTTGGAGTAAGCTACAAGAGGTATCGAGCGGAAAAAGATGATCCGCCCGAACAGTCTGAAACCGAACAGGCGGAGGAATCACTTATAGAAAATATCTGGAATGACAGCAAGCTGCATCTTGCGGTGTTTGTATCGCTGTCCGCCGCTCTCCTTGCTGTTGAGCACAATAAAAACAGGCTAAAACAGACGGGAGGTAAGGAAGAAAAATGAAGCGTTTCAAAGAATGGTGGAAGGAAAACTGGGAGAATAGGTCATTCAGGTACGCTGTGACCGTTATGGTAATGATCGTGCTTGCAATTCTCACAAATATATATGTGTATTTCAGGGATAGAGAGGTTGAGCTTTCAGTGAATGAAACAGAAAACGCCGCATCTTATTCGGAAACGGCGTGAAAAACTATTTGTTCTTTATTTCGATACGGTCTAAAATACCCTGAACACTGACATTCTGATGTGTAAGATACATTCTTGCAACGTCTTGAATAAATTCCGGATCAGCACCGGTTTTCTTCTGAATGATGTCAACAGAATAACCTTTATCAATACATTTCATTATCTTTTTTACAAGGCTGAAAATTTCCTTATCCGAAACTTTTTCCAAAGAGGTTTTCGGAGCCGATTTATCAAGAACGGCAGCTTTGGCGTGACCATAATAAACAACCTTGGGCTTTAAGTTCAGAAGAACATCCCAGCTGTCAGCAATTTGTGTTCCTATATGTGCTTCAAGCTCATATAGAGGATTTAAGTCACCGACAAGGAGAAAACCATCATCGAGATATAAGGAGATGCTGTCATCACTGTGACCCGGGGTATGGAATATTTCTCCGTTTATCCCGATTTCACTGAGAAAAGCTCTGCTTTCAGAAATACTGACTATCCGGATTTTACTATCATCTATTGGTATGAATTTAGTACGCTTTTCCTTCTCAAAAATCTGATCGGCGTTGTGAATGAAATTCTGCTGAATATCCATAACAACGATCTGCACTCCCGAGTTGGCAATTTCCTGAGCAATGCCCATGTGATCGGGATGAAAGTGGGAGATAAAAAGATACCCTATATCCTGCACTTTTATCCCGAGCTTTTTTAGGCAACCTCTAAAAACCCCCTTTTGCAAGAACACAATCAGGTAAAAAATGCAAATCAGGTCAAATATATGCGTAAAGCATTAAAAACGGGTTGTTTTTCTTAGGTGATTTCTGCAAAAGGGCGCAGTTATCCCTTGTC
>JAGAJY010000033.1 GCA_017848125.1 Oscillospiraceae bacterium
ATCATAACAAAATCTCCTTAATTTAACAAAATTAGACATTCAGTCTTGTTTAAGTATAGCATACAAATAAAATTATGTCAATGTTTTTAATCGAATTTTAATAAAAAGGCACTGCACATCTGTGTGCAATGCCGCAAAAATTAAAGTATAAAGCAGATAAGCCCACCGCAGCCCTCGTTAATAATGCGTTCAAGGGTCTCCTGCAGTTTAAGGCGTGCGTCAACAGGCATTCTGTAAAGCTTGTTGTGCAGTCCCTCGTTAACAAGCTCGTGCAGGGATTTTCCGAAGATGTTTGATTCCCATATCTTTCCGGGATTTTCCTCGAAATCACGAAGCAAATACATCACAAGCTCCTCTGACTGCTTTTCGCTTCCTACGATGGGGCTTACCTCTGTAATAATATCCGCCTTCATCATATGAATAGATGGAGCGGAAGCTTTAAGCCTTACTCCGTATTTTCCGCCCTGACGGACGATCTCTGGCTCTTCCAGAGTAAGCTCCTCGGTAGAGGGCATTACGATTCCGTAGCCTGTAGCCTCAACCTCTCTCAGAGCATTCTCTATTTTCTCATACTTCTTTTTTATCTCCGTGAGATTTTTAAGCAGAGGAAGAAGGTCGCTTTCGTTTTCTATCTCAATTCCCGTAGTTTCGCCGAGAATACGATAAAACAGGTCATTCTTTACGGTTATGGCAATATCTGCACTGCCTTTGCCGAGATCTATTGTGCGAATATCGGTATAAGTGATGCTTTCGCAGGATTTAAGCCTTTCGGCAATATTTCCTGCGTCTCTTACAGTCTTAACGTCCGAAGCCGCTCCCCTGACAGCACCGAATATTTCCTTTCTCAGCCAATGGTCGCATGAAAGGCCTGTTATCCATCGGGGCATAGAAATGTTTATCTCTTTCACAGGGAAGCTGAAAAGCACCTGTCTGAGAATGTTGTCAATGTCATCACCGCTGAGTTCAAGGCAGTTGACGGGGATAACGGGCGTACCGTAGCTGTTTTCCAGCTCTGCCGCAAGAGAAACAGCCTCGGAGGCTTTGGGGTCTGTGCAGTTAAGCAGCACCACAAAGGGCTTGTTTATTGCTTTAAGCTCACCTATAACACGCTGCTCGGATTCCTCGTATTCACTGCGTGGAATATCCGAAATGCTTCCGTCTGTTGTAATAACAAGACCGATAGTGCTGTGTTCGGTGATAACCTTCCTTGTACCCACTTCAGCCGCCATATTAAAGGGTATCTCCTCGGAAAACCAAGGGGTCATGACCATTCTGGGCGCTTCATTTTCAATATAGCCTATGGAGCTGGGAACGATATAGCCCACGCAGTCGATAAGACGGACATTAAATCTGGCATTATCCCCAACAGATACTTCAACAGCCTCCTCGGGAATGAATTTGGGCTCGGTGGTCATTATCGTCTTTCCTGCGGCGGACTGAGGCAGTTCGTCAACGGCTCTTTCCCTGCGGAAATCGCTTTCAATGTTAGGAATAACAAGCTTTTCCATAAAACGCTTGATAAATGTGGATTTTCCTGTACGGACAGGTCCTACTATACCTATGTAGATGTCTCCGTCGGTACGCTTGGCAATATCCTTGTAAATATCATTTTTCACCATATTTGCAATTTCCTTTCCTAAAATTATGACAGCGGAATCAGAAGCATTGCCGACTCATCTACCGAATCACCGTCAAGCTCATTTTCCTCAATTATCCGACTGACTGCCGCACCGTACTTCTTGGCAATATCCCAAAGCTCCTCGCCGCTTTCGGCAAAGTATAGACGCAGAGCATAATCTCCCTGTCCCTCTCTGGGAGCAGAATCATCTACAGATATTTCCGTAAGAGCCTCCTCAAAGGAAAAGTCCGTTATCCTTCCCCTTGCTGTTATATCAGCCTTTATCTCTGCGGTACTATCCGAAGTAATGTTATAGCTGCAGGAGATCACCGAGAAATTCACCCTGACATCAGCTTCACTGCTTATCCCCTGTGCAGATACGGCAAGGACCTCGTTTACAGGAACTTCCGATTCGCATATTGTGAAATCGCCGTTTTCCGTTTCACCCATTACCGTAAGAACGACATTTCCAGAGGCAATGAGCCTGCCATCCTCCACAGACGCTTTCAGTCCCGAAGCATCGCAGTATGCTTCGTATATTTCCGCAAAGGACGAATCTCTGCTTTCACAGCTTCCTCTTACCGAAAAGCTGCTTTCTACCGCTTCGGGCTGCTTTTCAAGCCTTACCTCCGTACCCGAATGTGATGATGCATAAGCAGTTGAGTATTCATCAACAGCGATCTCACGCTCTGCCATACGAACTGCAAGACAGTCGATAAACAGCATTACCTCACATTCAAGCTGTCTTGAGCTGCCGTCTCCGTCCGAACGTGGGATCACTGTGCAGGATATTACCGAGGGGTCGATGTGGCACAGATAATCCTCATTTAGCCCGTCAAGCTCTACAAGCTGTGAATATGGCAGGGAAAACTGTGCTGAGCTTACAGGTGAATCCGTTTTATCCCTTGAAGTATATACAACAGAGATCTTAAGCTCGCCCTTTGCCGCCGCTTTTCCTGCAATTATTTTCTTGTCGGCTGATATTATTTCGGCAGAGGCTCTGAGTATCGTTCCTACGGACGGTGCTGTTTCAGACAAGGTAAAATCATCGGAAACAAGCACTCTTTTCTGTGCTCTGATGGACTGCACAGGGCATACAAGACTTTTCTTTCTTAACTGGATACTGCTTCCGAAAGCCTCACTGATGACCTCAGTTTCGCTTTCGCCCATAATGCAGATATTTACGGTCACAGCACCTCTTACGTCAATACGGCGCTTGTTTACCGCACGGCAGTTAACGCAGTCGGGCACGGCTTTGATATATACGCATACATTCTCTGCCGCCTTTTCTATGCTGACTGTTCTGCTGTAAACCAGCTTCTGTTCAACCGCTTCGGGAATCCTGCTGTCCTCGGGACAGTAGATTATTTTAAGATGCACCGTAAGCTCATAAACAGCCTTGTCTCCGCTGACCGAGCAGGCAGTTATTTCCGCTTCCGTACAGCATTTGATTATCCTGAATATTTCGGGATAATAGTCGGGAAGAACGTAGTCAAGCTCTATAGGCTGTTCCTGAGCGCAGCAGCATATCCTTTCGCCCGACCGCACAGGCTCTTTGTTGATTCTGAGATCCATATAAACCATCCTTTCATTCACCGCAGCATATTTTCAGCCGGGAATTGTCCTAACAGAGTATATTCACCCTTTGTCCGAATTATGACCGCACTCTGTGTGGCAAGATTATTGACAAACAGATGAATATATGGTACAATACTATGTATAATGCTGATACTGCGGTTTGTATTCCGCATAGTTTTAAATTAAAGGAGAATGATGCTATGGAACCTATCAAGCTCAAGCCTGCGTTCAAGGATTATCTCTGGGGCGGCACAAGGCTCAGGGACGATTTCGGCAAGGACTGCGACTTTGAAAAAATTGCCGAAAGCTGGGAGCTTTCCTGTCATAAGGACGGTAATTCCGTTGTTGCTGACGGCGAATTTGCAGGACTTACTCTTGCGGAGTACATTGAGAAGCAGGGAAAGACTGTTCTCGGCTCAAACTGCGAAAGATTTGAGAATTTCCCCATACTTATAAAGCTTATCGACGCAAAGGACAACCTTTCCGTTCAGGTTCACCCCGATAACGATTATGCTATGCGTGCTGAGGGCGAATACGGCAAGACCGAAATGTGGTATATCGTTGACTGCGATGAGGGTGCTTCCCTCCTCTACGGCTTCAAGAAGGATATTTCAAAGGAAGAATTCAGAGAGAGGATCGAAAACAACACTCTCCTTGAGGTGACAAATTCCGTTCCCGTCAAAAAGGGGGATGTATTCTTTATTGAGGCAGGAACTCTTCACGCTATCGGCAAGGGCATACTTATTGCCGAGATACAGCAGAATTCCAATACAACCTACAGAATTTATGATTACGGCAGAGTCGGCGCTGACGGCAAGCCCAGACAGCTCCATATCGACAAGGCTGTAGAGGTAACAGACCTTTGCCCCGCAAAGCCCTATCCTGTTTCCGAGCCTGTGAAGAATGACGGCTGGAGCGAAAAGAAGCTTGCTTCCTGTGAGTATTTCACGGTAAACTCTCTTGAGATAGACACAAGGGCTTCTCTTGAAGCGGATAACGGCAGCTTTGTTCATATCCTTGTTACCGAGGGCGGCTGTGTTTTCTCGGCTGAGGGCAGCACCCCCTGCGAGCTGGTAAAGGGCGACAGCCTGTTTATCCCTGCAGGTCTTGGTAAATTTGAGCTTACGGGAAATTGCTCTGCGGTAAAGACTCACATTGACTGATACAATAAAACGGTGATTTTCTATGGCAGATACTAAACGGCGTTTGCTCGGGGACAGCGGTTTTTACAAAAAGGTCCTGCTGATAGCCGTTCCCATAATGATACAGAACGGCATTACAAATTTTGTTGCCCTTCTTGATAACATTATGGTGGGTCAGCTGGGAACGGAGCAGATGTCGGGAACGGCAATCGTCAATCAGCTGCTTTTCGTTTTCAATCTGACTCTGTTCGGGTCTATATCATCAGCAGGAATATTCGGCGCTCAGTTTTTCGGACAGGGCAGTACAAAGGGCGTGAGAGACGCTTTCCGTTTCAAGGTGATAACGGGCATTATCGTGCTTGCGGCAGGTATGATGATACTTTCAGCCGCAGATACGGAGCTTATTTCATCATACCTTACGGGAAACGGCGAAAGCGGAAACAAGGAGCTTATACTGGCTTCGGGGCTTGATTATCTGAAAATTATGCTTGTGGGTCTTATCCCCTTTACCATAACCCAGGTCTATGCTTCAACTCTCCGTGAAACAAACCACACCTTTCCTCCTATGTTTGCAGGTCTTGCGGCGGTGCTTATAAATCTTGTGCTTGACTGGGTGCTGATTTTCGGAAAGCTCGGTCTTCCTCAGATGGGCGTTAAAGGAGCGGCTCTTGCTACGGTTATATCACGAGTGACCGAATGTGCCATAGTCGTTCTGTGGACTCATCTGAACAGGGAGAAAAACGAGTTTATCGTTGGAGCGTTCAGAAGCCTGGCTGTTCCTCCCGAGCTTGTAAAGAGGATAATCATAAGCGGACTTCCCCTTACCCTGAACGAATGCTTATGGTCGGCAGGAATGGCGACACTTAACCGCACTTATTCCATGATGGGCGTTGATGTGGTTGCGGCGACAAATATTTCATCAACAATATTCAACATTTTCTCGGTAGTTTTCATTGCTCTCGGAAATTCCGTGGGAATCATAGTGGGTCAGATACTCGGCTCAGGGGATATGAAGAAGGCACGGGAAACAGACACACGGCTTATTGTATTCACAGTAGCCGCAGGAGCGGTTACGGGAGCGCTTATGGCTGTTATGTCGGGGCTGTTTCCGCAGCTTTACAACACATCGGACAATATTCGTCAGCTTGCAGGCAGCATAATAACAATATCGGGAATGTTTATGCCCTTTGCGGCTTTTCTCCATGCCGCATATTTTACCCTGCGTTCAGGCGGACGGACCTTTATCACATTTTTGTTTGACAGCGTATATATTTGGGCGATAACTATCCCCACCGCAATGCTTCTGGTCAAATTTACAGAATTTGACATTTTAACGGTATATTTCTTATGCCAGCTTATTGACATAATAAAGGTTACCGTTGGCTTTATCCTTGTTAAAAAGGGCGTTTGGCTGCGAAATATCGTAGCTTCGGAATAAAAAACAGAAAGGCTGATTAAAATGAAATACTATATCGGAATAGACCTTGGCGGTACAAACATCAAGGCAGGCGTTGTAAACGAAAACTTTGAGATAATCGCAAAGGCTTCCACAAAGACTCTCTGCCCCCGTCCCGCAAAGGAAATATGCGATGATATGGCAAAGGTCTCCGCTGAGGCTTGCAAGCTTGCAGGAATCAGCACAGACGATATTGAGTGGATAGGCGTGGGTACTCCCGGAATTGCTGACAACATCAACGGAACTATCCCCTATTCCAACAATCTTGATTTCCACGATGTACCCGTAAGAGAGTACATTCAGCAGCACATAAACAAGCCTGTGTATGTTGCAAACGACGCAAATGCGGCGGCATACGGCGAATTTGTTGCAGGTGCGGCAAAGGGTGCAAAGAACGCTGTGTGCATTACTCTGGGAACAGGCGTAGGCGCAGGAATCATTGTTGACGGTAAGATACTCACAGGCTCAAACCTTGCGGGAGCAGAGCTTGGCCACATTGTAATCGAGGTTGACGGTCCTCAGTGCACCTGCGGAAGAAAGGGCTGTTTTGAGGTATTCTCCTCCGCAACAGGTCTTATCCGTATGACAAAGGAAGCGGCAGAGGCTGACAGCGCATCTGTACTCAACAAATACTACGAGACAGACGGCAAATTCTCCGCACGTCACGCATTTATGGCTATGAGAGAGGGTGACAAGGCAGGCACAGAGGTAGTTGACAAATACTGCAAGTATCTTGCCGCAGGTATCACCAATGCAATAAACATCTTCCAGCCTGACATTCTCTGTATCGGCGGCGGCGTATGCAACGAAGGCGACCCTCTGCTTCTTCCTGTAAAGGAGCTTGTAAGCAAGGAAGTTTATACAAGAATGCTCTCTCAGAACACCGAGGTAGTTGTTGCTCAGCTCGGAAACGATGCAGGCATTATCGGTGCGGCATTCCTTGGAAATGCAGGCTGATAAGTTGATAACAATCCCCCTATACTGTGGCTGCACAAAAGAAAATATCTGATTGAAAGAGGTAATAAAAATGGCTTGCAATGAATGTAAAAACGACTGCGGAAACTTTTTCTGCGAAGGCTCGGAAATGGCGCCTCAGCGTTCCCTTTTCAACGCTCTGGGTATGACAAAGGAGGAAATGCAGAAGCCTCTGGTTGGTATCGTATCCTCCTACAACGAAATTGTTCCCGGTCATATGAATATCGACAAGATAGTTGAGGCTGTAAAGCTCGGCGTTGCTATGGCAGGCGGTACACCTGTTGTATTCCCCGCAATTGCCGTATGCGACGGTATCGCTATGGGTCATCAGGGAATGAAGTATTCCCTTGTTACAAGAGATCTTATTGCCGATTCTACCGAATGTATGGCTCTGGCTCATCATTTTGACGCTCTTGTAATGATCCCCAACTGCGACAAGAACGTTCCCGGTCTGCTTATGGCGGCGGCAAGAGTAAACGTTCCTACAGTATTTGTTTCAGGCGGTCCTATGCTTGCAGGTCACGTCAAGGGCAGCAAGACCTCCCTTTCAAGTATGTTTGAAGCAGTAGGCGCATATTCTTCGGGAAAGATAACCCTTGAAGAATTTGAGGAATACGAAAACAAGGCTTGTCCCACCTGCGGAAGCTGCTCGGGAATGTACACCGCAAACTCTATGAACTGTCTTACCGAGGCTATCGGTATGGGTCTTAAGGGCAACGGCACTATCCCTGCGGTTTATTCTGACAGGATACGTCTTGCAAAGCACGCAGGCATGCAGGTTATGGAAATGTACAGAAGAAATATCCGTCCCAGAGATATTATGACCGAAAAAGCTTTCCTTAACGCTCTTACTGTTGATATGGCTCTCGGCTGCTCCACAAACACAATGCTCCACATTCCTGCTATCGCTCACGAATGCGGCATTGATATAAACCTCGACATTGCAAACGAGATCAGCGCAAAAACTCCCAATCTCTGCCACCTTGCTCCCGCAGGTCACGCTTATATGGAGCAGCTCAACGAGGCAGGCGGTATTTACGCCGTTATGAATGAACTTAACAAGAAGAATCTCCTTTACACCGACATCATCACCGTTACAGGCAAGACTGTAGGCGAAAACATTGAAGGCTGTGTAAACAAGGATACCGATATAATCAAGCCCATTGACGCTCCCTACAGCGAAACAGGCGGAATTGCCGTTCTCAGAGGAAATCTTGCAAAGGACGGCTGTGTAGTAAAGCGCTCGGCAGTTGTTCCCGAAATGCTCACTCACACAGGCCCTGCAAAGGTATTTGACTGCGAGGAGGACGCTCAGGCAGCTATCCTCGGCGGAAAGATCGTTGCAGGCGACGTTGTTGTTATCCGTTATGAGGGTCCCAAGGGCGGTCCCGGTATGAGAGAGATGCTCAATCCCACATCTGCTATTCAGGGAATGGGTCTGGGAAGCTCTGTTGCACTTATCACCGACGGAAGATTCAGCGGTGCGTCCAGAGGTGCGTCTATCGGTCACGTTTCACCCGAAGCGGCTGTAGGCGGCGTTATCGGAATCGTACAGGACGGGGATATGATAACCGTAGATATTCCCAACTGCAGACTGAATCTTGATGTAGATGACGCTGAGATAGAGCGCCGTCTTGCAGAATTCAAGCCCAAGACCAAGGAGCTCAGCGGCTACCTCAGAAGATATGCTTCTCTTGTAACCTCCGGCGCACAGGGTGCTGTACTTAAAAACGACTGATAATTTATTCTCCGCATTTCGGGTGATTTTTCCGAAATGCGGAGATAACAAACAAGAAGGGTTAAATTTATGAGTAAAACTGTAAGCGGAGCAAAAAAATTCGGCAAGCTTATGACTGCCGTTGTAATATTACTGCTTATCGCCGTTTTTTCTGTATCAAAGTTTATCGGCAGTCAGAATACGGCAGCTGAAAAATACTGCGCCGCCATTGCGACGGGTAACTACAAGGAATTTGTAAAAACAGTTCCCTCTGACAACGAATATGCGGCAAAAGGCGAGGACTATTTCAAAGAATCCTGCAATAAAGGTATCAGACAGCTTCCGCAGTTCTCCGAGCTTACAGCCACCGATAACATCAGCGCCAAGGTGAAGATAACCGAACACAGAATGAACGGAAATCTGACAGAATGGATATGCCTTGCGGATATTGACTTTTTCAGCAGCGGGAAAAGCGTTTCCTACAATGATGTAAGGCTGACAATGAAGTTTTCGGGCGGTAAATGGATAATTACAAAAACAGAGCCAAGCATTTTCTGATGCTTGGCTCTGTTTTCATATTCCGTGCTTTTCATAACTCGGGTCGTCTGACCATAACACAGCTTCACCCGACGAAAGTGTTTTTTTCAGATCAATTATCCTCTGATTTGAGCTTCCTCTGAATCTGAGAGATATATTTTTCAGCTCCTCGACAAATTCGCCGTCAACAAGAACATCAATGTATGACAGCACCTCGTCTGTCACCTCGCATCTTGCTCTGCTGCGGCTGAGAAGGTCTGTTTCAAGGGTATATCCTGTGTAGCACCATATGTCCTTATGAGGGTAAAGCTCCCTGACTCTTTTCAGCAAGGGAAGAAGCTTCCGCTGATTGTCAGGCTCCATAGGCTCTCCGCCCAGCAAAGTAAGCCCGTCAATATAATCGGGGCTGAGAGCTTCGATTATGTCCATTTCTGTTTCATCAGTAAACTCAGTTCCGAAGGAAAAATCCCATGTCTGAGGATTGAAGCAGCCCTTGCAGCAATGGGTACAGCCCGATACAAAAAGTGAAACTCTTACTCCCCTGCCGTTGGCTATATCAAATTTCTTTATCTCTCCATAGTGCATAGTTCATTCCTCCGTGCAATAAGGCAATACCTTGTGTGGTATTGCCTTATGTTTTTATATTACAAATGCATTACACGTTCCTTGATTTCCTGAGTTCTTCCCTGGTTCCAGAACTGTGTGCCGATATATCCGCAGGTGCGGCGAGCAACGTTCATTTTATCCTGATCCTTGTTTCCGCAGGCAGGACACTCCCAGACAAGCTTGCCGCTGTCCTCAACAATCTTTATTTCGCCGTCATATCCGCAGCACTGGCAGAAATCCGACTTTGTATTAAGCTCCGCATACATAATGTTGTCATAGATAAACTGAAGCACCCTAATAACAGCTTCAAGATTATCCTGCATATTGGGAACTTCGACATAGCTTATTGCACCGCCTGTTGAAAGTGCCTGGAACTGTGCTTCAAACTTCAGCTTGCTGAATGCGTCTATCTCCTCGGTAACGTTGACGTGATAGCTGTTTGTAATATAGCCCTTGTCCGTAACGCCCTCAATAATACCGAAACGACGCTGCAAGCATTTTGCAAATTTATATGTAGTGCTCTCAATTGGAGAGCCGTAAATGCTGAACGCAATGTTTGTTTCCTCACGCCATCTTGTGCACGCATCGTTCATATATCTCATAACATTAAGCGCAAACTCGGTAACAGAGGGGTCTGTGTGGGATTTGCCCGTCATATATCTTACGCACTCGCAAAGTCCTGCATATCCAAGTGAAATAGACGAATATCCGCCGTAAAGAAGCTTGTCTATGGGCTCACCCTTTTTCAGACGGGAAATAGCACCGTTCTGCCAAAGGATAGGTGCGGCATCGGAAAGAGTTCCCTTTAATCTGTTGTGACGGCACATAAGGGCACGATAGCAAAGGTCGAGTCTTTCATCGAATATCTTCCAGAATTTGTCCATATCCTTGCCCGAGGAGAGTGCAATGTCAACAAGGTTAAGGGTCACAACGCCCTGATTGAATCTGCCGTAGAACTTGTAATTTCCGTTCTCGTCCTTCCATGTGTTAAGACAGCTGCGGCAGCCCATTACAGGGAAGCAGTTGCCCTCTTTAAGCTCCTTCATCTTCTTTTCGGATATGTAATCGGGAACCATTCTCCTTGCGGTGCATTTTGCTGCAAGCTGAGTAAGGTAGAAATACTCCGAGCCTTCCTTGATATTGTCTTCCTCAAGAACATAAATAAGCTTGGGGAATGCAGGGGTTATCCATACGCCCGATTCGTTCTTTACGCCCTGGTATCTCTGACGGAGCATTTCCTCTATTATCATGGCAAGGTCCTTCTTCTCACGCTCGTTGCGAGCCTCGCCGAGATACATAAACACTGTAAGGAAGGGGGCTTGTCCGTTGGTGGTCATAAGAGTGATAACCTGATACTGGATAGTCTGTACTCCGCTTGCAATTTCCTTGCGAAGCCTTGTTTCAACCACCTTGTCGATAATCTCATCGTCAAGACTTCCTCCAAGCTCCTTGGATTCGCTTATAACAGCCTTGCGAATCTTCTCACGGGATATCTGCACAAAGGGTGCAAGATGTGTAAGGCTTATGCTCTGACCGCCGTACTGATTTGAAGCGACCTGAGCGATTATCTGAGTGGCAATATTGCAGGCTGTTGGGAAACCGTGGGGCTTTTCAATGAGAGTTTCGCTGATAACTGTGCCGTTCTGGAGCATATCATCAAGGTTAACAAGGTCGCAGTTATGCATATGCTGAGCGAAATAATCGGAATCATGGAAATGTATAAGACCGTCGTGGTCAGCGTCAACAATATCCTTGGGAAGAAGCAGACGCTTGGTA
>JAGAJY010000034.1 GCA_017848125.1 Oscillospiraceae bacterium
AATAAGTATTTTATAAATTCACAAGTTTCCGTAGAATAGTTTTCATTGATAGTACTGATTATGCAATCAATATCGTCTTCTTCAAACATACCTAAAAAACTATCGTCCGGCAATCCCCAGATACTTCGGATCAAATGAAGAATGACCTGTTCCTGATTCAGACACACATCCGCATTTAATCTTATGCACATATGATCGACCGTGTGTAGTGTTTTTCTTATAAAGGCACTTTTACCCGTGCCCATGTAGCCTCGAACAATAAAGCTTTTATTATTTTTGATCAATGAAATAGCACTGTTAAACTCCTTTGAATAAACCTGAGCCATAAAATCTGATTCTTTATTATCAGACTCTGCTTGAGGTTTTTCAATAATCTGTTTGCATATATTTCCAGAATCAGTGTTTAAAACGAGTGATGATATAGGTTTGTTTTTCCTATTTGTATTTTTATCTTTTAAAAGCTCCGTCAATTCGGTACTTACAGGTATATTGTTATTCTGAATGACATTTTTGATATCTGAACCTATTACTACTTTTATATTCAATTGGCTTGAATCTCTGAAACGCAAGAGCTGTTCCTCAAGCTGTGGAGTAAAATATCGGTTTATCATCAAAACTAAGCTGTCGGTACAGTTGTTATAGGCAATAATGACATTTGCTGCAATATCTCGTAAATTAACGTTTTTCCCCCGGAGTTTGCATTCAAATAATACGCTGTATTGTTTGTTTTTATATTTTATTGTTGCGTCAATATCATATCCGCCATCTTTTGATGACTGTGTTTTTTCAATTTTATTCAGTGAATTTCCTAAAAGATTTTTTACTATTTTTAAGCATAACTCTTCAAAACTGCTTGAATTTTTCTGGGAATCAGACATTCTATTTCTCCTCTAATAGTTGATAATAAATAGTTATCCTGTGTATAAATATTATACACTAAAACGCGGTATTTTTCAACTCCATTTTGCAATTCTCTCCTATTTTTGTTCGACAAAATTCGACAAATCTTTCAAAAAGATATATAATTAAGGTACTATATCTCAAGGAGGAATGCCAATATGTTCAATATGACTATTCAGATAAAAGCCTTTTTAGACTACTGTACCAACAGAAAAGCACTCAGTAATAAAACTGTAAAGGCTTATTCAATAGATTTGAATCAGTTCTGTAAATTCTCCGAAGGTCGATATGATAAGGAGATTATTTGCGCTTATGTTGCTTATTTACATAACAGCTTTAAACCCAAAACAGTTAAACGTAAAATTGCAACAATGAAAGCATTTACCCATTATCTGACCATGGAAGAAATTATTGAGATCAACCCTTTTACCAAGATTGATATTTCGTTCAGAGAACCAATCATTCTTCCTAAAACAATACCGTTGAATGTTTTAAACGCTGTGCTGAGTGCTGCTTACACAGAGTATAAGAATGCTCAAACCGATTATTCCCGTAGACAGCATTTACGTGACATAGCTGTAATGGAAATGCTGTTTGCAACAGGAGCAAGAGTATCTGAAATATGTTCACTTACTCCTGCGACAATGGATCTGTCAAATCACACTGTAAAAATTTTCGGCAAAGGATCAAAAGAGCGGATTATACAGATTGAAAATCCCGATGTGTTGAAAATTCTTTCTGATTATTTTGCTGCTTTTGCGGACGATATAGAAAAAACGGGATCTATCTTTATCAATAAGATGCACAAACGTCTGACAGAGCAGTCTGTGCGGGAAATTATCAAAAAATATACAACGCTTTCAGGCAGTTCTATGCATATAACTCCCCATATGTTCCGTCACTCCTTCGCAACCTTACTTCTTGAAGAAGATGTTGATATACGATACATACAGAAAATACTCGGTCACAGCTCAATTACAATCACACAGATATACACCCACGTTGCAATGTCAAAGCAAAAGGAAATTCTTTCAGTTAAACATCCACGGAACAAAATCTGTGTGTGAATTGCTATCCAATATATACAGAATTTTGTATATTGCCTGAATAAATTCACATTATTCCATTCAGCTCATGGTATAATCTTTTGGCAAAACTGTCTGTCATACCGCATATGTAATCAGTAACTAACAAAAGCCTTAAATACAGCTTCTCGTTTTCGTCTTTGCCGTCGGAATAAATTTTATAAATCTGGCGGTAATTATCCGAAATCAGATGAACAACTCTTTTGTCCATAGGAGAAAGCTCATTGTCTGTATCATAAATAACGGCAGCAGGTACAAATTTATCTAACAGAAAGTTGATTATATTTCCTGCAGAAATCTCTGTTTTATATATTTCACAGGATTTGAAAACATAATCACAAACTATGCTACCCAATGCATCGGACAATGTTTTCCCTCGTGAAGCACTTATTACTTCAGCTGAAAAGGTTCCATTCATAATACTTTGATAATTTTTTGTAAATCCGTAGGATGCACAATAAAGAAGCTGCCCCTGGACGTAGATAATCCAGTTTTGCACAGCGTTGAGTTCAGGGTTAGGCACACCATTTTCTTTTGCTTTCGCATACTTCGTTTCAAGCATATCAACAGCATTTTTATAGCTTTGGATTCCCTGTACATCTGTACATTTATTTATGTACTTTTCGCTTCGTAGTTCTTCAAGCAGCTGAGAATAGCTTAAAAAGCCTTTCTTGACCGCATCCTCAATATCGGCAGTATGATATGCAATATCATCTGCCGCCTCCAGTAGAAATGTAAGTGGATATCGGCAGTTAATCGCCCCTGTTGATTCTGTTATATCTTTAAAAAGTGCCTGCTCTGCAAAATAATATCCCATTTTCTTATCCTTGATATTTCCGCTGTGTTTATTGATTCCGCACGATGACACAGGATATTTGATCAATGTGTTCAGCAAAGCATAGGTCAGATGCATACCATTTTCGTCAACAAGATAATGCAGCTTTGTCAGCAGACGAAGTGCCTGAGCATTGCCCTCAAAATGGTATAGATCATTTTTCATCTGCTCGGTTAAATTATTTTCAACAGAAGTGCCTTTATATTCAATTTTGGACAGATTGCTCTTAAACCAATTACGAATGGAATCCTCTCCAAAGTGCCCGAAGGGAGGATTTCCGATATCATGCAGAAGTCCTGCACATTCGAGTATGCTGCACACCTTTTCTTTAATTTCGGGAGTGAGTTCTTCGTCTTTGTTATTATCAATAAGATATTGAAAAGCTGTCTGTCCCAAGGATTTTGCGAAGGAGGCGACCTCCAGAGAGTGAGTAAGCCTTGTACGCACAAAATCACTTTTATCCAACGGAAAGACTTGTGTCTTATCCTGTAAGCGCCTGAAAGAAGCACTGCATATTATTCGATGATAGTCCTTCTGAAATTCGTTGCGAAGATCAGTTTTATTACTGCTTTTTGACGATGACTGACGATTTTCACACAAAAGCTGTTTCCATTCCATATTGATTACCTCACTATTAAAAATCTATATTATTTATAACCGCATCAGTTCCGTCTTCAATAAGACAAAGCCTGTCATAAAGAAGGTCAGCCTGAGCAAGCGCATTATCCATTCTGCACATTTCGGAAGAAATCTCCGCATACTGCTTCAGATAATCAAGCTCGCTCATATTTCCCGTATCATAAGCAGTTTTAAGAATATCAAGCTTATCCGCAAGCACCGAGTTATACTCCCTGTTGGAAAGATATTCCGCATAAGTCTGCTCATAGCTTGAAACCATTTCTGTTATCTGCGACTTGTATTCATTTTCCTTTATCTCGAAATTCAGCTTGTCGATCTCATAGGAATTGCTGTAGGATTTGTATATATCGCTGTCCTTGCCGTAAATGCTTTCGATTTCTTCAAGATAATTCTCATCATACTCCATACTCCTGCGCTGTTTTTCAAGCTCAAAGCTGTTTTCGGAGAATTTCTTGTAAAGCTTTTCCGGGTCAAATTTCCGATAGGTTATTCTTTGTGGCAATTCACATTTAACAGAAAATTTTTCGGTATCCTTATACTGATTGAGGAAATCCGATATTTCTCTTGTTTTGCTCTGTACAGATTTTTCTGCTGCCGATAATTCGTTTTCAGCCATTTGCAGATTGATCTGAGCCAGCTTACAGTCCGTTTCAGTTGACTGTCTGTTTTCAAGCTTGACCGCTTCAACTTCCGCATATTTTTTTAAATAATCAACATTCGCTTGTCGGATACCGACCTGTTTTTCCAAGCTGCAAAGCTCATAATATTTTGATTTCAGAGCAAGCTCGCTCAGCTTTTGATCAAGTTCTTCCTTCTCCTCATCATAGTATTCAAACTCCATATCCGCAAGTGCAGATTTCTTTTTCAATTCGGAAATTTTCAGTTTATATTCATAATATTTGCTGTCATTCTG
>JAGAJY010000035.1 GCA_017848125.1 Oscillospiraceae bacterium
ACAGCATACCGTTCTCGCCCTCTGAGGTCTTGGCATAATATCCCTCCCGTCTCTCGGACAGTTTCCGTCTATGGTCGATTATAACACAGTTTAACCGAAAATGCAATAGCTTCTCACAAATTTTCATCTTTTTGTCACAGGAGGATTTTTTTGTTGAAATGTCAGCATAATATGTACGTCAGATTATACTAAAATACTATTGATTATATTTTGACGGTATGGTATAATATACATATATGTACTTATAAACAATCGGAGGAATGAAAAATGATAGCTATCGGAAGCGACCACGCAGGCTATGAGCTTAAATGCGAGCTTGTAAAATATCTTAAGGAAAAGGGACTTGACATAAAGGAAATGGGCTGTATGGACGGCTCAAGCTGTGATTATCCGCTGGTGGCAAAGGAGGTCTGCACAGAGGTAACAGAGGGCAGAGCCGAGCTTGCCATACTCGTATGCGGAACAGGGCTTGGTATCTCCATTGCCGCAAATAAATGCAAGGGTATCCGTGCAGCTGTCTGCACAGACTGCTATATGGCAAAATATACCCGTCTGCATAACGACGCAAATGTGCTTTGCCTTGGCGGCAGAGTAGTAGGCACAGGTCTTGCCTGCGAAATAGTTGACGCATTTCTCGGAAACACCTTCGAGGGCGGCAGACATCAGCGCAGAGTTGACCAGATAACCGCCATAGAAAACCAATAAACTGCAAAGGAATCACAGAAAATGGAGCTTATTTCGGTGATAGTTCCCTGCTATAACGAGCAGGAATCCCTCCCTCTTTTTTACAGGGAGATTACCGCCGTAACTGACGGTATGAAGCAGAAATATTATAATGATAACATAGCCGAGCTGAACTTTGAGTTTCTTTTTATAAACGACGGCTCAAAGGACGATACTCTGAAAATACTCAGAGAGCTTGCCGCAGATGACAGACGTGTAAGATACGTTTCTTTTTCACGGAATTTCGGCAAGGAAGCGGCAATGCTTGCAGGGCTTGAGCAGTCAAGAGGGGATTACTGCGTTATCCTTGACGCAGATCTCCAGCACCCTCCCAAGCTCATTCCGCAGATGTACGACTATGTAAGAAGCGGCGAGTATGACTGCGCCGCCACAAGAAGAATTTCCCGAAAGGGCGAATCAAAGGTGCTTTCATTCTTTGCACGCTCATTCTACAAGATAATTAACAGCATTTCCCAGACCCATATCGTTGACGGAGCGCAGGATTTCCGCTTTATGACCCGTCAGATGGTAAACGCTATTCTTGATATGCCCGAAAGAAACCGCTTTTCAAAGGGAATATTCAGCTGGGTGGGCTTTGATACGAAGTTTATCGAGGTGGAAAATACCGAAAGAGCCGCCGGAAAAACCACATGGAATTTCAGAAAGCTTTTTCTCTATTCCCTTGAAGGCATATTTGCCTTCAGCACCGCTCCCCTGTGGCTTTCGCTTATTATGGGAATAATCTTCTGTCTGCTTGCTCTGGCAATGGTAATAAAGACTCTTATTTTCGGCGAAGCAATGTCAGGCGAGCCTGTGATAATTTCCCTTATCTGCCTTATCGGCGGCATACAGCTTTTCTGTATGGGCGTTACAGGGCAGTACATTTCAAAAATGTACACCGAATCAAAGGGCAGACCTGTCTATATCATCAAGGAAACCGAGGATACTATACGCAATAAAAAAAGAAATATACCGAAAGGACTGAACTGAATTATGAACATCTGGCACGATATTGAACCCGACAGAATAACCAGAGATAATTTCTACTCTGTAATAGAGATACCCAAGGGCAGCAAGATGAAGTATGAGCTGGACAAGAAAACAGGTATGCTGAAGCTTGACCGTGTGCTTTACACCTCTACCCACTACCCTGCAAACTACGGCTTTATCCCCCGTACCTACGCAGAGGACGGCGACCCCCTTGACGTTCTGGTTCTCTGCTCGGAATCCATTTACTCAATGGCGCTTGTAAGATGCTATCCTATCGGTGTTATATCAATGCTCGACAACGGCGCAATTGACGATAAGATAATCGCAATTCCCTTTAATGACCCTACATACAATACATATAAGGACATCAGCGAGCTTCCCCGTCACATTTTTGAGGAAATGTCCCACTTCTTCAAGGTTTACAAGCAGCTTGAAGGCAAGGAAACAGCCATTGACGAAATAAAGGACAGAGAAGCGGCTATTGAAATAGTTGACAAGTGCATTGACCGCTACATCGACTATTTCTGCAAGGGAAAGACAAAAGCTCCCAAAAAAGAGCCTGTTTCCGCCGAGGTTTGATTTTTTGTACTGTACATATAAATATGTACAGTATTTTATTACGAAAGGACACCTTAAAAATGAGAATTTGGTTTAACCACTGGTTCAGCACCGCTTATCATATTATCAATATGATGAAAGGCGAGGGCGACGTGATAATAGGGTCAAGCGCCAATCCGCTGAGCGTGGTGGGGCTTGCCTGTGATGAATGGTACATAGAACCCGAGCTTCCCGAAAACGAATATGTAAGCTTCTGCCTTGATTTCTGCCGCAAAAACAAAATAGACGTATTTGTACCCAGACGGGGAATGAATGTCATTGCATTAAATGCCGACAGATTCATAAATATGGGAGTAAAGCTTTTAATGGACACCGACAGCCGTATGCTTGGTATCCTGAAAAATAAAGAAAGCGCATATAAGTGGTTTGAGGATTTCGCTCCCGAATATGTTCCGCTGCGGTTTGAGGTAAGCTCTCTCGAAATGTTCAGAGAAGCCTATGAACGTATCACCGCAGAATATGAGCGTGCCTGCTTTAAATTTGCAGACGACGAGGGCGCAGTCAGCTTCCGTGTTATCGACAATACTATGGGCGGGCATGAAGGGCTTTATAAAGCCCCGGGGCTTAAAATAACCTACGATGCGGCGCAGGCAATACTTTCCGAATATGATTTTTCAAGACCTCTCCTTGTAATGCCCTATCTTACAGGGATCGAGGTCAGCGCAGACTGCTTCTACAGGAAGAAAAACAGTATCATAATCCCCAGATATAAGGCTCAGGGAAGAATATACAGCGTAAAGTATGAGGAAAGCATAGTTTCCCTCTGCGAGACATTTCTATCACGTTCGGGGCTGAAAATGCCCTGCAATGTGCAGTTCAAATTCCACAATGACAAGCCCTATCTTCTGGAGGTCAACACCAGAATGTCTGGCGGAATACAGCTTTCCTGCCTTGCGGCTGATGTAAATATCCCCAGACTTGCCCTTGAAAGGCTTATGGGAAAAGAGCCTGATGTCAAATTCTTCCGCAGGGAAAGAATGGTAAGCTACATAGAAACTCCCGTTATCGCAGGTGAGAAGAACGCTCGTAATTTCAGCTTCGCAGGAGCGGAAATATGATGTACAAAGCAGAAAACGAAGAGCTAAACTCCCTTGATTTTCATTTTGCAAGCGTCATTTCAGCAGAATGTGCAGGAAATGACCTTATGCTGACATTATGTGACTGTGACGCAGAATGGTATGCTGTCGGAAACGAATCAAAGAAAAAGTGCACCGTTCCCCGTATCAGACTGCGGCTGGAGGATTTCAGCATAAAAAAAGCCCTTTTTCATGAGATTCCATATCTAAGCCCAAAAGACAACACCATTAAGAAAACAAGGGAAAAAGCAGTTTATAAAAGCGAAATTGACCTGCTTGTAAAAAAGCTCTGCGAGGACGATGACATTGATATTTTTTCCCTTTGCACCGATGAATCTGAAAAGGGAGTTTCCGTAAAAACGGAAATCAATTTTGCAGGCATAGAACGTGCTTGGTATCGTATTGAATTTGCCTGTAAAAAAATAACCGCAGAATGGGAAAGCTTCGGCGAAACTGTTTCGGACAGGCTGCCCTTAAAAATGCGTGCCGCTCTTATGAAAAGCTATATCCCTGCCGTATTTCTTGCCCTCGGTCACAAGGACACCCCGAGAACGGCAAAAATTGCGGCAGCGGCGGCTATGGGCTATGCTCTTTCGCCCATAGACCTTATCCCCGATTTTATTCCCGTGCTTGGCTATATTGACGATGTTATCATACTGTCGGGGCTTATAGGCATTGCTGTAAAGCTTATCCCAAATGATGTGTTTACGGAGTGCTATAGAAAAGCCGCTACAGAAAGCGTTTCCCCGAAAAAGAAATGGTTTTACTCATTGCCCGTGATAATCTTATGGATAATAATTATCGGGCTTATTGCAAAAGCATTCCTGAGCTGACGGAGGTGCGTTATGTCCACATCAAAGAGTTATCTTGAATATATCCTTGACGGACTTTCAGAGCTTGAGGATATAACATACAAAGCTATGATGGGCGAATACATCATATATTACAAAGGAAAGATAGCCGCATATCTCTGCGACGACAGACTGCTGGCAAAGCCTGTTGAAGCGGCAAAAAGAATACTTGCGGAAAACGGCAGAGAGTTTCGGTATGAAGCACCTTACGAGGGTGCAAAACCTATGCTTCTCGTTGAAGAAACCGACAACAGAGAATTTCTTTGCAGACTTTTCAAAGAAATGTACAGCGAGCTTCCTCAGCCAAAGCCGAAAAAAGCCAAGAAAAGTAATAACAGCCATACCTTGTGAAATTAAGGTATGGCTGTTATTCTTACTTATAGTATATTATCTAATCTTTATACACTCAGTACAATATATACAATCAGTATAATTTACAATTTTTTATACTAATCATTCCATAGCAAACCATCTGGGCAGAGAATCCACAAATGCGTCGTCAAGCTGATAACAGCCGTTTTCGTTGTATGTTCCCGAGGGGATAACAAGCTGTGCAGGAGCTGATGTGTTTTCAAGAACATACTGTATGGCAGGCATATCCTCCTCAAAATCATACCGTGTAATATCGGTTTCAACATCGCTGTTGATAATATCGTTGAAAACAAGCTCAGTATTGCTGCCGAGCATACCCCGACAGCCCGAATTAAGAAGCTCAAAGGCAAGATTTCCCACAACCTTAGCCCTGTACTCCTCTCCGCCTGTGTATCCGTCGTAGCACATTACCTTTCTCAGGGAATTGGCGTCAAGAATCTGATTTCCCTCCTTGATAACAGTGTTTTCACCTGTAGAGGGGTTGTCGATTATCAGATTGTATGGCACTTCATAATCCACATTGCCCATAAAATTCGAGAATGTTGTAAAGCTTTCACGGCTGAATTTCATATATTTATCAACACTAAGCCCCGTGAACTTTTCAACAGCCCTTTTAGCGTCAGCAGTGCCGCCAAGACGGTAAAATTCATAAAGCGTGTTGGCAGTACCGTCCATCTCGCAGGCAATATCCGTCTGCAAAGGGACAAGCACTACCTTGTTGTCGGCAGGGGCAAAGCGTGCAAGAACAAAGGAAGTTGAGGTCTGAGCCTTGTCAGCCTCGTAGATGAAAAGAACAGTTCTTCCGTCGCCAAGCTCGGGAATGTATTCATCGGACTTAACAGCCGAATCGTCCATAACTATCTGACTCATACCGCCCTTATCGGTATCTTTCTCAAGATACTTTGTAATAAACAGATAACCGCCGCCGCCGATAAGTACCAGCGATGTAATGATAGTGGCAAAATAAGTCACAGCAATTTTTGCAGATTTTTTTGACATAAAAAAGCTCTCCTTTTATACATTAAGTATAATAATCTGAAATAATACGATACAAAAGAATTTCCATTACTTATATTATCACAAAAATGTCCGCATTGCAAGGAAAAATCCATTTTGATTACTAATTGTAATATTTGTGTAATCATTGTCATAAATCTGATAATTACGGTTATATGTTTACTGAATTATTACAAATAAAACAATACCTCTGTGACTTTTCAAATTCTATTCAGCCTATTCATAAAGAAATAACAACTTTCCCGAATAATCCGATATAATTATTATAGGAAATAATCACTGAATTTATGAAAGGCAATAGGCACTATGGAAAAAAACATGTACCCTGCAATAGCCGCAGCATCAGCCCTGTTTCTTACAGCAGCGGCAATATCGGCTTCTATAATATATGTCAGCCGTCAGGGTGCAGTATCGGAAAATCCGTCATATGAAGCCCCCGAGCTTCCTCCCCCTCTGTCAGACAGCTTTATACGTCCCGAAAGCTGTACAACACCCTACGGAACATTCACTCCTATTGACAGCGTTATGGACATAAACGAATATATGACCAGAAATCCTGTTATTCTTACAGCCGAAGAAACGCTTCCTTATATCTGTGCTGAAGCTGCTGATTCCGAGCAGATAAAAAAGGCTGTACTTGACCTTTCGAACGAAATATGCAGAAATGCCGATACGGACAGGGAAAAAGCAATTGCAATAGCAATGTGGGTGGGAACGAACACCGCATATGATTTCGACATTGCCGAAACAGGCGTTGATACGGAAGTAATAAGCCTTGAAGCAGTTTTGTCAAACGAGCTCAGAACAACCTGCGGCGGCTTTGCCAATATGTATTCCGCTCTGTGCAGTGCACAGGGGATATACTGCCTTAATATGAAGGGCGGCACATCATCTGAGGGCTACACCAGAGCCGAGCTTGAAACCGCTCC
>JAGAJY010000036.1 GCA_017848125.1 Oscillospiraceae bacterium
CACTCCCTGTCAGCTCTTTTCCTCAGCCCTCTCAAGCCTCGGTATCACCGACAGCTTTATTATATTAACATATCTTTTCCCTTTTGTCAAGCGGTTTTTTGCAAAAAATTCCGATTTGGCACTTATTACCAAGCTGCCTGTGCTTTTTTGTCGTTTTGATGTGCAGTTAGTCCACTAAGCACCATTTATCATATTAAAATCCAGCTCATTTTCATACTTCCATATTCTTGCCAGTTCATCTCTTACTTCCATTAGAGCAAAGCCAAGCAAATTCTCGCCTCTCCATCTGCTGCAGCCGCATTTCTTTGCCTTTTCCTCATCAATACCTATCCCCCATACCCTGTCATACGGGCTTGCTTCAGCCAAAACAGCACTGCCTGTATTCAGCAAAATTTTTCTAAGCTTTTCATCAGACGAAAATTTATAGTAATTTCCGTTAAGTACGATAAGGTATTTAAATCTGTTCCATATTTCCTCATCAAATCCCTTGACATTTCTGCCTAATGCCTTTATCTGAGTCTGGTCCCGGGAGGACATGATCATATCAAAGCTATCCTTATCACCAAAAAGTCTTGCCTTTTCACTCATCATATATTGCTCTGCACACCAATATTCCCTGTGCCCTACGCAAAAAAAGCTCTCATACCATTGACTGAAACACTCCTCACCGCATTTTCCTTCTGAAGATTTATGCAGCCAGAAATATACAAAAGAATCCTTTTTTCCGATATCAGAAGCTGAATACTTTTGATTCCCATCAGTTCTCCATTTAAGCTGTGAAAAATCTCCGAGTCTTTCACATAATAACGCCCAACTCAGGGGTTTGGGAAATTTTTCATCATATTCACCTTTAACAGACTCATCAAGACTGTCATACCATTTATAAAACTCCTCCATATAACACTCCCCGTACCCCATTCTCCAGCCGATGCTTCCGCAGGGAATATGAGGATATTTAAGCCAGGGCGGCGCCATAAATTTATTCATCTTCAGCATCTCCTAATTTACTCATTCAAATTGCTTATTATAAGCATATCATGATTCTTGATTTATGTCAACAATCCGATTATAACGCCTATTGAAACCTGCCTAATACTATGATATAATCATTATGGAAAGGGGTTGTTTAAAATGTCCGAATACAAAAATATATACAACACAGATTATTACCAAAACCACAGAAATAATACAATATCATTTCTTTTTAACGAGCAAAACAAAAAATCATCTGAAACCCTCGAATTAAATGCCGAATTCACACTAAAAAGCACCGAGTACACGTCATCAGACCTTAAAACAGCCTATCTTCAGGAGCTTATTTCTCCTGACGGAACAGTGTTTTTCAGTTGGCATCTTCTTGATAACCACGATTTCACCGATTTTACACAGATATTCACCCACTCCGACAAAAAACTATACCTTATTTATAAAGAAGATCTGTACGGCTACTCGGTACTGCGGATATCAGACAGGAAATCCCTTCATTATATTCCTCAAGGAACGATCTGCAATGCAAATTTCATCGGCGAATCCTTTATAATGACCGATTTCCATTACTGCGCCGAGAATAACTATGCCGCAGCTGGCGGCTGTTATTGGGCATACCCTTACGATGTTGCATTGCTTGATTTTACCGACCCGCTTAACGCACCTAAAAAAATACCTGTTCTCCATAATATCATCGACCCTGCCAATGAAAACGACGCTCTTGACGATATAGACTTTGTAAAGTGGGAAAACAGCTGCCTGATTGCCGAAGCCGACAGCATAAAGGAATACTTCCGTTTCACTCCTGAAAATCTTAGGTTGTTCCTTAAATAAATAAGTACAACACATCTTAAAAGCCTTAATTCCATAATAAGGAAATATAAATAGTAACCCCCATTACCATTTTGTGCATTTCTTACAAATATTTCATTTTAAATAATAACAACTTAACGAAATTGTGCATTTTAGGCAAAAAGTCTTTGACTTTTGCCAAATTTATGGTACAATAATAGTAATAGGTCTGTGCTCATTGTCTGCGTATTTATGTTATGTAATGCAGGCAAGCTGTTTTTATAATAGCTGTCCGATGCCGCAGTTAAGGTCAGCTAAGCACAGTAGCCGTTCTATTCTGGTACTGCGGAGAAATGGAGCCTCTATGTCTAAAATTATTGCAATAACCTCCGGTAAGGGCGGTACCGGTAAATCATCGATCTGCTCGGAGCTTGGATTTGCATTGGCAAAGCAGGGTCACAGAACGCTCATCATCGAGCTTGACTTCGGACTCAGATGCCTTGACATTATGCTCGGCGTAAAGAATGACATCAAATACGATCTCGGAAGCGTATTGAACGGTGAATGTGACATCTATAAGGCAACAACACAGGTAAAGATCGCAACAAACCTGAGTATAGTATGTGCGCCCGAAGATCCTTTTGCACGAGTTGACGCCGAAACTATCAAAAACATCTGTCAGGAAATGAGAAAGTACTACGAATACATCATCGTTGATACATCTGCGGGAACAAATGCAAGCGTATTCGATGTAGTTGAGCAGTCCGACCTCATTCTTATAAATACAACCCCTGACCCTGTATGCGTAAGAGACGCACGGACAATGTCAGACGAATTCTACAAGAGAGGAAACAAGAAGCAGCGCCTTATTATCAACAAGGTCAACCCTGACCTTTTCAAGGCAGACCTTGTTGTTGACCTTGACGAAATAATCGACACTGTAGGCGTTCAGCTTATCGGTGTAATCCCCGATGACGACGCAGTTATCATTGCTACATCAAAGGGCGAGCCACTCCCCTCCACATCTCTTGCATTCAAGGCATTTGATGCAATCTCCAAGAGAATAAAGGGCGAGGATATCCCCCTTAGCTTCAAGGTTCTTCTTCAGTAAAGTTCTGACGGAATTTAATGGGAAAGGAATGATTTGAAATGAATATTGCACTTATAGCTCACGACTCAAAGAAAGAGCTTCTTGTACAGTTCTGCATAGCATACTGCGGCATATTGTCACGTCATAATCTCTGTGCCACAGGCACTACAGGCAAAATGGTAGCTCAGGCAACAGGTCTGAACATACAGCGTTATCTCAGCGGCTCACAGGGCGGCGATCAGCAGATCAGCGCAAGAATTTCATGTAATGAAATTGACCTTCTTCTCTTCTTCAGAGATCCCCTCACGCCGAAGTCACACGAGCCTAACGAAGCAAATCTTCTCAGACTGTGCGATGTTCATAACATTCCCGTAGCCACAAATATCGCAACCGCAGAAGCCCTTATCCACGCACTCGAAAGAGGCGACCTTGACTGGAGACAGCTTCTCAATCCTGTTGACTGATTTAATTTATATTTCACTTGACAACAGTCGGAATATGGTGTATAATCATTAACAGAATACATAATCTTATCGGCAGTGACCCGAAAGAGTAGTATCGGAGGATTTTTCAGAGAGAGCATAAGCGGTGAGAATGCTTAGATTATCCGATATGAAGGACATTCGGCGAGCCTCGGAAAGATAATAATTTCCGACGTATACCTGCGTTAAAGGAAATAAGGCAAATAATTCTTTACATTCGTAAAGTAAATTTGCAAATACGGGTGGCACCACGATCTAACAGTCGTCCCGAATGATTATCATTCGGCGACGGCTTTTTTATTTTATTACAGAAAGGATAGAATTATGGAGCTGATAACAACAAGAATAAAAGGTATGGAGGACGTAGTTCCCTCACAGGTACACAAATGGCACACCGTTGAAAAAGTAGCTTCCGACATTGCCGAAGCATACGGATTCAGAGAAATAAGGATACCCACCTTTGAAAACACAGAGCTTTTTGTACGCTCTGTAGGTGAAACAACCGACGTTGTACAGAAGGAAATGTTCACCGTAACAGGCAGAGAAAGCAAATTCACACTCCGTCCCGAGGGAACGGCGGGCACTATCAGAGCCGTGCTCCAGAACGGTCTGCTGAATGAAGCACTCCCTCAGAAGGTTTTCTACATTCTCTCCTGCTTCCGTCACGAAAAGCCGCAGGCAGGAAGACTCTGGGAATTTCATCAGTTCGGTGCGGAAATGGCAGGAAGCTCGTCTCCCGCCGCTGACGCAGAAATGATCTCAATGGCAGGCAGCGTTATTGAAAAGCTGGGTATAAAGGACATTGAGCTTCACATCAACTCTATCGGCTGTCCTCACTGCCGTGCAAAGTATTACGAAAAGCTCAGGGAATTTTTTGAGCCAAATAAGGAAAAGCTCTGCCCTACCTGCCTTTCAAGGCTTGAAAAGAATCCTATGAGAATACTTGACTGCAAGAGCGAGATATGCCGTGAGATAGGCAAGGAAGCCCCTCTTATGATAGATTACCTCTGCGATGAATGCAGCGAGCATTTCACATCTCTGAAAAAATATCTCGATGAAATGGGAATCGTATATTCCATCGACCCCAAGATAGTAAGAGGACTTGACTACTATACCAAAACCGTGTTTGAGTTCATAACCACTTCCATCGGCGCACAGGGAACAGTCTGCGGCGGCGGACGCTATGACGGACTTATCGGCGAAATGGGCGGTAATCCCACCCCCGCTCTCGGCTTTGCAATGGGTCTTGAAAGACTTATTATGACAATGGAAAAACAGGGCTGCGAATTTGCCGAGCCCCGTCAGTGCGATATTTACATCGGCTCAATGGGCGAAGCCGCAGGAATAAAGGCGGCAGCTCTTGTAAACGAACTGAGAACAGGCGGTGTAAAAGCCGAATGGGACGTTATGGGCAGAGGCGTAAAGGCACAGATGAAGTATGCTAACAAAATAGGCGCAGCATATTCAATTATCCTCGGTGATAATGAGCTTGCCGAGGGTAAGGCAAAGCTTAAGAATATGCAGAGCGGAGAGGAATCGGAAATTGCTCTTGACAGCAGCTTCTGCGACCGCTTCTCAAATATCCGCACAGCTGATATGCTTGCCCTTGATTTCTGATAAAAGGGAGTATCCGAAATGAACATTACCGACAAGAATATAGACGGCGGCAAAGCATTTGACTGGGGCAGAGCATCAGCGGATTATGCGGTGTTTCGTGATATTTATCCCAAGGCATTTTATGATAAGATAATCGGCAGAGGTCTTTGCATCGAAGGTCAGACTGTGCTTGATATAGGCACAGGAACAGGCGTACTTCCGAGAAATATGCATAAGCTTGGTGCAAAATGGACAGGCACGGATATTTCCGAAAATCAGATAGAGCAGGCAAAGCGTCTTTCCGCCGGAATGAACATTGACTATTTTGCAATGTCGGCAGAAGCCCTTGATTTCCCCGACAATTCATTCGACGTTATAACAGCCTGCCAGTGCTTCTTCTATTTTGAACATAACACGCTTGCACCTGAGCTTCACCGAATATTAAAGGATAAAGGACGTATTCTTGTGATGTATATGGCGTGGCTGCCCTTTGAGGACAAAATCGCAGGAGAAAGCGAAAAGCTGATCCTCAAATATAACCCCGTCTGGAGCGGCTGCGGTGAAACAGTTCACCCTATACACATACCCGAGGCTTATAACAAAAGCTTCCGACTTGTGTACAGCGAGGAATACCCTCTGAATGTTCATTTCACCCGTGAAGCGTGGCACGGTCGGATAAAAGCCTGCCGTGGAATAGGTGCGTCCCTTGACGAAAGGGAAATTGCAGAGTGGGAAAAGGAGCATATGAAAATGCTTTCCGAAACCGCACCGCAGGAATTTGATATAAAGCATTACGGCGCAATTGCCGAGCTTATAAAGCTTTGATGAAAGGAAGAAATAAAAAATGGCAGATAATATGAAAGGACTCAAGCGCAGTCATTACTGCGGCGAGGTAGAGGGAATAGGCAGCGAGGTAACAGTCGGCGGCTATGTACAGAAAGCGAGAGATCTCGGAAATCTTATTTTCATCGACCTGAGAGACAGAACAGGAATCGTACAGCTTGCCTTTGACGACAGCACCGACAGGGAGATTTTTGAAAAAGCCTCCTCATGCCGCTCGGAATTTGTACTTATGGCAAAAGGTACAGTCCGTGAGCGTGAAAGCAAGAACAGTGAGATAAAAACAGGAAATATCGAGATTTACGTTACCGACCTGAGAATACTTGCAAAGGCTCAGACACCTCCTTTTGAAATTGTAGATAATTCCAATACGAATGAGGAGCTTCGCCTGAAATACCGCTATCTTGACCTGCGCCGCCGTCCTCTCCAGGAAAATATCATTATGAGAAGCAAGATCGCAAAGACTGCCCGTGACTATTTCTACGAAAACGGCTTTATAGAGATCGAAACTCCTATGATGATAAAATCCACTCCTGAGGGCGCAAGAGATTACCTTGTTCCTTCAAGAGTTCATCAGGGCAGCTTCTACGCACTTCCCCAGTCTCCCCAGATATATAAGCAGCTGCTTATGATATCAGGCTATGACAGATATATCCAGCTTGCACGCTGCTTCCGTGACGAGGACCTCAGAGCGGACAGACAGCCTGAATTTACACAGATAGACCTTGAAATGTCCTTTGTTGATACCGAGGATATTATGCAGATGGCAGAAGGCTTTATCAGCCGTCTTTTCAAGGACGTTCTTAACAAGGAAATACCCACTCCCCTGCCCCGTATGACCTATAATGAAGCAATGGAGCGATACGGCTCAGACAAGCCCGACACACGTTTCGGAATGGAAATAACAGACCTTTCGGAGACTGTAAAGAACTGCGGCTTCGGCGTATTCACATCTGCGATCGAATCGGGCGGAACAGTCCGCTGCATTACAGCCAAGAACTCCGCTTCGGTATTCACAAGAAAGGAAATAGACAAGCTTACCGAGTATGTCAAGGGAATCGGCGTAAAGGGTCTTGCCTATATCCGCTGGGTAGATGACGCACCCAACTGCTCCTTCGGCAAATTCTTAGGCGAGGGCGAGCTTGAAGCAATTCTTGCAAAGGCAGGCGCAGAAAAGGGCGACGTTGTGTTCATCATAGCCGACAAGAAGAGCACCGCTCTCAGCTCTCTCGGCTCACTGAGACTGAAAACCGCAAAGCAGCTGGGTATCATTCCCGAGGGAATGTTCAATTTCCTGTGGATAACCGAATTCCCCTTCTTCGAGTGGAATGAGGAAACCAAGCATTGGGACGCAATGCATCACCCCTTTACAATGCCTATGGACGAATGCCTGCAGTACCTTGACAATGCCCCCGAAAAGGTATATGCAAAGGCATATGACCTTGTTCTCAACGGCACAGAGCTTTCCAGCGGCTCCATAAGAATCACCGATTACGAGCTCCAGCAGAAGATGTTTGAATCTCTCGGACTTTCAGAAGAGGAGATCAGTGCAAAGTTCGGCTTCTTGGTTGACGCATATAAATACGGCGCCGCACCTCACGGCGGTATGGGAATCGGTCTTGACCGCCTTGCAATGATAATGTGCGGAGCGGACAGCCTGAGAGATGTAACCGCATTCCCCAAGGTTCAGAATGCTTCCGAGCTTATGAGCGACTGTCCTGCAAGAGTGGATAAGGAAAGCCTTGATATTCTGGGCATTTCCGTAAACGCTCCCGAAAAAACAGAGGAATAATTCTATTACAGTAACAGCACCCGTCCGAATGTCCGAACGGGTGCTTGCTGAATAAGAAAAGGAGGAATTTGAATGGATTTTGATGAGCTTAATCCCACCTCAGCTGCAAATTTATCACTTTATTTTATGAGTATTCTGTTTGATGAGGAAATTAACGATTTTATTGAAAATACACTGTCTTCCGAAGCAACAGATGAAGTAATTGCTATGCGTAAGCAGAGTATGGAGCTTGCAGAGAAGGCACAGAATCCCTCCGAGCTTGCAGATGCCGTTAGAAAGATAAAAGACATTTCCGGAAGACAGCTTATTGTAAAAAAGATTCTTAATAATCAGCAGGATACGCTACCACTTCTGATAAATAAATTCAAACGTTCATCACACGACGTATTTATTGAAACAGCCGCTATGATTTTTGCATACTGCGATAATGAATATATAGATACATTACTTTCCGAATATGAACAGATAAGAGACGAATATGCAAAATCTCAATTCTGCGTTGTACTTGGGTTCAGAGGTCGAAAGGACTGCAAAAAATTTCTGCAAAAGGAATATGAAAGAATGTGTGACCTCTTTGATGAAGATGAAAACGAATTTGAACAGGGTCCCCTTACCGCACTTAACGCACTCAGATAATGCTTTTGACAGGAGAATCTGCCAATGAATGCCAAGCTAAAATCAATACTAATCGCTGTTACGTTTATATTTTTTGCACTCTGTCTTATGGGAATACTATGGTTTTTATACTGTATTGACCAACTGAGCAGCAAAATAATTGCAGTGATCGGCATTCCTGCGGTCATCTGCCTTGCCGCAGCAGTCTATTCTCTGAAAAATCCCTCCTCGGTTGACAGAAGCTATTCAAATCTCTTTTCGGAAGCCCCCGACAAGCTTAAAGATATTCGTGATGCAGTTCATATAAAGTATCGGGAGCAGAGCGTTGATATACGCATAAAATCTCCCGACATCAGAAGCCTTATTGAAGATCCCTTGTTTGCTCTGGACGGAAAAGCAATTTACAAAAAGGTTATAGCATACTGTCAGACAATGGGTATTTCCGAGGATGAGCTTATATACGATATAAAATTGGGAGAGGTATTCAAAGGTGTATTATCGCTTATATGCATAGGAAATAAATACACCCTGTACTGCAATGCAGTCAGCGGCTCCTGTTTTTTACTGTATAACAACAGCATAAAAAAGGTAAGCTCATTTATATCAGAGGATAAGGAAAACGGCATCAACATTTTCTTCATATCCCTTGAAAGCGAAAACCGTGTTTATAATATGAGATGCCCCGCATACACGGAGAATGAGGTGCTTCATTACTATATGACTATAAGCCGCAGTCTCCATCACGATTGTGAAATATCAGGATTTAATAATTGAATCTCAATTAACTGCCCCACTTGACAAAATCCGCCGCCTGTGATATAATGGAATCACAAAAGCAATGATGAGGAGGAGTACGCATTATCCCCTTGCTCAGAGAAAAGACGGTTGGTGCAAGTCTTTGCTTGGGCGGTGCGGAAGGTAGCCTCGGAGCTGCGGCGGCGAAAGCTTCGGCAAGTAGTCACCGACGGTATTCCCCGTTACGGAAAACGAGTGCACCGTGTAATTATGCGGTGAATTCAGGTGGTACCACGGAACGATTTCCGCCCTGAAGCTGAGTATATCGGCTTCAGGGCTTTATTTTTACCCTGTGCCGAAATAAGAAACGAAAGGAAATGCTTGCAATGAAAAAGGAACTTTCAAAGCTCTATGTACCAAACGAGGTAGAGGACAAGATCTACAAATTCTGGATGGATAACAACTGCTTCCGTGCAGAGGTAGATTCCAAGAAAAAGCCCTACACCATCGTTATCCCCCCTCCCAACATCACAGGACAGCTCCATATGGGTCATGCCCTTGATGAAACCTTGCAGGATATACTTATCCGCTGGAAAAGAATGTCAGGCTACAGTGCACTCTGGCTTCCCGGCACAGACCATGCCGCAATCGCAACAGAAGCAAAGATAGTTGAAGCAATGCGCAAGGAAGGCGTTACCAAGGAAGATCTCGGCAGAGACGGCTTTATGGAGCGTGCATGGAAGTGGAAGGAGCAGTACGGCGGAAGAATAGTTGAGCAGCTCAAAAAGCTCGGCTCTTCCTGTGACTGGTCAAGAGAGCGTTTTACAATGGACGAGGGCTGCTCAAAGGCTGTAAAGGAAGTATTCGTAAAATATTATGAAAAGGGTCTTATCTACAGAGGCGAGAGAATCGTAAACTGGTGTCCCCACTGTAAAACTACCCTTTCCGATGCCGAAGTAAACTATGAGGATCAGGCAGGTCATTTCTGGCATCTGCGCTATCCCCTCAAGGACGGCAGCGGATATGTTGAGCTTGCAACCACCCGTCCCGAAACACTTCTGGGCGATACAGCGGTTGCGGTAAACCCCAATGACGACCGCTACAAGGATATAGTAGGCAAAATGCTTGTTCTTCCTCTGGTTGGCAGAGAGATACCCGTTGTAGCCGATGAATATGTTGAGATGGATTTCGGTACAGGCGTTGTAAAGATCACTCCTGCTCACGACCCCAACGACTTTGAGGTTGGAAAGCGCCACGACCTGCCCATCATCAACGTAATGACAGACGACGCAAAAATCACCGAGGATTATCCCGCATACGCAGGTATGGACAGATACGAGGCAAGAAAGAAGATAGTAGAGGATCTGGAAAAGGGCGGCTTCCTTGTAAAGGTCGAGGATCATGCTCATAACGTAGGAACCTGCTACCGCTGCGGCACTACTGTTGAGCCTAAGGTATCAACACAGTGGTTTGTAAAGATGAAGCCTCTTGCACAGCCTGCTATCGACGCTGTAAAGAACGGCGATACCAAATTTGTTCCCGAGCGCTTTGAAAAGACCTATTTCCATTGGCTGGAGAACATCCGTGACTGGTGTATTTCCCGTCAGATATGGTGGGGTCATCAGATACCCGCATTCTACTGCGACGACTGCGGCGAAATGGTGGTTACAAAGGAAAGCGGAGCTTGCTGTCCCAAGTGCGGCAAGCCTATGAGACAGGACGAGGACACTCTGGACACATGGTTCAGCTCTGCACTCTGGCCCTTCTCCACCCTTGGCTGGCCCGACAAGGACGCAGAGGATCTGAAATACTTCTACCCCACAAACACACTGGTTACAGGCTACGACATCATCTTCTTCTGGGTAATCAGAATGATGTTCTCGGGTCTGGAAAATATGGGCAAGGTACCCTTTGATACCGTTCTTATCCACGGTCTCGTAAGAGATTCACAGGGCAGAAAGATGTCCAAATCCCTGGGCAACGGAATCGACCCTCTGGAGATAATAGACCAGTACGGTGCAGACGCACTCCGCTTTATGCTTGCAACAGGAAACGCTCCCGGAAACGATATGCGTTTCATCGAGGATAAGGTAAAGGCTTCAAGAAACTTTGCAAACAAGCTGTGGAACGCTTCTCGCTTCATTATGATGAATCTCCCTGAGGACTTCAGGATGAACGGTCTCCCCGATAACCTCACCACCGAGGATAAGTGGATAATCAGCAAGTTCAACACTCTTGCAGGCGAGGTAAATCAGAATCTCGAGACCTTTGAGCTTGGCGTTGCCGTTGCAAAGCTTTACGACTTCATCTGGGATATTTACTGCGACTGGTACATTGAGCTTACAAAGCCCAGAATACAGGCAGGCGGCGAAACCGCACAGACCGCACAGGCAGTTCTCGTATGGGTAATGCAGGGAATGCTGAAGCTTCTCCACCCCTTTATGCCCTTCATCACCGAGGAAATATGGTCAGCCCTTTCCGACAGCGACACCCCCATTATGCTCTCAGACTTCCCCGTATTCGACGAGAAGTATGTTTACAGCAAGGAAGAGGAAAGCTTCGGTAAGATAATCGACGCTATCAGAGCCGTAAGAAATATCCGCTCGGAAATGAACGTTGTTCCCTCCGTTAAGGCACAGCTTTTCATTGAAACAGCCGACAAGGAGGTATTCGAGGCAGGCAAAATGTTCTTTGAGCGTCTTGCGTCCGCTTCCTCCGTTGAAATTGCTGATAAGTTTGACATTGAGGACGCCGCTACGGCTGTTACCCACTCCGCAAGAATATTCATTCCTCTGAATGAGCTTGTTGACAAGGAAAAGGAGCTTGCACGCCTTAACAAGGAAAAGGCAGCTGTACAGAAGGATATCGACTTCTCTCAGGGTAAGCTCAACAATGCGGGCTTTATGGCAAAGGCACCCGAAAAGCAGGTTGAGGCTGAAAAGGCAAAGCTTGCAAAGGCACTTGAAAAGATGGAAAAGATAGAACAGTCCATCGCCGCATTCTCCAAGTAATATAATACTAAGCACCAATTAAAAACTATACAAAAAATCGAGCATAATCTTGCGTATATGGATTATGCGAAGATTTTTTGTCTATAGTTTTATTGGTGATTAGTATAAGTCCTGCGGCTCTTTCCGATTTAATGTCGTGAAAGAGCCGCAGAGCAATATGAACTATATAATCAATACGACCAAAAACAAAAGGACTGACTACAATGCCGAATCTCAATGAAGAAATGCTTGAAAAGCTCTATAATTCGCAGAAAAAACGATTAGCATTAAATTGGATAATAATAATTTCCGTTATGCTGATAACACATTTTATCCGTATCCTGCTTGATGGCAGTTTTGAGGACAAAACTTCTCTGAATACAATAATCCTCCTGATTGATATTATCCCGTTTATTTTCATATTCTATACATACAAAAAAATTATCCCTGCGGGCAACGGCGGACTTGTGAGAAAAGCATACAAGGTCTTACAGCAGGACTATTCCTCCGAGGCTTCTGTTGAAATGCTCTACCGCTTTATAGGGCAGTCATCGAAATATCCCGAAAAGGTTCGTCTTACACTTCTCCTTGCCGATATACAGACCCTTCGGGGAAATATCAATGAAGCCCTCCAGCTTCTCTATTCAGTTGACCGAAGCGGCTTTGACAAATACCCTGACCTTGGAATGAGCTTTTACGCTGAAATAATTTCAGTCTATAACAATATAGACGACAGTGAAAGCGTTATCCGTGCGTATGCAGACAGCGAGATTTTTATGGAAAGAGCCGTACAGAATAACTATTCCTGCTGTATTACCGCCTTCGGAGCAATGACCTGTGTAGAAAAAGCAAGGGGCAATTACAAGCGTGCCCTTGAACTGAGACTTATCAGAAACAAGTTTGAAAACCAATTCAATTCATCGATCGGCGCATCTCAGCAGGGAACTCCCCTGTCAAGGCTTATCAGCGGCAGTGTTTTCTGCGAAACTGCCGAGCTGTATTATCTCTGCGGCGACCTCGACAGCGCCGCAAAATATCTCGATATAGGCGGACCCATGGTTTCAGGCTGCAAATTCGCACTTGAAGGAGCAAACAAGCTATCCGAAAAGCTCAGAAACGAACTGAATAACAGATGATATATTCATCACAGGCATTTTTCACGAAAGGACTCTTGCTTTAATGAACGGTGAAATAGTTAATTTTCTTGAAAGATACACAAAATCGGGAACACCCGTAAACAACCTTTCAAGGTTTTCCTCACTTATGGACAGGCTGGGAAATCCGCAGGACAGCCTGAAATTTGTCCATGTTGCGGGAACAAACGGCAAAGGCTCAGTATGCAGAATGTTAGCCAACTCCCTTACCCTTGCAGGATATAATACGGGAGAATTTACCTCTCCGTTTATCTACAGATACAACGACCGCATAAAGATAAACGGCGAGGAGATAACCGACAATGAGCTTATGTCTCTTATATCGGAAATCCGCCCGATACTTGACAGCAGCACAGAGGGATATTCTCAGTTTGAAATAACGAATGCCATTGCCTTTCTTCACTTTGCAAGAAAGGGCTGTGATATTGTTGTGCTTGAAACAGGTCTGGGCGGACTTTACGACAGCACGAATATCATAAAGAATAACGTCTGCTCCGTGATAATGTCAATTTCCTATGACCACACGGATATTCTGGGAGAAAAGCTTTCTGATATAGCCTTTCAGAAAGCGGGAATAATTAAGGACGAGTGTCCCGTTGTGCTTTATCCCATGAATCCTCCCGAAGCCAATTCCGTAATAAATATGTATGCGGCTATTCACGGCTCAAAGCTTGTTACCCCCGACCTGACAAAGCTGAAAATTGTAAGAAGCAGACCCGACGGAACGGCGTTCACCTATAAGCTGAGGGACTACGCAACCACAATGCCCGGCAATCATCAGATATATAACGCACTTACCGCAATCGAAGCGGCAGGCATTATCAGAAAGAAGTTCAAAAAGCTCACCGACAAAAGAGTGTTTGAAGGCATATCCACCGCACAGATGCCGTCAAGATGCCAGATAGTACGTCAGAAAGACCCTATGATAATTATTGACGGAGCACACAATCCCGAGGGAATGACCGCCCTTGCCGATTTCATATCTACTCTGCCCCAATATCCCAAGGTAATGATATGCGGAATGAACGCAAGCAAGGACTGGCAGACCTGCCTTTCCATAATCTCCCCCCATATAGACAAAGCCTACTGCATTGACGGCTTCTGCCCCAATACCGTATTTTCGCCAAGGCTTGCGGAATGGTTCAGAGACAGCGAATGTGTACCTATTTCCGAGGTATATCACAGAGCATACGCATACGCAAGCAGCGGCGGACTTCTTGTTATAGGCGGCTCGCTTTATATACCGTCAGCGCTTAACAAATTCGGCGGAGGGTGAAAAGGTATAATTGTTTTTTGCTGAATAGACAATTGTCATATATAAAAAACACAAAAAACTTAAAATATATTACAACTCGGATGAAATTGTCATTATAAATAAAAATGGCAGTGTTCATAAATATTAATGGAGGTTTATATGAAGAAATTAATGTTTGACGATGGCGAAAATTGTTTTGAAGTCACAGAGGAAGAAATGTTATATAACAAAATAGTAGGGAACTTTTACGAATTTTGCAAAGACGGAGGAGCATTATTGTCATATTGGGAAGACGATATAAAAACTAGATTACTTAGAATTGGGGCTGTTGAAAATTATGGAGTATGCTTGACACATGATATTTATTATAAAAAGATGTCTCGCATTGGAGAAATCACTACAGAGCATACGCATCTTGCTGTTTATGATAAGACAAAATTAGAGGAGGTAATTGATGTTTACGATGAAATTTATGCCTCTGTTGGATTGTTTTTTCCACCGGAAATTGCATGGAAAGGCATAAAAGAATTTATGATTTCAGGAGGTATGACTTTAGATATTGAGTGGATTTTGGCTGAATCAATTCCTGAGAAAGGCAATTGGTGCTGATATTAGTCATATTTCTCACAAAACCCATTTCTGCTCCAGAGCCACAAGGGTGTATGAACATCAATAGGCTTTAGCCCGGTATTTTCAAGCAGACTTCTCCAAGCTTCTGCGGTTATCTCCCTGACATTTCCCGATATATATTCTTCCTCCGTAATAACTCCCAGCTCAAGGCTCGCCTTGCACACATGGGTATCGGGAGCAACGGTCAGAGCGTCAAGAGATAAAAATTCTCTGTCGGTGTACTGATGTATCACATAAAGCCAGTAATTGCATATCTTTGTGCCCGACAGATACGGAAACGACTTTTTGCTGTCAAGCTGGACATACCGCTTTATCCGCTCAATGTCGTTGTCATTTTCATCAAACAGACTTCTTACATCACCGCCGAAATCGGATAAAAATGTTTCGCACAGCTTTATCCATATTTCAGTCTGCTTCTGTCTCTGCAAAGCAAGCTTGTATTTTGTCAGCGCCTGCTGAATCTCCTCAAAGGAGTGTCCGACACATAATTCGGGAAAGAATACAAACTGTGTTTCCATATCCTCATAAGTCTGCAAAGCGCTCTGCCACAGCGAATAGGAATTTCTCTGATAATTCAGCGCCATAGGCAGAGTAAAATACAGATAGTTTTCACGGCTGTCCCTGTCAAGCTTCGGATTAGCGTCCTCAGGCATAACCTCACCGCCAAGCCTGCCCTCTCTATGCATCCGTATCAGCCGATTCACTCTGTCAAGAATAATTGATTTGTCCACACATTTCCCTCCAAATAATACGCTTGCATATGTTGATTAGTAAATTATCAACCCGCAATCAGCCTTGCAGCATATGCCAAAAGAAGATGCGCAGGATAGAATATGTAGAAAAAGTATTTTGAAAATTTTGAATCCTTTCCCTTTTCGCCATTGTAGAAAAAGGTAATAATTACCATTGGAATAGTGTACATTATTATTGTCATAATGCTCATACGACTGAATAATGCCGTGAAGCTGCCCAATCCTATTATCATATATGCGAAGATGATGATTTCAAAAACAGCAAGCCGAAGATACGGACGCTCACGCAGAATATGAAATGCAAGAATTATCAGTACACCTGTTATTGACCATTCCGTAAAAAAGCCTGCCACGCAGCAGACAGTGATCAGCAGCACCCTCACAGGCAGCGTTGATCCGCTTTCCCATACAATAAGTGACATAAGCCCCAGAAAAAGCGTCATCAGCACGTTCCACTCCGTAAAAAACACACGGACATCAAAGCACATTTGATGACAAAGCACATAAGCAAACTGAGTAATAACCGCAAATCCCAGAAGCCGCAAAGCGTATTTCTTTTTTGATTTTGTATAGCGAAAGCCCTCCGCAATAAAGAAAAAGAATATGGGCGGTGCCATATGCGCAAACATAACAAGCCATGTTCCAACAGGTCTGAGCCTTACAGTAAGACGAAGCTCAGGAGTTGTGTACAGAATAAAATGCCCTATAAGCATAACTGCCGCAGCAAAGTATTTCAGCATATCACGGTTAATGATCCTGATATTTTTGTTTTTGTCCATTTTTACCACTCCCCAAAGTTCTTATATGATATTTCTATAAATTATACCATATTACAGAAATAAAATCAACTTAATCCTATACTTTTTTACATCAGCCAAGCGGCGTTATAGCTGAAATTAAAGAATTGCAAGCAGATAAAAATTTCTATTGCATTTATCATTTATCTTGATAATTATCACGTCTTATTCGTTCATAATGTTAAACAAAAACCGCCTGCAAACCCTTGCAAGCGGCTATAATGCGTGGTCTGCCCGATGTGAATTGAACACACAGCCTTCAGAGTCGGAGGCATTATTTCATCTTTTCACAATTTTTCGCAAAGTCTAACAAATGGCTATAAATCACCATTTTCAACACATCACCTTGTTGTATCTTGTTATAGTTTTTTGTTGGTTTTTGCATAATTGTTGGGTTATTGTTGGTTTTTTACGCCTGTTTATTCCTCAGCTGTTTGTGCACCATTCACATTTTTTATTTATAGCTTATGAATTTAGCATACAAGAACTGACAATACAACAAAACTAGGGCAGTGTCATTAACACTGCCCTTACAAAAAGAATACTTTTTTGATATCAATAATATTATATGATGATTATCTCAAAAAGTCAATTATGTTTTTAAGAAATAATAATGAAGATTCTATTAACCGATTAGAACTAAAGTAATAATCTCTGTACAATAACCTTTTAGTAAATTTTTTTAACTCTTTGTACCGATTATGTTTTATATCTTTTGATACTACATTATCATAAACATAAATCAAACTAGAGAAATCCAACATAAATTGATTTTTTAATCGTTTTTGCCTTTGATTTAACGAAATAGTAGGGATTTGAGCAATAAATTTTGATATTGTAGAAGATGGTTTTGTGTTTTCAGAGTATCTTAAATCATGCAGAATACAATTATTATGAGCGCATGCATTTCTTAAATTTTTTACACTGTTAAGTATAGGAGCAGGAACAACAAAACTATTAGGATATTTTTTATAATACCAATTATAAAATTTTATA
>JAGAJY010000037.1 GCA_017848125.1 Oscillospiraceae bacterium
CGCAGCAGTCTTGCTGAAATTCAGCCTTTGTCGGCAGTAATTATAAATTATGCCGTAATACTTCTTTACTATTTCATCATACATTGTCATAAACTCCTTTTATATACAATGTCACAAAAAGGGCGATTTCTTTCATAAAAAATATTTTACAGCAAGTTTTGTCACTTCTCACAAAATTTACTGTTTTTATATCGGTAATATACTCTTATTTTATCACACCTACAGTTTCATTGCAAATAAAAAAGTCCCCAACTGCATTAAATGCAGTCGGGGACTGGAGCTTAATCGCCTAATACTAAACACAATTTAAAAACAAAATCCAATCTCTACCTGTAATGCTTTTAATGGTTTCTTTAGACAATGAGATGAAAATAAGTTCAATATTTTCAGTTGTTTTTAATGAAGCCGATTTATGCCGGGAAGCTCCATCACATGTCAATATGATCTTATCTCTTGAAAATGTATCAGATACCTCTTCCAAAAACACATTCATACTTTCGTTATTGCAATATGGCATAACAACAAAACAGCTTTCACCCGTAAGCGGTTCAACTGCTCCATAGACATATCTGTATTCACGAATATGATGACAAGACACAGTTGGTGTATGCTGAAAGAAATTCTTTTTCTTCTTCAATACTCATATTTCTATGCATTCTTTCTGACGGCTTGATAAAGTGCGCCTGTAAGCAGATTTACAGGCGCTGTATACTTATTACAAGACTTCATGCGTTTGACTTGATTTGCGAGGATTTATTGTAAAAATTGTGCAGTGTAGCCTTAAATCCGTTTTTTTCCGCTCTGCAATGCATATGACACACAGCAGACAAGTCCTATGGGAGCAAGCTTTACCGCCACGGACGCAGCCTGCATTTTAATTGACGGAACTATCATAAGCCTGCCCTTCCTCATTTTGTCAAGTGTGTATGCCGCACAGTATTCGGGAGAGATCCCCTTCATAAAGCCCTCAATTCCTGCCCGAGCGTTAAACTCTGTGTTTACAGGACCCGGACAAAGAACAGATACCTTTACCCTGCTGCCCTTTCGTCTCAGCTCCTCATAAACTGCCTGAGTCTGCCTGATAACATAGCTTTTTGTTGAATAATATGTGCTCATAAGAGGACCGGGGAGAAAGCCTGCCGAAGAAGCTACATTCAGAATATATCCCCTGTTCTTTCTTGTAAAGTCCTTCAGAAACAGCTTAAAAAGAATATGAACAGCCTTGATGTTGACATCTATCATTTCAAGCTCTTTTGAAAGAGAGGTTTCGGTAAATTCGCCGTACAGCCCGAAGCCTGCATTGTTTATAAGAATATCGGGGTCATACCTTCTGCACTTTGCAAAAAAGTCGATACAGCTTTTTGTGTCAGACAGATCAGCAGGAATAACCGTGCATATATCCCGTCCAATCTCTGCTCTCAGGTCATTCAGCGCTTTTTCGTTTCGTCCTGACAGTATCAGATAAACTCCCCTGCTTCCGAGAAGCCTTGCAAATTCCGCACCTATCCCCGAGCTTGCGCCTGTTATAACGGCGCAATGCAGCTCTCTTGAATAGGAAAATGCTTTTTTCATAGGACTTAACCGCCTTTCATCTTCTTTTGTCTTAATTTTTTCTGCTCATTGTGATATTCCTTTATACCGCTTCTGACAGCTTCATAAATCTCATATGCCTGCTTTTTGCCCGATTGGTCAGCTGTGCCGTCAAACAAGGCTTTTTCCGCTGTGTATGGGAAATCGCCTGTGTCACAGCCTGTTACCCTTTCAATCTCATTAAACAGCTCATAAGGCGTCAAAGCCTCCGCATTTTTTACTGTTCCCGAAACTGTTTTCCGTGAGATACGCAGATAAACCGCTCTGATAGATTCCTCGGGAGACATATCCCCCAGCCTTTTCACAAAAAGCCTTTCGGAACAGATCGGGATAATAAATACAGCACAAAGGGCTGCCGTAAGAATTATTGCTGAAATAACGCAGATGACAAACACCAGCTTGTAGTCTATTGACAGCTCAAAGCCGTTTTCATCTTCATTTACATCAGCCATTCTGTTATAATTTGACGGCACTGTAGGCTCAAACACTATCCAGCCCATATTCTGGATATACACCTCGGGATATGCGTGGGAACAGCTGTCCCTTACGGCATAAACACCGTCCCTGCCTGTAATATCGGGAGAATAGCCCTCTGTATAACGTGCGGTAAGCCCAAGGGAACGAGCCATAAGAACATATGCGGACGCATAGTGAGTACAGCTTCCTCTTTTGCTTTCAAAGAGAAAGTATTCAAGGCTTGGGTCGGGAGGGATATAGTCAAGGTCATAGATATAGCCATTCAGGGTAAAGTAGCTTTGCAGAGCCTCGGCTTTCTGCCAGTCATATTCAAGTCCGCTTGTTATTTCAAGTGCAAGCTCTTTTATTTCCGAGGAAATATTTTCGCAGTTGGCATTATAATCATTATTATACTCCATTGCTTCATTATGAACAGTCAGAAAAGCTTCCGCATTTTGTAAAAGCGGGTCATTGTTTTCTCTGAGAATATCGCACAGCTCCGACAGCATCTGAGCAGAGCCTTCGTCTGAAAAATCCGCACCGCCAAGATCCATCCACATATATCTTGATTCAAATTCATCATAAAACCAGACCTGATAGCCGATCCTTGGATCATGGGGCTTTTCTTCATTTCTGAAAACTCCGCCTCTTGTGACAAAGATCTCGTTCTCCCCTGTGGCAGTTACCTTGACCGTTCTTGCAGGTGCAATATAATACACAGCACCAAAATTTTCGGGGATAACATTTATCATTTTTATCTCGTCACGGTAATTATCATACTGTGCAAGACGTTCAAGACCGTATTTTTCTATAAATCCGTCCGAATACTTATCTGCCGCAAGCATTCCCATTCTCAGCTTTTCAAGACTGAGCGCAGACTGCTTTTCCAGCCATTCCTCATCGGTATAGGCAGGCTTACTGTAGTATTCCTCACCGTACCATCTATAGTTCTCAAAATCATACATATCAAAGGTCTGACGCTTGAAATATGTCAGAGTGTCGCCGTAGAGCATATAAAGATATTGGTTTGAGAAGTTTCTGAACGAATCGGGGCCTCCCGAAAATTCGCTGAGCATTGAATAGTCAAGCATAGAGGAATTATTATTGCTCTGCATAAAAAGTCGCTCAAACTCGTCATAATACCGTGCTTCATTTTCCTTCGGCATAAGCGCCGAAAAAAGCAGAAGTACAAATCCGAAAACGCCTGCCGAAAATACGGAAGCCGTACGCCCGAATACCACACGCCCATTGCCGCCCTTTTCTCTGAGATTTATCATAAGAACAGCAATATTCAGCATTGCGATAAGAGTAATAAAAACATTGTCGATCTCTGCAAGCACCTTGACTGACAATGCACATGGAATAATGCTTACAAGGGTCAGAAATGACATTCTGTACAGCACACAGGAAAAATAATACACCGTCACCGCAAAAAAAGGAACGAAGCTTACACAAAATGCCAGCAGATATTCAAACTGCGTTTCAACCTTGTCCGCACCCGTCAGAAACCATTGCTGAAAGCTCATTCCCCAGTCTCTGCCGAAAATCAGCATAAGAAATACCCTCAGCAGATTAAAGGTCAGAACGGTAATTATTATGCCGCCGATAACATTATGCTTATCGGTAAATCTGCACAATACGAACATAGCTGCGTTGATAAGAATTACCGCAAGGGTCCAGATGGAGAGAATTTTAACCGAATAAATGGAAAAAACAGCAAGACTCAGCACAACAGACAGTGCAAACGGCACTAATTCAACAGTACGGAATCTGAAATAATACATTATTTTTTCTTTCATACTGCCATCTCTCCCATTTCCCTGTCAACACGGGGCGATACCGACGACGGATATATCACAGTCTGCAAAGCACCCTTATTTCCGCCTGTTTCCGAATAAAGAAGCTCACTCAGCTCATCGTCGAGATAGGGCGTGCAGAAGATAACCGTACTGCTCTTTCCGCCCTTCAGCTCCTCCTCGGGGAATCTGCTTTCCGAATTTGAAAAGCTGTATGAGGAAAGCTCAGTTCTCAGCATAGTAAGGTCATTTTCATCAGCCAGCCCGAAGCACTCCCAGCCGTTTGTCCCCGAAAGATAAAAGCTTACGGAATACTTCTGCATAACAAACGCCTCCGCTATGCCAAGAGCCTTTTCCACAGCGTCCTGCGCCATAAGGCAGATAAGCTCCCTGTCATCAGAAAAGATGAATTTGTTTTCCGCAGCCACAGCGGGAACAAACACCTTTTCCTTGTCAAAAAAGCTGTCCAGAACGATAGCAATAGAAAAACAGCTTACCTCATCGTCAAGCCTTACAAGAAGCCTTCCTCGCTTTGCTGACTGCTTCCAGTTTATTCGCTTCAAGGAATCTCCGGGAACATATTCTCTGCTGTCATATCCCGGGAAGCCGCCGAAGGTCATATCTGCCGAATCTACAGTATCCTCGCTGTCATCGGAAAAAGCTGTAAGCTCCGCAGCCTTTGACACAACAGGGTCTGTAATGGGCACCTCGGCAATATCGGGAATGACCGATACACTGTAATTCAGCCTCTCCTCACAGACAATGTCAAATGAAACAAGCCCGAAATAATCGGTCACCCTTATGCTCTCAATACCTATTTCAGACGGTCCGCATATTCCCGCAGTATATTTCACCGAAAAGCTTTCCGTATCAAAGGGAAGAACAGACACCGTGTAAAGCTTGTTTGCCGCCCTTACAGACGGCGAATCGTACATATCGGCAAGTATTGGAGGCGTAGGCAGAAAAAGGCTGTTTGTAACATTGACCGTTATCTCACAGCTGTCGCCCTTGCACATAGTAAGCGAATCGTAATCGCAGGAAATATATATCCTTCGGACAAAAGCCCTTGCCATAAGAACAGAAATAAAAGGCGCTCCCACAAATGCAGTAACGAAAAACCAGCCCACTCTGCCGCTCATATACAGCGCAAACACGACCGCAAGCCCCACAGCTGCAAGGTAATTTACTATACCGTTGACCGCAGGCTTCAGCTTAGTTTTAAGAATCCTCATAGGCTTATTCCACCGGTACGGGAACTTCGCTGAGAAGCTTTTTCACTGCACCCTCAGAGCTCTGGCAAAGCGAATTGCCCTTAGGCGTAAGAATAATTCGGTGCGAAAGAACAAAGGGAGCAAGGAATTTCACATCATCGGGAATAACATAGCTCCTTCCCGAAATAAGAGCATATGCCTTTGCTGTGTTATACAAGGCAATGCTTCCTCTGGGGCTTACTCCAAGCCTTATATATTCCGCATTTCTTGTAGCGTTTACCAGCTCAATAATATACTGCTTTATATTATCGGCGCATCTTACAAGCTTTACCTTTTCTTTAAGTGCCGTTATATCCTCGCAGGAAATAACCTTTTCAAGGGGAGCGGAATCGGGATTTCCGCCGTTATTGTCAAGAATAGCCAGCTCATCTGATTTATCGGGATAGCCCATACTGATCTTCATAACAAATCTGTCCATCTGAGCCTCGGGAAGATGATATGTTCCGTAGGTCTCCACAGGATTCTGCGTAGCAAGTACCATAAAAGGCTTTGGCAGACTGTACCTTTCACCGTCAATGCTGACCTGACCCTCCTCCATAATTTCAAGAAGAGCTGACTGTGATTTGGGCGAAGCTCTGTTTATTTCGTCGGCAAGCAGGAAATTGCAGAACGCCGCACCTTTTCTGAACTCATTTTCTCCGTTTGCTGTGTTTATCATAGTAAAGCCAGTAATATCCGAAGGCATAACATCGGGGGTCATCTGTATCCTTCCGAAAACACCTCCGCAGGAACGGGCAACAGCGGAAACAAGGCGTGTTTTTCCCACACCGGGCACGTCCTCAATAAGAACGTGTCCCCCGGTGAGTATAGCTGTTGTAACAAGCAGAATAGCCTGTCTTTTTCCAACAATTACCTTTTCTACATTTTCAATAAGAGAAGCTATTGCTGTATTGGATTCGTAGGGTCTTTCCGTCATTTCTGTCAATCCTTTCACATAAAAATATGGGTATAAAATCAGCAGTCTGTTTATGACTGCTGATGGAAAATCATTTCTTTCTGCCTACAACAAGCAGAGTAACTGTTACCGCAAGAGCGGCGCAGAGAATACCTATAATAAGCACAGCAATTCCGCTGAATGAACCGTTTGACGAACCTGCCGCAGGAACAGCCTCCGTTTCAGCTGTTTCTGACTGTGCTTCGGACTTGCTTTCGTTCTCGGTATCAGCTTCGGAATTTTCGGGTTCTTCCTCTTTCTTCTCCTCTGAGGTCACAGCTTCGGTTTCGTCAGCCTTCTCCTCCGATTCCTCCTGAACGGCTTCTGTTTCCTCTGCAGCTTCTGTTTCCTTGACTGTCTCCGCTGCCTGCGTTTCGGAGGGCTGGGGGGGAGTATATTTGCTGTCCTCGCTGAGATCGTAGCCTACGGAAACGAAATTGTTTTCAAGACTGTCAAAGCCCTCTCCGCCGTCATAGGTATGGATAGTCACCTTTGCATTCTGGAATGAGCTCTGGGACGCTGCGGGAGCTTTATCTCCGTAGAAATAAATATCGGTAAGACTGTGACAGTCGGAAAAAGCGCCCTCGCCTATTCTTTCGATCTGAGGACCGAAGTGCATTTCGGTAATGCTGCACTTTGAAAAGCAGTAATCGGGAACCTCTGTAAGAGCTTCGGGAAGCGCAAACTCCTTAAGAGCCTTGCAGTCTGCAAATGCTCCTGCGCCGATAGATGTAACTTCTGCGGGAATATCTATTCTTTCAACGCCCTCACAGCCCTGAAATGCATATTCGCCGATAACTCTAAGAGTGGAGGGAATTGATATTTTAAGGAGCTTTCTGTTTCCTGCAAACGCCCTTGCACCGATGGTTTCGGTATTTGAAGGAAGGCTTACATAGCTGAGCTGATTCCTTGACTGCATTGCATTTTCGGGAATAACTCCGTTTTCTGTTTCACAGCCTGCAAGCTCAAGAAACTCAATATTGGGATAACCGCATATAGTCGAATAGTCCGAGGAATCGAGTATACCGCCGCTTACAGCGATACCTGTGATGGTATTAAGGTCAGCGCCGTCCTTTGCTTCCTCGATGGCTGCCGACAGATTTCCTGTTTCAAAGGAGGAAACTGTTACTTTCACACCTGTTTCTTCTGCGGAAACATCGGTTGTAAGGGGCAGGATAACTATGCCCAAAAGCATTGCCACCGCCATGATAAGCACGATCACACGCATAATATTCTTCTTTTTTTCTTCGCTGAGTTTTCTCATTGTAAAACATTTCCTTTCATAATTATTGTCATAAAAATTTAACTTTATCCATCTACCTCTGAAAAATGTCCCGCTATTTTCACTCCCGACGAGCTGAAATGGAAAACGTCTGTAGTAAGCGGACGTGTGGCAAACCGATATTCACCTACAATTGCCGTACCCAAACGCTCCACCACATCATTTGTCACCTCGGACAAGGCAAGCATAGTGTCCTTTGACGGGGCAGCCACAAGAAAACGATGACCCAGCACACGGGAAATGTGATTTCTGAAATCCGAGCAC
>JAGAJY010000038.1 GCA_017848125.1 Oscillospiraceae bacterium
GGATAATTCAAAATGACTGACTATATCTTAAAAGATTGGGACGGCAATATATTTATATCAATATCCGATGATAATGAAAATTCAGCAGCACAAAATGAACAGCTTACGCATTGTCTTGCTGTTGTAAAGGTCGGTGAAGATTATCTTCTCGGCTGGAATAAATGGAGAAACAGGTGGGAAATATTCGGTGGCTGTATTGATAAGGGAGAAACGCCGAGAGAATGTATTACACGGGAATGTTATGAGGAATTAGGAATTGACGGGGCTAATACAGAATATCTCGGAGTGATGAAATTCCTTATGATGCCCGATTATTTTTCTTCAGATGAGCGCATTGAATACGGCTGTTTGTACGGCTTGAAGCTTGAAAATTTAAGCGTTGAGGAAATTTACAAGCATATCAAAGACCGTGATGAGATAGTCAGGCTGGCATTATACAAGGATATTAAACAAAAACAAGAACCCATTGCCCAAATTGATGAAAAGCTGTTGGAATATTATGTATGAGCTAACCCCAATGAATCACAAAATCATAATCTGCGGCGGCAACGGTGCAGGAAAAAGCACTTTGGGAAGGGTGCTTGCTCATAAAACAGGCTGGGCTTTCAGAGATGTGGAGGATTACTATTTCCCGAAAACCGACCCTGATTATCTCTATGCTGTGCAGAGAACGCAAGATGAAGTTGTCAGCCTTTTGTATGAGGATCTAAAGAAAAATGATGATATTATCTTCGCCTCCGTAAGAGGGAATTACAGCCAAGCGACTGCCGCTATGTTTACCTGTGCGGTGTTTTTGAGCGTTCCCAAAGATATACGAATGAAGCGTGTCCGTCAGCGTGCTTATGAAAAATTCGTTGACAGAATTCTGGCGGGTGGGGATTTGTATGAACGGGAAGAAGCCTTTTTTGATATGGTCGAAAAACGTTCCGACAAAACTGTATCAGATTGGCTTGAAACAATGGATATTCCTGTCATTAAGCTTGACGGAACTGAGCCTGCGGAAAAAAATGCAGTCAGAATTATAAATGAGCTTATGAAAATCAAACAGGTGTAGGTGGAATATATGAAACCGCTTCTGATAATATATTTTTCTGGTGCAGGAAACACGAAAGCTGTTTCCGAATACATAAAACGCTGTGTTGATGAGAAATATGCGGCAGAAATATATCCTGTTGAAAAGCTTTCCGATGATTTTTCGTTTGAACGATATTCGGCGGTCATTATCGGAACGCCTACATATCATTCCGAGCCTGCAAAGCCGCTGATGGATTTTCTTGGCAGAATAAGCCCGAACAGAAATATTCCTGCTTTTATTTTCGCAACCTGCGGACTTTATCCCGAAAACAGTCTGCGTATTCTTGGAAAAAAGTGTCTTGAACATTCGGTTGTCCCAATATATTACGCAAGCTACAGGTGCAGTGCGTCGGACGGAATACTGCTTGCACCGTTTATGAAATGCTGGTTTAAAAACGAAAAGGGACTTTCGGAAAAAATAAAGAAAGATGTCAGCATTTTTTTCGGAAGGCTGAAAGCACAGGCAAAGGCAGATATGCCGAGATATAAGTGGTATGCGCCTCTTAATTATCCCAATAAAATGCTGGGAAAGGCTGTGACATTCCCCATATATCTGCATAAGGACAGATGTGTAAAGTGCGGTAAATGTGAAAAGAATTGTCCGCAGAGTGCCGTTTCGAATAAAGACGGCTATCCCGTTATAAACAGGGCTGACTGCATCAACTGCTACCGCTGTATTCATCATTGCCCTGGTATGGCGTTGTCCTTGTATAAAAACAGAGCTGTGGAAAAGGTCTGGGAGAAGGACGGTGATCTGAGTTGAATAGGTCAGGGAAGGTTATAGGCATTTCTTTTATTTCAATAATCGGAATTTTGCTGA
>JAGAJY010000039.1 GCA_017848125.1 Oscillospiraceae bacterium
GCCTGTGGCAATAGGTCTGTATCTCCCCTTTGAGCTTACTGCGACAATTATGCTGGGAGGAGTCATCAGATATATTGCCGATAAAAGAAACACAGGCAGATCCTCGGGTATCCTTTTCTGCTCGGGACTTATTGCAGGCGAGGGACTTGCAGGCATAATCCTTGCGGTACTTGCTGTTTTCGGTGCTGACAGCTTTATTGACATTTCGGGAAGTATTGACACGGGATATATAGGCACGCTTATTATTCTTGCGGCGGAAATTTTTCTGATAATGCGTTACTGCCGTCCGCTGAAACAGGATAATACCAATAACCAACATTAGACAGGGTCGGTCTGCACATCATTCTGGTGTGCAGATTTTTTTACGCAAAATGGAAAGTGTACTTGACATTTGCGGAATATTGTGATATAATGATGGAAAGTGGACTTTACATATAGCGTGTGTTCTGTAAGAAAGGCGGCGGTTATGAATAACAGGCTTGAAGAAATACGGAAGGAACAGGGAATAAAACAAGAGGAGCTTGCACAGGCTATGGGAGTTTCAAGGCAGACCATAGGCTCTCTTGAAAACGGAAGATATAACCCGTCCATAATCCTTGCCATTAAGCTTGCAAGGTTTTTCGGCATGGCAGTTGAGGATATTTTTATTTATGATGAAAACGAATCGGAGGGAAAGTAAATGAAGCTTTATATCGGATTAAGAAATTTATTAGGCAGGTTTTTTACAAGAAATAAAGGGTCTGCCGTTTCTTATATTCTTGGCGGAGTAATGTGGTTTATCGCTATGCTGCTGATGATACTTACAAACAAAAGCATCGGCGAATTAAAAATACCGTTTATTATTGTGTGCGTTTTCTGTGCGGCGGATATGGTGCTCAGAGGGGTGCAGATAAAGAAAATGTCCGCAGATAATCCTGCTTACGGCGAGGAGATCCCCGAAATAGACAATGATGAGCGTGGCAGACAGGTGAACGGAGCGGCGGCTTATATGGCATTGGCGCTGTTTTACTTTCTCCAGCTGACAGCGTCAATTTTTACGTTTTTATTTGGTATGGTCGATGTAACTATAACTCTGCTCATTTTATCTATGGCTCAGCTGCTTATATTCGATATATGCAGATTCTTCGAGGAAATGGCTGAATAAAAACCATCACGGGAAACAGAAATTATACTGAATGCCGTTTGAATCATGCAGAAAAAACGCCGCAAATGCTTTATATCAAAGCTTTTGCGGCGAAAGATTCTCCCAAATCAATTAACGTCAATATTACAGCATTATCCGAGCTGTGAAATTTGTATCCTGCCCGATTGGGTATCGGCAATCAGCGCAAAGGTACATGGGTGATTGAAATTCTGATTCGTATGACAGATGTATATAACAGCCTGCGGACAGTCAACGAAAAACTCCCTGTCGTGATATACAAAAATATACCCGTCCTCGGTTTCTAAGCCGTCGCCGTACTCGCTCAGTGGAATGATAAATTCCGATATGGTTTCAAACTGCTCTGCATATTCCGCCGCCCTTTCGGAAAAGGTGGTAAAACGGACGCTGTAATGCCCTGCACCCTGCAAAATACTCGGAGCATAATCAAATTTGTAATCGCTCAGTATATCCTCTGAGAAATCGGGGAATTCATCAGGCTCATTTATATTTTTGTAAAGACCGATATAAGCCCTCTGAACGGGATATTTAAAAGCTGACTGTGAGCTTATGGCAGGGGGAAATGCAAAAATATACAAAATAAACAATACAGCGGCAAGGATAACTGCAATTTTATCCTTGCGCTTTCTTTGCCTTACAGGCGAGCAGAATATGCACACACCGCCGAACACCAACGCAGCAAGTACAAAACGCATATCCGACGTAAAAAACGCCGCTGACAGAATAATCAGCATAGCTGTATAAATTATGATTGAAACAAGTTTTCTTCTGCCTGTTATTTTTATTTCCATAATGTCACCCTTTCAAAAAACTCCGCAGAAAGTGCTTCTGCGGAGTTTTGCAATTATCACGATCATACAAGTCTGCGCTCGTCGCAGTATTCACATTCAAGCATATCTCCAAGACCTCTGAAATATTTGGGAAGATAGCCTTCCTTGTGTGTAATGCAGTTGGGATTTGTACAGCATACGGAAGGATAGGTCTTTCCCGTCAGCAGAGGACGGCTCTCAGATGGGCTTTCAAGAACTGTCATAATAAGTGACATACGCACATACATTCCGTACTTTGCCTGCTTGAAATACATTGCTCTGGGGTCGTCGTCCACGTCCATAGTTATCTCATCTACTCTGGGCAGAGGGTGAAGAACTATGCAGTCGCTCTTTGCCTTGTTAAGCTTCTTCTTATCGAGAATGTAAGCGTCCTTCAGAGCAAAATATTCTTCCTCGGAGGCAAAACGCTCCTTCTGCACACGGGTCATATAGAGCATATCAAGTCCGCCTATAGCGTCTTCCAGAGAGGGATTCTCGGTAAATTCGCAGTTTCGTGAGATAAGAATATCCTTTATGTACTGAGGCATACCAAGCTCCGATGTGGATATAAACACGAATTTGATACCCTCAAAGGTTGAAAGAGCCTTGCACATTGAATGAACAGTCCTGCCGTTTTTCAGGTCGCCGCAAAGACCGATGGTAAGGTGGTCAAGCCTGCCCTTTTCTCTGTAGAGGGTCAGCATATCGGTGAGGGTCTGAGTGGGGTGGAGATGACTTCCGTCGCCTGCATTGATAATAGGACAGTCAGCTGTAAGCGCCGCTGCCTTTGCCGCACCCTCCGAGGGGTGTCGCATAACCATAATATCCGCATAGGAGGATACTATTTTTGTGGTATCCTTTAAATTCTCGCCTTTTGCAACAGACGAGGTCGCAGGATTGTCAAAGCCGATAATAGTTCCGCCAAGTCTCAGCATGGCAGTCTGGAACGACATCTGTGTACGGGTTGACGGCTCATAGAAAAGAGTCGCCATAATTTTTCCGTCGCATACCTTTGCGTATTTCGCAGGGTCGTCGCATATATCCGACGCACGTTTTACTACACTCAGCCACCAGTCGCTGCTCATATCGTCCAGATCAATGAGATTCGTAAATCTTGAATTAACCATAAATTTAGATACCTTTCCTTTCGGCTTTAATTCGTTAACTTCCGACAAAACACTTTTCCTTATATTTTACCATAACGGTAAAAAATAATCAATACCTAAAACGGGAATATTTTTATTTAGTCAATATTATTTTTCAGCATATCCATAACATAGGGGTTATGAATAAGCAGTTCAAGCTCATGGGGATCAAGCGGCTCGTTATCGTCAGCGGCAAGGGTCATAGCTTCATCTACAGTATAAAGCCCCGTATCCGATATTTCCGATTCCTGCACATTTATATCCGACAGGCTGAATTTCCCCGTATATAAATACACAAAGGCAAGCTCCCTGTCGTCGAATATTTCCCCGTGAAAGCGGTTAATATAGTGCCTTTCGGTATTTCCCACATACATAAGCTCCGAGGGCTTTGCAGATATTCCAAGCTCCTCGGAAAGCTCTCTGACTGCCGCCTTCAGCGGTTCTTCACCTGCGTCAATATGACCTGCCGATGAAATATCGAGCCGTGATGGAAAGCTGTCCTTGTCGGCGCTTCGTCTTTGAAGCAGCAGCTTTCCCTCCTTTATCAGCCATATGTGAACAGTTCTGTGATAAAGCCCCTTTCTGTGAACTTCGGAACGGGGAGCAGTTTGTCCCGAGGGCATTCCGCTTTCGTCCAGAATGTCAAAATATTCTTCCACAGCACACCTCCGACCAGCATAAAGCCGCTCCCGAAACAATCGGGAACGGCAAAATTACATCAGATAGAATAAACCTTTTCAGCAGGGAGAATGGTAAAGCCGCCCTCTGTGAGAGCTTCAAGAGCCTTGTCATTGTTCTCTACTCTGAGAATAGCAAAGGCATTATCCCCTGACTTTTCTACAAACGCATACATATACTCAACGGAAATGTTTGACTTATAAAGGCAGTCAACAGCCTCTGCCAGTCCGCCCGGACGGTCGCCTATGCACACAGCGATTACATTGGTAACGGAAATAGTCACCTCTGCTCCCTTAAGAACCTCGGACGCCTTTTCGGGATTATTTACGATAAGGCGGAGAATGCCGAAATCCTTGGAATCCGCAACGGAAAATGCACGGATATCCACATCATTATCAGCCAAAAGACGGGTAACTGCACTGAGCTTTCCGGGCTTGTTCTCTACGAAAACCGAAATCTGCTTTACTAACATAATATCATTCCTTTCCGTTATAATCAGTCATGAAGCTTTCTCTTGTCGATAACTCTTACAGCCTTGCCCTCGCTTCTTGCAATGGTCTTGGGAGAAACAAGGTGAACCTTGGGGCTGATTCCGAGAATCTGCTTGATAGCGGCGGTAAGCTCCTTTTCCTTCTGCTGGATTCCCTTTACTGTATCGGTGAACTGCTCCTCGGTCATTTCAACAAGCACATCGAAGGTGTCGTTGTTGCTTACACGGTCTATCTCGATCTGATAGTTGGGAGTATAGCCCTGCTCGATAAGAACAGTCTCGATCTGTGAGGGGAACACGTTGATACCTCTGATAATGAGCATATCGTCGCTTCTGCCCATAGGCTTTGTCATTTTGATAAGTGTTCTTCCGCAGGAGCACTTCTTGCGGCTGAGAACGCATATATCTCTTGTTCTGTAACGGAGGAGGGGGAAGGCTTCCTTTGTAAGGCTTGTGAATACCAGCTCGCCCTTTGAGCCTTCGGGAAGGACCTCGCCTGTGTCGGGGTCGATTATTTCGGGCAGGAAGTTATCCTCGTTGATGTGCATACCCGACTGCTCACAGCACTCGAATGCAACACCCGGTCCGCTTGTTTCGGTAAGACCGTAGATATCGTATGCCTTGATCCCAAGGGACTTTTCAATGGACTTTCTCATTTCCTCAGTCCATGGCTCTGCGCCGAAGATACCTGCTTTGAGCTTTATATCGTCGGGAGTATAGCCCATTTCGTGAAGTGTTTCACCGATATATGCGGCATAGGAGGGAGTACAGCAGAGAATGGTAGCGCCGAGATCCTGCATAAACTGGATCTGCCTTTCGGTATTGCCCGAGGACATAGGAAGTGTAAGGCAGCCTACCTTGTGAGAGCCGCCGTCAAGTCCTGCACCGCCTGTGAAAAGACCGTAGCCGTAGCAAACCTGGCAAACGTCCTCATTTGTACCGCCTACAGCAACGATAGCTCTTGCACAGCAGTCCTCCCAGAGGTCGATATCCTTCTGAGTGTAAAAGGCAACAACACGCTTTCCTGTTGTGCCGCTGGTGGAATGTATTCTTACGCAGTCCGAGAGAGGCTTTGCAAGAAGTCCGTAGGGATATGCGTCTCTCAGGTCAGCCTTTGTGAGGAAGGGAAGCTTGTGCAGATCGTCGGTGGACTTTATATCATCGGGAGTAACACCCTTTTCGTCCATCAGCTTCTTGTAGTAGGGCACATTTTCGTAAACGTGCTTTACCTGCGCCGCAAGTCTTTCGTCCTGGAGCTTCTTCATTTCCTCACGGGACATACACTCAATTTCTTCATTCCAGTAATTTGCCACTTTATAA
>JAGAJY010000002.1 GCA_017848125.1 Oscillospiraceae bacterium
GGAGTTGATACCCCCGAGGACGCTCAGAAGCTCAGAGGAAAGATACTTTATATGGACAGAGACGATGTTGAGCTTGAGGAGGGCTGCTATTTCGTTCAGGACCTTATCGGTCTTGAGGTGGTTGACGCTGATGACGGAACGTTTTACGGCAAGCTTTCTCAGGTTACGGAAACAGGCGCAAATGATGTTTACCACATCAAGGGCGAGGACAGGGAATACCTTATCCCTGCAATTCCCGATGTTATCGTTCAGACCGATATAGAGGGCGGCAGGCTTGTTATCCGAAAAATGGAGGGTCTTTTTGACTGATGCCCTGTCTGTGAAAGGAATGATTTTTTGCGATTTGATATAGCCACATTATTTCCCGATATGTGCGAGGCTGTAATGGGGGAAAGCATTATCGGAAGGGCAAGAAAAGCAGGGCATATTGAGCTTTACTGCCATCAGATAAGAGAATACACACTTGACAAGCACAGACGTGTAGATGATACGCCCTACGGCGGCGGCAAGGGAATGGTAATGCAGGCAGAGCCTATATATCGCTGTTATCAGGCAGTGTGTTCACAGCTTGACGAAAAGCCCCACGTTATATATATGTCCCCCAAGGGCAGCGTGTTCAATCAGAAAAAAGCTGCGGAGCTTTCACAAAAAACGAATATTTTTGTGATTTGCGGGCATTATGAGGGTATAGACCAGCGTATTATCGAAAAGATTGTTGACGAGGAAATTTCCATCGGCGACTATGTTCTCACGGGCGGCGAGCTTCCTGCTATGGTAATGTGCGACTCTGTTGCAAGAATGGTTCCCGGAGTGCTGGCGGCTGAGGAGTGCTTCACCGATGAAAGCCATTTTTCGGGGCTGCTGGAGTATCCCCATTATACCCGTCCCGAGGTGTGGGAGGGTATGGAAGTGCCGCCTGTTCTGCTGACGGGGCATCACAAGAATATTGCCGAATGGCGTCATAAGCAGGCACTCAGAATTACTGCCGAAAGACGTCCCGATATGCTGGATTCTCCCGAAAATGATCCTGCGTTGTTCATATAAAATAAATATATTGAGATTTTGTTTTTATATATTCAGTTTTTGATGAACAAATTCCTGTGGATTTGCATATAAAACTCTGTTGAAAATTGTACAGGTGTAATAAAATTAGTTAATTTTAACAAATCGAATTGCCAAAAAAACAGCAGTCTAATTCAAAAAGCAGAAAATTATCCAAAAACGGAAAATTATCATAAATTTCTGTTGACTAAGGATAATTTGCAATGTATAATTGATATAGTAACTCAAAAAACGGTTATGGCAGATTTTTATCTGAGTAATAGCTACTTAACGGAATAGGAGAGAATGTTATGTTTGTTAAAGATGTAATGGTTCAGAATCAGGTAGGCCTCCACGCACGTCCCGCAACTTTTTTCATCCAGAAGGCTAATGAGTTCAAGTCCTCTATCTGGATCGAGAAGGAAGAAAGAAGAGTAAACGCAAAGAGCCTTCTCGGTATCCTTTCTCTTGGAATCGTTGGCGGCACACAGATCAGAATCATCGCTGACGGTGCTGACGAGCAGGAAGCTGTAACAGCTCTTATTGAACTCGTTGACAGCGGTTTTGCTGAGGAGTCCAGATAATCGAAGCTTTGTTTTGACTTTAAGGGAGTATGTTTCTTCGGAACGTACTCCTTTTGTTTTGCGGCAGTATATGCCTGCTTTACAGAAAAAATACAAAAAAATTGTGAAAATAGCCAAGATTCATAAAATGTTAACACAATTCTGCGAATGATATGATAAAATTAAACTATATATTAAGCGAAAAATGCGGCTGCCGAGAAAGTGAGCCGTGTTATGATACCGAGAAATAAGTTCGGGATACCGAAATGAAAGGATGGCTATAAATGTCCAACAGACTGTTCCAAGGCTTGATCCACCAGATGAGAGATACAATGGACTGCGTGATCGGAGTAGTCGATTCAACTGCTACCATTATCGCCTGCAGCGAGCTTACCAAGATTGGTACTACAAATGAGTTCGTTTCCCTTGATCTCAGCGATTCTCACGATATTTTTGTAAGGGACGGCTATACCTACAAGCCCTTCGGCTCGCACATAAAGCCCGACTACGCTGTTTTTGTTGAAGGTACTGACGATAATGCGGCTAAGTATGCCAATATTATGTCTATCACACTTTCCAGCATCAAGCAGTATTACGATGAGAAATATGACCGCAACAACTTCATAAAGAACGTTGTTCTCGATAACGTCCTCCCCGGTGATATTGTTGTTAAGGCAAGGGAGCTTCATTTCAATGCGGACGTAAGCAGAGTGGTTTTCCTTATCAGAATAATCTCCTCCAACGATGTTTCCGCTTATGATGTTATACAGAATCTCTTCCCCGACAAGACCAAGGATTTCGTTTTCAACATCACCGAAAGCGATATTGTTCTCGTTAAGGAAATAAAGAGCAGCGTTGAGTACAAGGATCTCGAAAAGCTTGCCCGCTCTATTTCCGACACTCTTTCGGGCGAATTCTACACAAGAGTCAATGTGGGTATCGGTACAGCTGTTGTGGGAGTAAAGGATCTTGCACGTTCCTTCAAGGAGGCTCAGATCGCTCTTGAAGTTGGAAAGGTGTTCGATACTGACAAGGTTATAGTTTCCTATGATAATCTCGGTATCGCAAGACTTATCTATCACCTTCCCACAACTCTCTGTGAAACCTTCCTTCAGGAGGTTTTCAAGAAGGGCTCAATTGAATCTCTCGACCACGAAACCTTGTTCACCATTCAGAAGTTCTTTGAGAACAATCTGAACGTTTCCGAAACCTCGAGAAAGCTTTTTGTTCACAGAAATACACTGGTTTACAGACTTGAAAAGATAAAGAAGCTCACAGGTCTTGACCTTCGTGAATTTGACCATGCTATCATCTTCAAGATCGCTCTTATGGTCAAGAAATATCTTTCCGCAAATCCTACAAAGTTCTGATTTGGCGGAAGTAATACAAATCACCCATTGATTTATGGGAATCTCTTGCCGCAAAACCACATATATTAAAGCTTTTGCGGCGATTTCTTCTCCATAATCCTAATGGTGATCGGTATAAAACATAAATAAGTGCAGGGGGCAGTCGGAATACTACTGCCCTTTTGTGTGCTTTTTACATATTCAGGCGGTGAAAATAATTTGATAGAACTAAAGAACGTATCGGTGACATATAAAAACGGCGTTGACGCCCTTAATGATGTGTCTCTTAAAATAAACGACGGCGAGTTTGCCTTTGTGGTGGGTGAGTCGGGTGCGGGAAAAAGTACCCTTATAAGACTGCTCACCCGTGAGGTCAAGGCAGATGACAGAGCCGATGTCAAAAGCGTTATCAAGGTAAACGGCTTTGATCTTATGAAAATGAAGCAGCGTGATGTTCATAAGCTCAGGAGAACTATAGGCTTTGTTTTCCAGAACTTTATGCTCATAGATTCAATGACTGTCTATGATAATGTTGCCTTTGTGCTCAGGTGCATTGACGCTCCCACAAAGTACATAAGAAAGCGTGTTCCCCAGGTCATAGGGCTTCTGGGTCTTAAAGACAAGAAGGACAGCTATCCCTCCGAGCTTTCGGGCGGTGAGCAGCAGCGTGTGGCATTGGCAAGAGCTCTTGTTAACAATCCACAGCTGATAATTGCCGACGAGCCTACGGGAAATCTCGACCCCCGTACCTCTGTTGAGATAGTTAAGCTCCTTAAAGAGATAAACGACAGAGGAACTACCGTCCTTATGGTAACTCACGAGCATGAGCTTGTCAAGCGTATGGGCGGAAGGCTTATAAATATCCGAAAGGGAGAGATCTCCTTTGACGACCGAATCTGATGAAAGGACAGCGAAAAATAAATGAGACTTAGCGGTGCAGGATACCTTATGAAGCAAGGTGTGAGAAATATCCTGAACAACAATATAGCCTCCGTTGCCACCTTCTGCGTGCTGACGGTCTCGCTGCTTATTGTTGGATTCACAGGTGTTTTCACATATAATATAAATTCGTTTGTAAGCGGTGTTGAGGATAAGAACGAGGTGGTTATCTTCCTTACCGATGACGCAGACGACATCTACATAGAGGAGCTTGGCGGAAAGCTCCGTTCCGACGAGAATATTTCAGAGGTCATCTTCTGGTCAAAGGAGGAGGCTTTGGAGGGGATCAAGGAGGATATGAACGACGCTGAGGATATCTTCGGCTATATTGACGAGAATCCCCTCCCCGACGCATACAGAATAAAAATCAAGGATATAAGCCGTATGAGCTCAACTCTTTATGCAATAAACTCATACAGCCATATTGAAAAGGTGAAAGCCCCCTACGATTTTGTAAACATTCTCACAGGGCTCAAAAGCGCAATTACCGTTGTAAGCGGTATCATATTCATTTCGCTTATGCTTGTATGCTTTGTAATGATATCGAATATTACCCGTGCAAGCGTGGAAACACGTCACAGGGAGATAATCATTATGAAGTTCGTGGGCGCTACCGACGGCTTTATCAAGATACCCTTTTTCATTGAGGGTCTTGTTCTGGGCGTTCTTGCAGGCGTTGTAGCTTCTGCGCTTACATTTGTGGGCTATGACAGGCTTGTTATGCTCCTTTCTACTGAAACAACACTGTTTTCGGCAATGGGCTCATCGGGCTTTATTCCCCTTGACAAATTTATGTGGCAGCTTGCCGCAGTTTATGTTGCCGCAGGTGCGCTGTTCGCTTCACTGGGAACGGTTGCCAGCGTAAAGAAGCACGTTAAGGTATAAAAGAAATATAAACAGAGATATAGAGATATTCTGAAAGGAAAATAAAATGAAAAAAACACAGGTGAAAAAAGCCTTCCGAAGCATAGGCTCGCTGTTTTTTGCAGGAGTTATGTCTCTTTCGGTAATGACAGGCTCTGCGGTAACTGCCGATTATGAGGACGATATTGCCGAGCTTCAGCGCAAGCAGGCTGAGCTTGCCGAGGAGCGTGAGGCTCTTGAAGCGTCTCTCGGCGAATACGAGCAGAATGCCGAGGAGCACGAAAAGTATCTTGAGATATACGATGAAAAGATGAAGCTCCAGGAACAGGAGATACAGAATATCAAGGAGCAGATAGATCTTCTTAATGACGATATCGCAAAGCTCGAGGAGCAGATAGCTGTCAAGGAGGACGAGGTTGCCGAGGGTGTTGAGGAGTTCAAGGCAAGACTCCGTGCAATGTATATGAACGGCAATGACAGCATTGCTTCAATGCTTGCAGGCTCTACGGATTTCTATGACATACTTGCGAGAACAGAGCTTATGGAAAGAATGTCCCGTCACGACAATGAAATGATAGATAAGCTCAATGAAAAGATAACAGCTCTCAATAACGATAAGGCTGCTCTTGAAGAAAGCAAGGCGCAGACCGAGCAGAAAAAGGCTGAGGCAGAGGGCGTTCTCACAGAGCTGCAGGCTACCTATGCCGACCATCAGCAGACTAAGGAATACTACGAGGCAAAGGCTGAATACAGCCGCAACCGTACTCAGGAAATAAAGGACGAGCAGGCTGCTGCCGAGGAGGAGCTCCAGGAATTTATCAGAAAGCAGCAGGAGGAGCTTGAAAGAAAGCGTGA
>JAGAJY010000003.1 GCA_017848125.1 Oscillospiraceae bacterium
GAGAAAACATAAGCCTCGCCGATCTCCTCGGGACTGTTCCAGAAAAGGTCAGAGCAGGAGGCATATACGAACAAACGCCAGTCACGCTCTTTAAGGAAGTAGCTGAGATGCTCGATAAAATCACGGCTTACGTCATCATTCACTCTTGAAAGACAAAGTGCGATAACTTTCTTTCCGAACAGCATCCGATAGCCCCCTTTTACAAAATCATAGTATTTATATCATTATATCACACTGCTTGAATTATTTCAACTGTCAGATAATGAAAATTTACATAATACATAAATTTATAATAATCTTTTGTGAGATTTGTTACCTGTGTAATGCAGACTTTATCCCAATATCGCATTATTAGAATAAATTGATTTGTTGAAATTTACCTATAAAAAAGCTGCAAAGACTATGAATTGAATAAAAATATGTATTTGTCATAGAATTTTTAAAAAATCTATTGCAATTATTATTGAAAATTGATATAATTGAGTAAGAAATTATTGCGCTTTCTGCGTATTCGATTAGGAGTGTATATCTGATGTTAGAGCTTATCGGCGTTAATGAAGAAAGGTGTATAGGCTGTAATGCCTGTATCAGGGTATGTCCCTCGCCCGAGGCAAATTCCGTGAAGGTGCTTGAGGACGGAAAGGTCGTTACCTCAATAAACAGCGAAAAATGTATTGCCTGCGGCGAATGTATAAAGGTCTGCAAGGCTAAGGCAAGAGATTACGATGATGATATAGATAAGTTTTTCAAGGACTTGAAGGAAAGAAAGATAATCGTTATCGCTCACCCCTCCATCAAGACAGCTTTCCCCGGAACATGGCAGGCTGTTCTTAAATGGATAAAGCAGAACGGCGCAGACAGCGTATTTGACGGCTCTTACGGTGCGGATATATGCACATGGGGCTACGTCCGTGCAATCGAGCAGGGAACTGCAAAGAACGTTGTTTCCCAGCACTGCCCCGCTGTTGCAAGATATATGGAGATATATCACCCCGAGGATACAAGATCCCTTTCTCCCGTACACAGCCCCGTTTCCTGCGAAGCTGTTTACATAAGGGATTTCATCAAGAAAAACTATGCTGTTGCGGTGCTTTCTCCCTGTCCCGCAATGAAGCTTGAATTTGAAGCTTCGGGTCATGCGGAGTACAACATCACCTTCAAGCGCCTTAAAGAGTATTTCCGCCGCAAGAAGGTCGATTTCACAAAGTCCGTAGAGGGCGACCAGCATTATGATTTTGACGATCAGGTTCAGGGCTGTATGGGAGGTATCTTCCCCACTCCCGGCGGACTCAGATACAATCTTTCCATAAATATCCCCGACATCGTTGCTGTAAGCTCCGACGGCGCACAGACTGTTTACAGAGAGCTTGACGAATACTGTGAGCTTTCCGTTGACCGTCGTCCTCAGGTGTTTGAGGCTCTGTCCTGCAGCGGAGGATGCGGCTGCGGCTGCGGAATCGGCAACGAGGGCGACCAGACTGCCGTAGAGATAAAGGCGATTATGCGTGAGGTCGAGATTGATGCAAGAAACCGCAGAAAGACCGCTCTTAACGGCGTTGACAAGCAGTTCAAGATCTTTGACGACCGTATCAATCCCAGAAGCCTTATGAAAACCTACGAGCCTGACGGCAAGCGTGCAGAGCGCCCCGATGAAAAGGCTCTTGAAGAAGTATTCACAAAGCTTGGTCTTGTAAACGAATACGACCGCAAGATAGACTGCGGTGCCTGCGGATACAACAGCTGCCGTGAAATGGCAGAGGCTGTTCTTGACTGCAGAAATGTTTATGAAAACTGTATCAGATGTGCAAAGGCTTCCATGGGCACAGGAGCGCCCGTTTCTGTTCCTGCGGCTGCTGTTTCCGCTCCTGCTGCACCTGCGGCAAACGAAGCGGCATTCGAGCTTTCCGACAAGATAAGCGCATTTGCAAACAATCTCCTTGCTGATATCGAGAATATTTATGCAAGCCTTTACAACATTGACTCCTCCAACCAGAAATCAGCGTCAATGTCGGGCATTGTTGTGAATATCCTTGAAAAGGTAGTAGGCTTCTGCTCATCGGTTGACAGCATTGATTCGGATAATCTGCCTATGCTGGTTTCCACCCTTGAAAAGCTTCAGGCGGCGGTTGCTTCCCTTAATGTAAACGTTACAGAATGTGCAGCAGGCTCTGCTACTATCAGAGAGTCTATGCAGGCTGTAGCAGATGCTGCGACCGAGCTTAACATCACAGCTCACGATATGGCGGCGGCACTTGCAGATAAGTATTGATTTTCTGTCCCGAAACGCTGATTCAGGCGTTTCGGGATTTTTGTATATTTTTTCTTTTCTGACAAAATTCGACATTTTCCGATATTCCTTCCGATTTATAATATAACCGAAGATACAGATGTCGGAGGGATATGAATATGGCTGTACATATTAAAAGCCGTATAAAAACGCAGGTATATTCAGAAGTGTTTGCTCCCTGCGAACGGCTTCGTGAACTGCGTGAGGAAAAGGGCTATACACAGCATGAAATAGCGGATTTTCTCGGCTGTACGCAGGTGTGCTATTCAAACTATGAGCTGGGCAAGAGGGATATTCCGATGGAGTATCTTATCGCCCTTGCGGGACTGTATCGGGTAAGCGTGGACTATATCCTGAAAATCACCGATATAAAGCAGAGGTATCCTTTTTCGTGAGTACAGTGAGCATAAAAATCCCCCGAACAAAGCTGTTCGGGGGAAAATATTACTGATTCAGTCTGAAATGTACGGGAATACCGTTTCTGTATTCAGTGCTTACCTCGCCCTGAATAAGAGGGAGGAAGTAGTTAAGAGCATCGGGGGTAACGTCGCACTTGTCGTCGGTTATCCATTCCGCAGGCAGGAACTTTTCCTTGTTTGCGGTGTGATTTACATCAAAGGAAACTATCTCGGTGCGGTAAGGCTCATTGCTTATTCTTCTGAAGCCCATCATACGTCCGCTGTTTCCGTTAAGAGCGCACTCGACTGCCGCCGAGCCTATCTTTTCGGATTCCTCGATATCGGTCAGAGAGGCGATGTGAGAAGAGCATCTCTGCATTACATTAAGCTCAATGGAACGCACCTTACAGCCGAATCTTTCCGAGCATCTGTGCTCAAGATATTTGGCAACGCCCGAATTATCAGTGTGACCGAAAGCGTCTGCGCCTGTTTTCACATACTGCCTGTCCGCAGGAACTATTCCCTCGGAAACCGCTATAATAACAGCTCTGTAGCGCTTCATCATACGGGCAACGTCATCAAGGAAGTTTTCCATTTCAAAGCCGTTGGGGAAAGCCTCGGGAACGTATATCAGGTGGGGAGCAGGCTCGCCGTTTGCTCTGAGAACGCATGAGGAGGCAGTCAGCCAGCCTGCGTTTCTGCCCATAATTTCAACTATGGTGATGGACTGGATACTGTAAACACGGCTGTCACGGATAATCTCCTGCAGCGTGGTGGCAACGTACTTTGCGGCAGAGCCGAAGCCCGGGGTGTGGTCTGTTTCGGGCAGGTCGTTGTCAATGGTCTTGGGTACACCGATTATCTTTACGTCCTTGCCCACCGCCTTGCAGTAGTGGTCAAGCTTCATAACGGTGTCCATTGAGTCGTTTCCGCCGATGTAGAAGAATGCCTTGATGTCATACTCCTCAAAGGTGTTTATTATACGCATATATTCGGATTCGGTACGGCTGTCGTCGGGGTCATATTCCGCAAGCTTGTAGCGGCATGAGCCGAGAACTGTGGAGGGGGTCTTTTTCATAAGTTCAACATCGTGGTCACAGGTGAGAATGCTGTCAAGGGGAACGAGGTTTCCGCCTATCATTCCCTCGATTCCGTTTATAGAGCCGTAAATCTTGCCGATCTCGGGACATTCCGACGCCTTTCGGAATACACCTGCAAGAGAAGCGTTGATTGCGGAGGTTGGTCCTCCCGACTGAGCTACTGCGATATTGAACATATGCCTACCGTCCTTTTATATTTTTTGGGTATTCTTCAATTAGAATAAATTCCCTGTATATTTATTGTAGCACAGACAGGGGAAATAATGCTATATGCAGAGTAAACGAGATTTTTTGTATATATTGCTTAATTCGTGGCACATTTTCACATAAAATCTCGTGAAAAGGTTTACATCTTTGGGGGCGATTACGGAAATATGAGAACATTGAGAAACAGTTGAAGAAGTATAGGATTTTTTGATAATAAATGCTGTTATTTACAGAAATGTTACTGTGTTTTTTTTTTTGTTAACGATTTTGCTGTATAATTGAATTATAAGAAAAATGTCGGAAATAGGGGGCTTTATTATGATCTGGATTCCTATAATTATTCTTACAATTGTATTTCACAAGATATATCATAAGTTGTTTGATGTAGTTTACTTTTCTTTTTCGGCATATCTCAGAGAATGGGCGATTTGTTTGCTTATAGCAACGTTTTTATGCTGTACAATACTGTAGAATGATGAAAAAAGGTGAAAGCTATGAGATGTAAGGTCTGTAATTCCGAATTGGGCAGAAGTGCCAAGGTTTGTCATCAGTGTAAAACAATCGTCAACAACGAGAAGTTCAAGGCAGTTGACAATGTTCAGGGCGTTAATCTGTTAAACGGTGATGATACCGGCGTAGGGTTCGGCAAGTCACAGCGTGTGATTTTTTTGGCTGCTGTGCTTTTTTATGTTGTAGTCTTTTTTATCTGTATTATGATCGGCAGAACAGTAGGAAATGCTTTGGGAGTAGCACTTATATTTACCGTGCTTGTTGGCGGTGTGTATATAGCTGTTACGAGAGAAATCAAGAAATACAAAATAAGTAAAATCAAATTCAGCTTGCCCGTGTTCTGTGAAGAAGAAGTGTTTTATGAGGAAGTCAAGCCTATGCTTGAAGCTAACGGATACAGCGTTGAATACGGATTCGGCAAGGGCTGTCTGAAAGTAAAAAGAAAAAAAGGCGCTGACAGCGTGATGGACGCATTATCGGCTGTTACAGAGGTGCTTGAGATAGGCAATTTTGGCGGAGCAACACAGATGTGTGTGTGTTATGTGAGCGGAAGCTGTGTATTTACGGTTTTTGAAGAGGCTTTTACACGTTCAAAGGCGAAGAAAAGCGCCAAAAAACAGTATGCCGAAGCTATCTGCATTGCCGCTTTGATTCAGAAGCATTTTGAAATGATGATACAAGGGCGAACACAGGCTTTTCGGGATCCTGATGAGAATTTAGAAATGCTGAATCAAGTGCTGAGTGCTGCATACGGAGTAGGGCAAGATAAAAGATTGTCTTTCCTAACATATACACATGCATTTATATTGATACTTGCAGTTATACTGCTGTTATTTGCAGCAGGTGATTTGCAGGCAAATATACCCAGTGAGTATGCAGTAGCAATTTTAATAATGATAGTCTTTCTGTTATTGCTTTTTACAGGAGTAATAAACATGATTTTAAAAAAACGTTAGTTGATTTTACTGAGCAGATTGGAACGCTTTTCAATCTGCTTTTTTTATGATATGATTCCAAAAACAATTTCTTAAATTTAACATCTTCGTCTTGAATTTTTCCGCTGATTGTTATATACTTATATTTGAATGTATTTGAAACGAAGGGAATGATTGTGAAATTGAAC
>JAGAJY010000040.1 GCA_017848125.1 Oscillospiraceae bacterium
CACACTCTCCCTATGGCTATAGGCACGGGACGGCTTGCCGACGCAGGAAAGCCCGAGCATTACGAGAATCCTACGGTTATGGAGTTTGCAAATCTGGAGGAATTTCTGAAAAGATATAATTCACGCATAGGCAGACCCGAAACTCTCTGGGCAGACCTGCCTGTTTCCCATACCGCTTATTCGGATATGAAAAATTCCGCCAGCAAGGATTATTATTCCTTCTTCTGCGACTTAAAGCAGTGGGCTGGGGAGGGCAACTATCCTCTGCGTATCTGCGACCGTTCGGGAGGAGAATATCTGCTGCCTGCCTATATGAGCGGCGATCCTGCGGAATTTGACCCTATCGAGCTTTATGCATATTATATCGGTCTGTATATCAACAATATGCGAAACGGCATATTCCTTGATTACTACCTTTCATTCCCTGTTACCTTTGAAAAGGCTGTCCGTGAGAAGATCACCGCTTCCTTTGAAAGAGGTCTTATGAAGTCGCTGCCTCCTGCGGTGCTGGAAAACCAGGAGGTTATGGCTGATTTTCGTGTAGACGGCTCTGTCAGCGAGCCTGCGGCTTATGCGGTCTGCGCTCTCAGGGAATACGGTGTTTTCCCCTCAGAGGGCGAGGAGTTCCATTACGGAATATTCGACTTCGGCGGCGGCACGGCGGATTTTGATTTCGGCGTGTGCAGGACCTCAGATAAACGCAAGTTTGACTACACTATTGACAACTACGGTGCAGGCGGCGACCGCTACCTTGGCGGCGAGAATCTTCTGGAGCTGCTGGCTGTTACCGTGTTTCGTGACAATTACAGCAAAATTGCCGAAAACGGCATTACCTTTACACTTCCCTCACGCTGCCCCGAGTTTGCAGGCTCTGCGGCTGTTGTGGCACGTTCGAGAGAGGCGGAGGCAAATATGCGCCATCTTATGGAGCATCTGCGTCCTCTCTGGGAGGGAAATGACTGCTTTGCAAAGGAATATGAACGGGGTATAATATGCGTTGACCTGTTTGACAGAAACGGCGAGCTTATTCCCAGATTCGAGCTGGAGGTATCTGCGGAAAAGCTTCTCGGAATTATCAGAGAGAATATAAGCAAGGGAATAGACAATTTCTTTGTGTCGATGTGCCTTGCATATTCCACAGCCTATGCTTCCGTTCCCTCACAGGTGAATATCATGCTGGCGGGAAATTCCTGCCGCAGTCCCTTTGTAACAGAGCTTTTCAGGGAAAAGTTCCCCGAGGGTGCGGCAAGACTTCGTGAAACTCTGGGCATAGATACAGATGTTGAATTTATCCTCTATCCTCCTCTCGGAACAGAGGCTGCCTTTGAGCTTATGGAAAGCAGAGGGCTTGATTCCCATCGCTACAGCCTTGAACGCCCTACGGGAAAAACAGGCGTTGCATTCGGTCTGATAATGTGCAGAAAGGGCGGCGTTATCGAGCGAAAGGCTCTCAGCGCCAAGGAGGACGAGATCCCCTTCAAGTATTTCATAGGCTTCAACAGAAGGGGCTGCTTCAATATCCTTACAGACGAAAATGCGCCTATGAATCTCTGCGGCAAGCCTGACTATAATGTCTGGTACAACTTCACCGACGCTGACGAGGATACCTTTGAGATATTCTATTCCCCTCTGCCTGAGGCTGTGGGCAACTGTCTGCCCATTGACCGTGTTATGAAAAAGAAATGCAGGCTGAATGTGGTTTACGAAAAAGCGTCTGTTTATATCCGTGCGACAGGACCGAAAACCATTCAGTACGTTGCCGCTACGGAAAACGGTATTAACTTTGACACTTATTTGGGCAAAATAATTACAGTAGAGCTTGACTGATTCCCTATATATAATATCAGGGGTGATAATTTTTGACGCATATTTTTATTATAAATCCTTACTGCGGCAGAAGCAGCCGAGCAAATGAACTGAGAGAAAAGCTCAGCACTATTGAGGGGCTTAACTACTATGTGTTCAACACCCGATACAAAGGACACGAAAAGGAGCTTATCAGCAAGATAAAGCATTTTTTCGAGGGCGAAAAGCTCCGCTTCTACTGCTGCGGCGGCTCGGGAACAATGCGCAATATGCTCAGCGGATTTGATGACCTTTCCAAGGCTGAGGTTGCATTTTATCCCTGCGGAATGACAAATGACTTCCTCAAGACCTTTGAGGGCGGAGAAGAGCCCTTCGGAGATATACACGCCCTTATAAACGGCGATGTTATCAAGGTGGATTACTTTGATACCAATATCGGTCCGTCCCTTAACACGATCTCCTTCGGGCTTGATTCGCAGACTGTTGTTCTCACCGATGAATACAGAGATCTGACTATTTTCGGCGAGGGTATGCCCTATTCTGCGGCTATAGTTCACGCTATGCTGCTTTGCAAGGCTCAGTCCTACGATGTGGAGATAGACGGAGAAAAATTGTCCTGCGCTTCCTCGGAATCCATTTTCGGAAACGGAAATTATCTGGGAGGAAATCTCTATTTCACCGATTCAAATAATCACAGCGACGGAAAAGGCGGATATATGTCTGCTCCCGGTCTGAATCTCAAGGGCGAGCTGAAAATGATGATGTCCCTTATGAAAAAGGATATGTATCACATCAGACAGGTCTGCAAATGCGGCGAATTCAGCACGCTTAAAATACGCCGTACCGACGGTTTGCCTTTTATCCTGAATTTCGACGGCGAGGCTATGAGAGATGTGCAGAGCCTTGACGCAAGGATAGTTCATAAGGGTCTGAGCTTTGTAGTACCCAAGGGGATAAGGGGGGCTGTAAATGAATAACGAGGACTTCCGACGGGGAAGAAAAACGGGTATCTCCTATTTTTTCATCGGCGGATTTATGACTGTTATCGCAAACAATTTACTTGGTGTATATACCCTGCCTGTCAGGTTTATTATAGGCGTCTGCCTGCTGGCAATTTTCATATCAATGGTTGTTGCTCAGGATAAAATATCTCCGCTGTCCTTCAAGATAATACAGACCATTTCCTTCGTCATACTTGCCGCTGTGCTTGGAATGACCTTTGCAAATACTACAATGTTCTTCTGCACAATGGCGCTGCAGTCGGTAATAATGCTGTCGTATCTTGACGCTAAATTTATGAATATCCACAGGGGCATTACATCAGCAGCTATGCTGCTGCTCGGGATTCCAAGCTTTTTCGGAATGAAAGGAGCTGCGCCTGTTTCACAGTTCCTTGCCTGCTATCTTACTGTTATGGGAGTACAGCAGCTGTGTTCAATCGTTGCAAATTCCATAAATGTCCGTGACAGGCAGAACAGGGAGCAGGAGCGAAGCCTTGACGACCTTCTTAAAATCGTCGAGGATAAGTGTGACGAGGCAAGAGCGGCTACAAAGAGTAAATCCGACTTTCTTTCAAATATGTCCCACGAGATAAGAACTCCTCTCAATTCCGTTCTGGGTATGAACGAACTTATTCTCCGTGAAAGCAATGACGAAACTATTCTGAACTATGCCTGCAATGTTGATAATTCGGGTAAAATTCTCCTTTCGCTGATAAACGATATTCTGGATTTCTCCAAGATCGAATCGGGCAGAATGGAAATAGTTTCGGTAAAATACAACGTTTCCACCCTTATCGGCGATATTGTCAATATGCTTGACCGCAGATTTGACGAAAAAGGGCTTGTGCTAAATGTAAATGTTGCCCCCGATATCCCCTCGGTGCTTTTCGGTGACGAGGTGCGTCTGCGTCAGATACTTACAAATATTATGACAAATGCCGTTAAATACACGGATAAAGGCTCTGTTACCCTGTCGGTAAGGTACGAAAGGATAGATGAAAACGAGCTTACCCTTATCCTTTCCGTAAAGGACACAGGCAGAGGAATCAAGGAGGCTGACCGTGACAAGCTGTTCTGCGGCTTTACACGAGTTGATCAGGTAAGAAACCGCAATATCGAGGGTACGGGTCTGGGTCTTTCCATTACATCACGTCTTGTTACTATGATGAACGGTACTATTGATGTGGAAAGCGTTTACGGCGAAGGTTCAGACTTTATCGTTAGAGTTCCCCAGAAGATAATCTCCGAGGAGCCTGTAGGCGAGTTTAACGCAAAGCTTACAAAGAGTACGGACGAGATAAGAAGAAGTGCGGCTTCCGCATATACAGCTCCCGATGCAAGGGTGCTTGTTACCGATGATAACCGCTCAAATCTCCTTGTTGTTGAGGGTCTGCTCAAACGCACTCAGATTCAGGTAGTATCTGTTACAAGCGGTGCGGAATGTATAGAGCGGCTTAGAAAACAGCACTTTGACCTTCTTCTTCTTGACCATATGATGCCCGAAATGGACGGTATCGAGACGCTTAAACGAATCCGCAGCGAAAAGCTTGCAAGCGGTGTGCCCGTTGTTGCGCTTACTGCCAATGCGGTTTCGGGTGCAAGGGAAATGTATGAGGAGCACGGCTTTGAGGATTATCTGGCAAAGCCTATCTCGGGCGACAGTCTTGAGCGGTTGATATTTAAGCTTCTTCCCGAAAGACTTGTTAAAATAACAGAAAAGACGGCAGAGGAAAAGCCTGTGCAGTCCGATTCCCCGAAAGAAAGCAAGCAGGAAACAGCTCTTATTGACCGTGAGCTGGCGTTGTCCTACTGCAATGATGATGAGGAGCTTTTTGCGATAGTTCTGCAAAGCTATTGCGAGGAATACGAAAACAAGCTTGCGGATATGAAAAAGCTGCTTGCGGAAAAGAATTTGGAAAAATACAGGATAGTGGTTCACGCTCTGAAAAGCACATCGCTTAATATCGGAGCAGCAAAGCTTTCCGAGCAGGCAAAGGCTCACGAATTTGCCGCAAGGGACGGCGAGCTGGATTTCGTGGAATCTGATTTTGACAGTCTGCTTGAAAACTATGAGGCGGTTATGAATGAGGCTTCTGCGCTTCTTGAAAAGCTTATGAGCTGATACAAAAAACACCATACACGCATTGAAAACGTGTATGGTGTTTTTTTGCCAAACGAAAGGGACTGCCGTTTTTTTTGCGGCAGTCCCGATAATTATTTAAGTATATCTATCATACCGAAAATAAACACTCTTTTTCCGCTGCCGAGAATGGCAAGGATAAGGTTATGCAGATAGAATACTGCCGAAACTATTCCCAGAATAGTTCCCACACCGCCTGCGATAAATTCGCCGATAACGGGTATGATACCGATTATGCCGATTATCTTTGCGGCAAGTGCAAGCACTATTGCAATAAGCAGCACGATAAGTGACTGATTTGCTCTGTGCATACAGTAGGGGGAAAACTTTTTATCCTTCATTACAAGAGGGAGAAAGAACAGAAACGGAAGAAATGCCATAAGTGCGCCGAGTCCGAGATTGTCGTTTTTATCATTGACACTGAAAACTTCTTCTTTCATAATTCACTCCGCCTTTCCTGTTTTCTTACTTGATTACCCTTACTTTCAGAACGTTTTCAACTGCAGAAAGCTTGGAAACAATATCATCGGTGATCTCGCCGATTGCGTCAAGCATTATGCAGGCATAATTCTTCTTGGAGGGGCTTATCATATTTTCGATGTTGATGTGAGCGTCGCCAAGAACGGCTGTTACCTTGGAAATTACCGCAGGTACGTTTCTGTGGAGAACAATTACCTTTGTTCCTGTAGCATTCATCTCAGCATTGGGGAAGTTTACGGAATTTCTGATGTTTCCGTTCTCCATAAAGTCGATAAGCTCGTTTGCAGCCATTACTGCGCAGTTATCCTCGGATTCGGGTGTGGAAGCGCCCAGATGAGGGATACAGATAGTGTTCTTAACGCCTATCATCTCATCGGAGGGGAAGTCGACAATGTAGGATGCAACCTTTCCGCTTTCGAGAGCGGCTGTGATAGCCTCGGAATCAACCAGCTCGCCTCTTGCAAAGTTCAGGATTCTTACGCCGTCCTTCATAAGAGCGATAGTTTCATTGTTGATAGTTCCCTTTGTTTCAGCGTTATAAGGAACGTGAATGGTGATGTAATCAGACTCTGCATAAAGCTCCTTTACATCGGAAACGATCCTGATGCCGGGCTTCATGGAAAGCGCTGCCTTTACGGAAAGGAAGGGGTCGTAGCCGATAACTCTCATACCCAGAGCCATTGCCGCATTGCCCACGAGAACGCCGATAGCGCCCATTCCGATGATACCCAGAGTCTTTCCGCTGATCTCAGGACCTGCAAAGTCAGCCTTGCCCTTTTCAACCATCTTGCCGACCTCTGCGCCGTTGCCCTTGAGGGTAGAAGCCCAGCTGACAGCGTCGGTGATCCTTCTGGAGCTCATAAGCAGACCTGCGATAACAAGCTCCTTAACAGCGTTTGCGTTTGCTCCGGGGGTGTTGAATACAACGATTCCCTCCTCTGCACAGCGGTCAACGGGAATGTTGTTTACGCCTGCGCCTGCTCTTGCGATAGCAAGGAGGTTTTTGCCAAATTCCATATCGTGCATAGCCGCAGAACGTACCATAATTGCGTCAGGCTCGGAAACGCTGTCGGAAACATTGTACTTTGCCTTGTCAAAAAGGTCTGTGCCGCAGGCTGCTATTTTGTTAAGTGTAAGGATATTATTCATTGGTAAGCGATCCTTTCGTGAAAAAATCAGGAATTTTCCTCTTCAAACTTCTTCATAAACTCTACAAGCTTCTCACAGCCCTCAACAGGCATAGCGTTGTAAACGGAAGCTCTCATGCCGCCCACGCTTCTGTGACCCTTGAGGTTGATGAAGCCTGCCTTCTTTGCCTCGGAAACGAACTTAGCGTCCAGCTCGTCATTGCCTGTAACAAAGGGAATGTTCATAAGAGAACGTGCCTCGCCCTCTACAGTTGCCTTGAACATCTTGGAGCTGTCAAGGAAATCGTAGATAATGGCAGCCTTCTTCTCGTTATGAGCCTTCATAGCTTCAAGTCCGCCCATTTCCTTTACCCATTCAAGCACAAGCTTGAGAACGTAGATGGAATATGTAGGAGGTGTGTTGTACATAGAGCCGTTGTCAGCGTGGATCTGATAGTTGAGCATTGTGGGAGTGATATCCTTTGCCTTGCCTATCATATCTTCACGGATAATTACAACGGTAAGACCTGCAGGACCCATATTCTTCTGTGCGCCTGCGTAGATAAGAGCAAACTTGCTTACGTCAACAGGCTCGGAGAGAATGCAGGAGGACATATCCGCAACCAGAGGAACATCGACCTCGGGAAGCTTTGCAAATCTTGTGCCGTAGATAGTATTGTTGAGGCAGATGTGGAAGTAGTCCGCATCGGGTCTGCACTCGTTCTTATCTATCTCGGGAATGTAGGAGAAGGTCTTATCCTTGGAGGAAGCAACTGCCTTAGCGTCGCCGTAGCGTGCAGCCTCCTGATATGCCTTGCTTGCCCACTGACCTGTTACAACGAAGTCAGCCTTGCCGCTGCCTGTCATAAGGTTGAGGGGGATCATAGCAAACTGTGTGGAAGCACCGCCCTGAAGGAAAAGCACCTTGTAGTTATCGGGGATACCCATTATCTCTCTCAGGAGAGCCTCTGTCTCGTCGATGATTGCCTGATACTCCTTGGAACGGTGGGACATTTCCATTACGGATTCGCCTGTGCCCTTATAATCGAGCATCTCTGCCGCTGCGGTCTGAAGAACCTTTTCGGGCAGCATTGCAGGACCTGCCGAGAAGTTAAATACTCTTGCCATTGTAAAATACTTCCTTTCTATGAAAAGCACTGTTCCCCGATAGCTCGGGAAACGTAGTTATAGTAACCGATATTAATTATTATATCACTACAGCGGAAAATTGTCAAGAATTATTTGGGAAAATGAGGGCGGCAGCGGCGGAAAAACGTCATACCTGTATGCACGGTATTACAAGTTATGATTTCTGAAACGAAAATGCATATAAAAGAAGAGAAAATATATTGAAAATGTGCGTAAAATGCGGTATAATCAAAGCATAAGAAAAATCGGCTGAACAAGCTGTGAAAGGAATGATTCATTATGGCAGTACTGGTAACGGGCGGCGCAGGCTATATCGGCTCTCATACCTGTGTGGAGCTTCTTAACGCAGGCGAGGAGATAGTGGTTCTTGACAATCTTTCAAACTCCAAGGAGGGTGCGGTTGATATTGTCAGGGAGCTTACGGGAAAGGATTTTCCCTTCTACATAGCAGACCTGCTTGACAGAGAGGCTGTGGAAAAGGTTTTTGAGGAAAACAGCATTGACTCTGTTATCCATTTTGCAGGACTGAAGGCAGTAGGCGAGTCGGTGAGAAAGCCTATCGAATATTACCACAACAACATCACAGGCACACTTATCCTCTGCGACGTTATGAGAAAATACGGCTGCAAGAAGATAGTTTTCAGCTCCTCTGCAACGGTTTACGGCTCTCCCAAGTCTGTTCCCATCAGAGAGGATTTCCCCCTGTCAACTACAAATCCCTACGGCTCAACAAAGCTTATGCTTGAAAACATACTTCAGGATATTTACGTTTCCGACAATGAGTGGAGTGTGGCGCTTCTCAGATATTTCAATCCCATCGGTGCTCACAGCAGCGGCAGATTGGGTGAGAATCCCAACGGTATTCCCAACAATCTTATGCCCTATATTCAGCAGGTGGCTGTGGGCAAGCTTCCCAAGCTGGGTGTTTTCGGAAATGACTATCCCACTCACGACGGCACAGGCGTAAGAGATTATATTCACGTTGTTGACCTTGCTCTGGGGCATGTTAAGGCTATCAGCAAGATAAGAAGCACCTCGGGCGTAGGTATCTGGAATCTGGGAACAGGAAAGGGCTATTCCGTTCTTGATGTGGTAAACGCATTTATCAAGGCAAGCGGCGTTGACATTCCCTATGAGATAAAGGAGCGCAGAGCAGGGGATATTGCCGAGTGCTATGCTGACCCTGCAAAGGCTCTTGCAGAGCTTGGCTGGAAGGCTGAGAGAGGCATTGAGGAAATGTGTGCTGACAGCTGGAGATTTATAAAGAATAATCCCGACGGTATTTAAGCAGGGCTGGGCTGTTGGAATAATGTGTAATTTATGGATAGGACTCAGTTCTTTTAGACAGCGGAGGAAAAATGAAAGTTATAATCGGTGCGGGAAAAACCGCATTTGACGGCTGGATAAGCACTCAAGAAACAGAGCTTGATTTGCTGAACAGAGCGGATTTTGAGCGTATTTTCGCAGAAGAAAAGCCAACCGCATTCCTTGCCGAGCACGTCTGGGAGCATATGACCTTTGAGGATGGTGTTACAGCTGCAAGAAACTGCTTTGATTTTCTTGCGGAGGGCGGTTATATCCGAGCTGCTGTGCCCGACAGGAATTTCCGAAATGAACAGTATCAGGATATGGTAAAAGTGGGCGGAAACGGCGACCCCTCTCACCCTGCATTCTCCCACAAAATAGTATATGATTACAAGCTTTTCCGCTCCGTATTTGAACAGGCTGGCTTTGAGGTCACGCTTCTTGAATACTGCGATGAAAACGGTGATTTCCATTTTACCTATTGGAATGAAGCTGACGGGAAAATCGGGCGTTCACTTCGCTTTGATACACGAAATTCCAGAGAAAAGCTCGGAATGGTTTCAATAATTATAGACGCCAGAAAAGCAAACAGGAATGGTGCTGATTATTGACCGTTCTATAAACCAAGCCGACAGATGAAATGATTGAATCACCCAAAAAGCCCCTTTGCTCAGCCGAGCAGAGGGGTTTTTTAGAAACTACTGCTGTGCCTTTGCTCAGCAGTTTATTAAATATATTGACAACATATTACAGCGTCTCTCTTTCAAAGATTATCTGATAGCAGATTGGAACTAATACACCTATTTTTTCATTAAACGGTGTTACTGTCTGTTTCAGTCTCCAGCCCTGTTCAGCCTCAGCGGTTATTATCCTCCTGCATTCCTCAAAGGTTTCGTTTGGTCTGACTTTAAGACCGTTTTTTCTTGTTTGATAAGAAGGCAAAATATTGACAGCAGTTGTGGGATTATGTTATACTATATGGGTATCAAGGGAGTGTGACAAAATGAAAACAAAAAAGAAAATCATACCGCTTATTGTTTCGGCAGTAATTTTTATAGCAGGCTGTATCACGACAATTGTCGGAGCAAGCATAGATAACGGCACCGTACAGACCTATCCCGCATTTGATCCTTTCAATATTACCGACGAGGATGTGGGAAAAACCTTCACAGCTGATGTGTACAGTGATGTTATGTATATCGACGATACGAAAAACGGCTCGCTTTTCCTTATGTGGATATACAGCACAAATATTGATGACTCTGATCTGCTGGCAGTGGGCAGCGAAAACGAAGATTCCCTGATGGTAATAGGCTTTGATGTGCCGAAAAGTGTTCTCGGTGTATATGAACAAGCAATGAGCACAGGTGAATACAGTGAGGAGAAGCCGCTTACATTCATCGGTACTGTCCGCAAAAGCAGCGATGATATCACAGAAAAACTATCAGGCGGCATTACCGATTATTATAACTATCTGAAAGAGATCTACGGTGATACATCGGATATAATCAACGAGGAAGCTTTTGCTGAAAGCTATGAAAGCATTTCTCCCTACTATATCGAGGTCGTTCCCGGTACAAACGGAAAAATCCACATATGGATCGGCTGTGCAGTTATGGCTGCCGCCCTCTTTGCAGTTCTCACGACCCTTTTCGGAAAGAAGTTCCTTATCGTATTTGCTGCTGCTATTGTTCTTACTGTAATAATCCTGCTTGTCAGCCTTACAGGCAAATTCAGAACAATGTCCTCTGTAACAGAAGTTTCCGACGGCTTCTATAAAATGACCTGTCACTACGATTACAAAGGCGATGAATTTATCAATGCCGATATCAGCACCATTGACGAGTTTATGGAATGGGTAATAAATGAACATTTCTTCGGCTTACCGATAGAATTTGACACAGGCAATTTCGGCTGCTCGGCATTTACCGCCGCAACCCCCGAAGGACAGCGGCTTTTCGGCAGAAATTTCGATTATGACGAAACCGATGTGCTTGTATTCTATACCAAACCAAAGGAAGGCTACGCTTCTTACGGAGTAACCGATCTTACCTTCTTTGACATAGGGACAAGCGGCGGATTTGAAGGAGATTCCGCTCCTGCGAAAGCACTTATGCTTGTCGCACCTTATGTTACTATGGACGGTATCAACGAAGCAGGCGTAGGCGTAGGAATTTTACAGCTTGACATTGATGAGCTTCATCAGGATAACGGCAGATCTGACCTTCTCATTTTTGCCGCAATAAGAGGAATTCTCGATAAATGTGCAACTGTTGACGAAGCGCTGGCTTTTCTTGAAAGCTATGATATACACTCCTTCCTCGGCCGCTCATATCATCTGTTTATTACAGATAAAACAGGCAAATCGGTCATTGTCGAATGGACGGACGAGAAAACCTTTATTGTGGAAGATACCGCCTGTACAAACGATGTTATGAGCAATAACGAATTCTATGACCCCCAATGGCAATGTGACAGGTATGATACGATCAAGAGTTGGCTTGCCGAAAAAAATGGCGTACTTACCGCTGACGAAGCTATGACCGTAACCTCAGATGCAAGCTGGGAGAAGGAAGGCGGAAGGGGAACTGAATGGTCGTGCGTTTATAACCTTGACGGATTCACACTTGATATCTGCCTTGACAGAGATTACGAAACAAAACATTCATTTACGCAAGAGGATTTCAGGTAAGCGGTTTTGCAGAATATATATTACGACAAAAATACAGCATACCGATTTTTTTAGTCGGTATGCTGTTTGATTTTATATATTCGTTTTAATGAAGAGATCTTCCGAAAACTGCTGTGAAGCTGATTTTTTGAGGATCATTCCGCACTCTTGTCAAGACGGACTCTGTTCTTCTTGAACTCCATTTTCAGCTGACGGGGGAGAAAAAGCTCCATACCGTCAAGTATCTTTTCGTTGGGCGTGAAGATTATACGGACATTTCCCTCGGTCTTGTGAACGAAGTCCGCATAGTATTCTCCCTTCCCCGAGCCGTCGGCGGCAAGAACGGTAGTGCCGCTGAAATCGGGAGCGTCGCTTAATTTGCCGAATGAAGTAAAATCGTTTATTGAAGCAGTTGCAAGGCGCTTTCGTGAACGCTTGCCTATGATCTTGTCAATGTCCAGCTCGCCGTTTGTGAGGATGTATTCATACTCTGCGTCAACGCCCGTTATGAGATAATAAGCACCGTAGAACACTCCGAAAATTATAAAAAGGCTGATGGGGAAAAATACAAACCAGAACGCTCCTGCCGCAATAACCGCCGCAAGAAGCCCGATAAGCACTCTTTTTGCATTGTCCGAGCCTGTGGGCACTTTGCTCACAAGACATTCCGCATAAAAATCATTGTTCATCTGATGTTAATCCTTTCATATTCCGAGAAATTTTGTATAAGCTTATTATACCACAACGGTAATTATTTTTCAAGTATAACACCTAAATTTCACAATTCACGGTAACATTCAGGTGCAGCTCCCACGGTTTTCCAATCGTCTGAGAAGCTTTATCAGAGGATATGCCAGAGCACCGCAGAAGAAATTGCTGACCCCGTGAACGAAGTCAAAGGGCAGTCCTGCGATTATCCATGCTATCATTCCCTCAAAGCTCAGACCGAAAAGTATTGCCTGCGCAGGGGCGTAAAGCGTGCCGTAAAGGAAGCCGTGAGCTGAGCAGAGAAGCATATATACAAAGGGCTTTGCCTTTTCGGGAAGTTTTTTTTCAGGCAATAGCATTGCCGCTCCCCAAAGAGCTGTCCAGATGTACAGATAAGGTATCCACCACACACCGAAGCCGTTCAGAAGCCCTGTTATAAGCACAAAGGCATATATGGGATAAAGCGCCTTTTTTCTGTAAACTGCGGTCAGGGCTATGGTAAACATACTCAGCAGATGAATATTTGGCAGCGCCTCCATTATCACCTTTGAAGCGTACATGACCGTTCCCAGCATACCGAAGACCGCAAGCTCCCGTGCCGTAAGCTTCATTATTTTTCCACTTTCAGGGCATAGCTTTCGCCCTCGGTTATATCGGTCATATCCACCCCTGACGAAGCATATTCGCCGTTTATGTAAAATGCCCAGTAGGTTTGGTCAGCATCGTAATCCGCCGTGATACCGTTGACTGTTTTGACATACAGACCAAATTCGCCCTCATCTCCCGAAATAAGACCGTTTTCAAGCAGAGCTCCCCCTACTGTGGCATTATCGGTATGGATCTGAAATTCAGTCTCGCTGCCGCTTGCGTCGGCAACAGTAAGGAAAAAGCTTTTTTCGCCCTCTCCCACCTGCGTTATCTCTGCCTTAGCTTCCGAAACGACTGCCGAGGTGACAGCCTCATTGCCTGTGTTCTTCTCACATCCCGTTGATACTAACGCCATAGCCGCAATCAGCGCTGCACAAGAGAGCATTGAACAAAGCTTTACTGTTCTTTTTCTGATGTTCATAGCATCTTCTCCTTAGATATATAAATTCTGTCCCCCGTACAGCAGGCCGCCGCTGCTTTTTTACGGAAGTTTATGCATTCGGATATTCCGGCTCGGCGCTTTCTGCCCGTCTTCTCGGGAATATCCCAATGACCTGTCCCGTAAATTGCGGCTTTACGGCAAGAGCAGAATAATAACGCACCATACGGCGACGGGCTCGCACAGGCTTTTTACCTGTTTCCCCGAATACATACCCTATGATTATATACCATTTCCCCCTTTTTGTCAACGAAATACCGAAATTACTTGACAAGAGAACGGATTTGGAATATAATAGAATGTGTGATTATACGCTGTAAATCTCTTACGGCAGAATGTTATAAAATTAAGGTGGTAAATTCTATGGCAGCAGAAAAAACTATGGATAAAATCGTTGCTCTCTGCAAGGGCAGAGGCTTTGTATATCCCGGAAGCGAGATCTACGGCGGTCTTGCAAACACATGGGATTACGGTCCTCTGGGCGTTGAGCTTAAAAACAATATCAAAAAGGCATGGCTCAAGAAATTCGTTCAGGAAAGCCCCTACAATGTAGGTCTTGATTCCGCTATACTTATGAATCCTCAGACATGGGTGGCTTCGGGTCATATCGGCGGCTTCTCCGACCCCCTTATGGACTGCAAGGAGTGCAAGACCCGTCACCGTGCCGACCAGCTTATCGAAACCCAGTCAGACGCAAATCCCGCAGGCTGGACAAACGATCAGATGGCTGATTTTATAAACGAGCATGACATCAAGTGCCCCAACTGCGGAAAGAAGAATTTTACATCTATCCGTCAGTTCAACCTTATGTTCAAGACCTTCCAGGGCGTTACGGAGGATTCCAAGGCAGAGCTTTACCTCCGTCCCGAAACAGCGCAGGGTATTTTCGTAAACTTCAACAATATCCAGCGTACAACAAGAAAGAAAGTTCCCTTTGGCGTTGGTCAGGTGGGAAAATCCTTCCGTAATGAGATCACTCCCGGCAACTTCATCTTCCGTGTAAGAGAGTTCGAGCAGATGGAGCTTGAATTTTTCTGCAAGCCCGGCACCGACCTTGAATGGTTCCAATATTGGAGAAGCTACTGCCGTGACTTCCTTCTGGGTCTGGGCATCAAGGAGGAGCACCTCAGACTGAGAGACCATTCTCCCGAGGAGCTTTGCTTCTACTCCAAGGCAACCACAGACTTTGAGTACCTCTTCCCCTTCGGCTGGGGCGAGCTCTGGGGCATTGCGGACAGAACCGACTATGACCTTACTCAGCATATGAAGACAAGCGGCAAGTCTATGGAGTATTTTGACCCCGAGACTAACGAGAAATACGTTCCCTACGTTATCGAGCCTTCTCTGGGCGTTGAAAGACTTTTCCTCACAATCGTATGCGAAGCGTATGACGAGGAGGAGATAGGCGAGGGCGATAAGTCCGATGTAAGAACTGTAATGCATCTTCACCCTGCTCTTGCTCCCGTAAAGGCAGCTGTGCTTCCTCTCACAAAGAAGCTTAAAGAGCCTGCAATTGAGCTTTACACCAAGCTTGCAAAGAAGTGGAACGTGGAGTATGACGAGGCAGGTCAGATAGGCAAGCGTTACCGCCGTCAGGACGAGATCGGTACACCCTTCTGCATTACCTACGACTTTGACACACTTGAGGACGGCTGTGTTACTGTTCGTGACAGAGACACTATGGCTCAGGAAAGAGTCAAGATAGACGAGCTTATTGCTTATATCGACAAGAAGCTGGAATACTGATAAAATCATAATGAGCGGTGCTGTTTTACAGTACCGCTCATTTTTCAGATATAAATCTACCCGACTTCGGCAAAGGATAATAGCCGAGGTCGGGTAAAAATTACGCATTACGCATTAAGAATTACGCATTTTTATTCTTTGCTGCTGTGAGAGTGTTTTTCATAAGCATTGCGATTGTCATAGGACCAACGCCGCCGGGAACGGGGGTTATGTAGCCTGCCTTGTCCTTGCAGGCATCGAAATCAACATCGCCGCAGAGCTTGCCTTCCTCATTGCGGTTCATACCCACATCAATTACAACAGCACCCTCCTTCACCATATCGGGGGTAACAAACTTTGCCTTGCCCACAGCTGCAACAAGAATATCAGCCTTGGAGCATATCTCGGCAAGATTCTGAGTTTTTGAGTGGGTAACGGTAACAGTACCGTTCTTGTGAAGAAGAAGCATTGCCATAGGCTTGCCTACGATGTTGCTTCTGCCGATAACAACACAGTTCTTTCCGCATACATCAACACCTGTGTCGGCAATAAGCTCCATAACGCCTGCGGGAGTGCAGGGCAGAAATGCATAGTCGCCTATCATAATGTGACCCACATTCTCGGGGTGGAATGCGTCAACGTCCTTTTCGGGACGAATCGTGTTGATAACGGCGGTTTCGTTAATATGCTTGGGGAGAGGGAGCTGAACAAGGATTCCGTTTACCGAATCGTCATTGTTGAGCTTTTCAACAAGAGCAAGAAGCTCCTCCTCGGTGGTGGATTCGGGGAGCGCATATTCAAAGGACTCAAAGCCTACCTCTGCACACGCCTTTTTCTTGTTGTTTACATACACTCTCGAAGCAGGATTGTCGCCGACGATAACAACCGCCAGACCTACCTTGATACCCTTTGCTTTAAGAGCCTCGGTCTCCTCTCTGACCTCTGCCTTTACCCTTGCGGATACTGCCTTTCCGTCAATAAGCTTTGCCATTTTTAACCATTCCTTTCAAATCTTATTCAGTTTCCGAGTCCGATTCGTCCTCGTCGTCAATTATTCTCTGCTCGGCGGTAAGCTCCTTGTGCTTTTTCGCCCTTTTTCTTTCGGCTTCCTCAGCCTCCGCTTTTGCTTCCGCTTCAAGGATAGCCGCTGATTCCTCGGTGTCACGGTAAAGGTGAACACCGTTTTTCTTTGCTCTGATACGCATTGCTATTATAACAGCCAGAGCCGCCAGAGCGCTTACAGCCGCAAGAAGCTGAGAGGCTCTCACACTGCCGATGTAAAGGCTGTCCGTTCTCAGACCCTCAATAAAAAATCGTCCCAGACCGTACCAGAAAACGTACATACAGAATATCTCACCGTCAAAACGGCGGTGCTTGTGATAAAAATGCAGTATCACAAAGCCGATCACGCACCAGATCGATTCATAGAGAAAACAGGGGTGAACGGGAAGATAGGGGTTTATTTCCATACCCTGAGCCGCAAGGGAAGCCTGATGATTTGCAAGATACTGCTGAATCCTGCCTCCCGACATTCCCCAAGGGAGAGAGGTGTTTGAGCCGAATGCCTCCTGATTGAAGAAGTTGCCCCATCTGCCTGCCGCCTGACCGATAAAGAAGCCCATTGCCACAAGGTCAAAGGTGGGAAGTATCCGAAGCTTTCGTATTTTAGCCGTGACAAAGCCGAACAGAAGCGCTCCCAGTATTCCGCCATAAACCGCCAGTCCGCCGTCTCTTATTGCAAGAACGTCTCTTATATCCTTGAAGCTTTCGGGGTGCAGGGCTACATAGTAAAGCCTTGCGCCGATAACTGCGCCGATAAGCCCCGCAAATACTACGTCCGTGAGCCTGTCGCCGTCAATGCCGAACTCCTTTGTGCGCTTGAAGCAGTATATCATTGCAAGAAGCATACCCAGAGCTATCAGCACGCCGTACCATTTTATTGACAGTCCGAAAAGGGAAAACGCTTCGTTGTCAACGGTTATGTCAATTCCCAGCTGAGGGAAAACAATGTTGTTGCCGTAAAGTCTGCCGACCTCGTTCATTTGTATTACCGTTCCTTTCAGAGATTATTTTTCTATGGGACGGATAACCGAGAGAGTGCAGTTTTCCGTGTCAAATCGCCTTTTCAGGCAGTCTGTTACATCAGCAAGAGTTACAGAGGCTACAGCCTCGATAGTCTCAAATGCGTTTTTGCTGCCTGTGAGAGCGGTGTTAATAAGCTTTGAAGCCAAGGATTCGGGGTGACCCAGACCTTTGATAAGAGCGCCGTAATAATGCTTTCTTGCCGTTTCAAAGGTGCTTTCGTCAAAGCCCTCGGTAATTCGCTTTCCGATTTCCTCGCAAAGCCGTTCCTTGACCTTCTCGGGCTCTCTGGATTCGCCGCCGAAAATGGGTACGAAATAGCCGTTGCCCGCAAATGTTTCACTGTAGAATGCGGAATTTATCAGTCCGCTGTCGTAAAGCTCTTTGTAAAGGGGAGAAGTTTCGCCCACTAAAAGCTCCTCGCAGAGGTCGCAGAGAATAGTTTCACGGGCAAGCTCGTCATTGCTCACAGGCTTTGACTTGAAGCCCAGATTGAACATAGGAACAGCTATCTCAAAGCTCTGCTCTTTGTAGCTGTCCTTTACGGTATCAGGCTCCTCGGGAACTACAGAAATAAGCTCCTTGTTCTCGCAGGGCTTTAAAAGCTCGTCGCATACGCTGAGTATCTCGTCCTCGTCAACGTCGCCTGCAATGGCAAGGCACATATTGTGCAGATTATAGAAGGTGTAGTAGCAGCGGTAGAGAAGCTCCGCATTTATCTGAGCGATGGATTCCTGAGTGCCTGCAATATCTATCCTTACGGGGTTTTCGTGATATATACCTTCAAGGAGATTGAAAAACACTCTCCAGTCGGGGTTGTCATCGTACATTCTTATTTCCTGCCCGATGATGCCCTGCTCCTTGCGGACGGTTTCCTCGGTGAAATAGGGCTTCTGAACGAAGTCCAGAAGTATTCTCAGAGAGGGAATGAAATTGTCGGTGCAGGTGAAAAGATAGCAGGTCCTGTCAAAGGAGGTGTAGGCATTGCCCGAAGCGCCTGTCTGAGCGTAAAGGTCAAACACGTCGCAGTCCTCGTTTTCAAACAGCTTATGCTCCAGATAATGAGCAATGCCGTTGGGCACGGTGACAAAATCGGGGTCATCTGAGGTTTTGAAGGTAGTATTCACCGAGCCGTAGCGGGTGCCGAAAAGGGCGTGCTTTACGCTGTGGCCGGGAGTTTTCCAGATGAGTATCTCCAGACCGCTGTCGTGAAGAACTCTTGTGTATTCCTCGCCTGTGCGGTCATTTCTTATGATTTCCTTAGTCATTGCCGCTCTCCTTTCCTGTAAGCACATAAACGGAGTCAAGCTTCAGAGATGCCGCATACTCGCATATCTGTTCTCTTGTTACGGCGTTCATTTTTTCAGCCGCTTCCTCAGGCGTGATGACCTCATTGGCAAGGTACTGATTGATATACCAGTCAGCTGTTGAGTGAGGAGAGTCGTGAACTGCTTTAAGGGCACAGGTCAGCAGAAGCTTGGTTTTTTCCAGCAGCTCATCTGTAAATTCACCGTTTTTTGCAAGCTCCACCTGTCTGAATATTTCATTCCGTGCAGCCTCGATATTTTCATTTTCGATGCCGCTGTCAATAAGCACAACGCCTTTTTTACGGTTTACGCTTGATGAGCAGTAGTAGCAAAGGCTGAGCTTTTCTCTTACGCTCTTGAAAAGCATTGAAAAGGCTGTGCCCCCAAGAAGGGCTGTAAATACTCTTGAAACGCCGTAGTCGGTAATGTCTGTCTTGTAGGCAATGACCATCTTGCTCTGAGCCACTTCAAGCCTGTCGGTTTTGTATTCGGGCTCTGCTTTTACGGGAGATACGGCAGTCTTATGCTCATAAACATCTCCTCTTTCAACAGAGAGGGCACGCTTTTCGATAAGAGCCTCACATTCGGGGGAAATTTCATTTCCAACATAAACTATCTCGATTTTAGCAGTTCTGAGAATTTCCTTGTATGCCTTATAGACCTGAGCTGAGGTAAGAGCCTCTGCATCGGATATTTCGCCCTTTAAGGGAATTCCCGCAGGCTCGTTTCTGTAGATGATCTTTCCCGAATTTTTCAGGGCAAAGTTTCGCTTCTCGTTTATATCGGCGCTTATATTGTCAATAAGCTCCTGCTTTTTCAGAAGAAACTGCTTTTCGGGGAATGCAGCTTCGCCGCAGTTTTCCTCGGTAACAGGGTCTGTGAGGCAGTCAAAAAGCAGCTCTGCGGTCTGACAGGTAATGTCCTCGCCGTTCAGAGCGTATTTATCCGCAATGCAGTTTGCTCCTGTGCATATTACGGAGCTGTCACCCAGACGGACAATGCCTGTTGTGACCCCTGCGCCGTACAGCTCGCCCTTGCGCTTGCTGAACTCGGTCACTGTGGGATATTTTCTGCAGGTGTCCTCTATCATAAAAGCCACAGCGGCGTTAGCGGCGGCAGTTTCTGCGGTGTGCCTGCTCATAAGGTTCACGCTGATTGTGTTTGTTTTATGCTTGGGGTCGGTAAGGATAGTGAAGCCTATGCCGTTTCCAAGCTCCTTTCGTCTTTTTTCGATCACTGTATCATCTCCGCTACTTATTTTCTTGGATAATTTAAGTATAACACATTTTTTTGCATATTTCTACAGTCGGAAAAATATTTCACCTTATTATCATAAAAATTATTCCCGATAATACCGAAATAACTCCCATAACCGCCGCAGGCAGTCTGAAAAGGCGGTCCGCACGGGAAATGCGTTCAGCCTCGTTATCTCCTGCAATAAGGGAGCGGTCGGCAGGCATTTCCTCTATGAAATATACCGAAATCTTGTCTCCCCGTGAATATTTTCCGAAAAAGGGAGCGGTGCAGCGGTGGACTACAGTCCGCTTTTCCTCGGCTATCCGTATCTGGATTATCAGGGCTTTCTGCCCCTTTTCTTCGGTACATTCCAGAACAGCCGCCTCGTATTTTACCGCAAGGCGTATAAATTCTTCCAGCTCTGCGGATCTTTCAGCCGCTTTTCTTTTAAGCATAACGGCAGATATAATCAGAGCGAGCCCCACGAGTATCAGCAGAAAAGCCATAACGTCAGTCCTCTGTTACGCTGTAGGGCTCTGCCATATACAGCACCTTTTTATCCACCAGAGCGTCAATGAGAGTACCCTCGGCGGTGTATTCCTCGGTGAATATCTTTCCGTCGGCACGGATAATATTAAGCAGAGAGCCTTTGTCGTAGGGGATAAGGAACTTTCCTCTTACCGCCTGCTCGGGGAGATTTTTGCTTATACATTCAAGAAGCCTTTCAAAGCCGAATTTCTGCTTTGCTGATATTCTAACGGTTGTACTGTCCTCG
>JAGAJY010000041.1 GCA_017848125.1 Oscillospiraceae bacterium
AATACAGATGGCTCATTCCGCATATTACGGTATGAATGTGCTTTCCCATAACCTTATTCTTTTTGACAGAGTAACAGGCCTTATAAATCCGTCAGGCTTTTATCTGGCTGCATCGGGCGGCGGTAAGTCATTCAAGGTTAAAACGGAAATTACAAACATTATTCTTGGTGATGAAAATGCCGATGTGCTTGTAATTGACCCTGAAAGAGAATACTGGAAGCTTGCGGAAGCATTCGGCGGTGAGGTCGTGCGATTCTCCAACGGTTCAAAGAATCACATAAATATCTTTGATTTCGATTTCCGTCTGCTTGACGATCCCGAAGTGGATATTATTGCGGATAAGTGTCAGCTTGTAACCTCATTTATATCCTGTATGGATGCAAAGCACCCTCTGAACGCACAGGAAAAATCCTTTGTTGACCGCTGCGTACAGAAAGCATACGCAAAGTCTGGAGTGCTTAAAACTCTTGATCCTATGGATATGCCTACACTTGAAACATTCCTTGAATGTATGAAGGAGGAAACGGAAAATGTAAGTCAGGAGATGAAGGATAAGCTTATCATCACCATTGATATGTATGTAAACGGTTCTGCAAAGTATTTCAATAACCGCACAAATGTTGATACAAAGAATCGTTTTATTGCATACGATATCCGTGACCTTAACGGTAATCTGAAAACACAGAGTATGCTTCTTATCCTCGATTATATCTGGAACCGACTTGCAGAAAACAAGGAAAAGGGCAGAAAGACCTATGTTTTCATTGACGAAGCACATCTGCTTTTTGCTGATGAATACTCACTTGATTACTTGCAGATGCTCTGGAAGCGAGCAAGAAAATACGGCGGTATTCTTTCGGGTATTACGCAGAACGTAGATGATTTGCTGAAAGATTACAAATCACGAAATATGCTTGCCAATTCCGAGTTTATCGTGCTGTTAAAGCAGAATCCCACAGATGCGGCCAAGCTTCAGGACGTACTTAACATCAATGACAGCGAAATTCAGTTTGTAAATGATGTTCCTGCCGGACACGGACTCCTTATTTTAGGCGGCAAGACAAAAATCCCGTTCTATGACGAGTTCCCCAAGGATACAACTCTTTACAGCCTTATGAGTACCAATTTCTCCGAAACTATGAAGATACTTCATAACGAGGGAGAAACAGATAATTCCTGATAATGAAAGGGAGATGTTTTATGGCAACGATTGATAAAAAGAAAGGTCAGCCTGTCGAGGAACACTCCCTTTCTTCTTTTGATAAGAAAAGGGGAAAGGTGTTGGCTTTTTCCGCACAGAAGAAAAAGAAGTACAGAGTAGTTTCGGTGCAGAAAATTGAACGTTCAGATACTTACAGAAGTATCGGCAGAAATGTAAGCAAATCTGAAAATACTGCTCAAAGTCCCAAACATTCCGAAACATTGCGAAAGTTCATTTACGGAACAAATAGCGGTAACGGCAGTAATCGGAGCAGAAGCTATCTGCAAGGACAGGGTAAATCTGAAAGTGCTGTTTCGGAACTTCCGAGAAATATATCTCCCGAAATGGCAGAACGTATGAAACGTGCTGCTTATATGGATAAGCTGAATAAGGATAAAATCCAAATTCAAAAGGCAAGAACTGATGAAGTTATTACCGATTATGCTGAAAAACATACCGAAAATGCTGTAACAGTACCCCATTCGGGGTATGAGGATAAAAAGCCTTATGAAAATAAATATCTTTCCGAAAGCTCCGACAGCGTTATTCCCGAAGTAAAAAGGGCAATTACTCCCGAAATGGCGGAGCGTATGAAAAGGGCAGCATTTATTGAACAGAAAAATGCTGAAGCTATACGGCTTAACCGTGCGACTGCTGTAACTGATACGGAAAAGCAGGAGGAATATTCCGAAAACAGAGAGCAGACGGAAGAAATAACGTCAGATGTTCCACTGGAACATTCCGATGAAGCTCCCACAGAAAAGCCGACAAGTGCATATCTCGGTAACTCCGATAAGGCTGTATTTGATACATATAACAGCGAAGTAAGAGCATACAGAGCAAAGAAAGCATACAGCGATTTTCACGAAAAAAGGAAAAATACTGTTTCGGATAATATTGTGGGTGCTGCTTTCGGTTCGGAAACAAAGAAAGTCTTTAACGATGCACAGAATGTTTCGCAGACTGTAACAAGCTCCGATTCGGTGGGAACTGCTGTACTTGACGTATCTTCGACACTTGCGGCGATCGAAGCAAAGAAAATGGTAAAAAAGCTTGCCGAAACCGATTTTAAGAAAGAAAAACGTGTTGCAGACAGAATGAAGAATCACGGAAATCGTTTTGGTATAGGCAGTGATCATAAAGATGAGGTTGAAAAGGATAAAAATGAAAAAATCATATATTCCAATGACAAGAGCCGACAGGGATATGAAGCTTCCACCGAAAAGCAGAGAAGCATTAAGGTCGGTAACGGTATTAAACTCAAGGAAGAAAAACAGGAATATGCCAAGAAGCAGAAGTCAAAAGAGATAAGGAACAAGCGTAAGGAGCTGTTTATCAAGGAGAATGACAAAGTATCGGGCAGCGTTGTTCAGACTGCAAAGGGCGGATTTGTCAGGAAAGTTGTTGTAAAGAAAGCAGGATCGCTTATTCTTGGCGGCGGTGCTTTGACAATAGCTGTTCCCATATTGATTGTTGTTCTTGTGTATATTCTCATATCCGCTTTTTTCGGTTGGTTGTCTCCGTTTTCATATTCTCTTGCAGGAGAAGAAACAGATCCCTCAACAGGACTTCCCACCGAGCATAAGGCAGAAACCAAAGCCGAAGTCATAGACGGATATACAAAAATGGTGAAAAACTATCTGGATATAACACAGGCTTACTATTATCTGAATTATGGTGACTGGTACGGCGGTACATATCAGTTTGAAGCATCGTCAATAGATTTCGGTACATTTTTTGCTGAATACTGTCAGAAGCTTGTTGCGGAAATTCAGGCAAAGTATGAGCCTATGATAGCCAATGCACCGAATCCTCAGATCGCTATGGCAATCAGTAACGCAATGGCAGATGAAATAAATGCGGTGCTTGCCGATGCAAGAGATCCTGCTCTTGAAGAATATTCAAGGACAGTATCAAGGCTTGATGATGAGCTTACTCCCTCCGAAACAAGACAGCCTTATGAATTTGCAGTAATAAATGCAGTCAATGGAATAGACGATGCCGCCGAGTTCAACGGTATGCCTGTTGTTGGTACAAATCATTTCGGCAATACGGAAATAAACAGCGATCTGTCAGCGGAGGAAATGCTTGCTTACATAGCACTTTACAAATCCCTTATAACTATGAATCCCGATGAAGCTGACGTTGTCGCTCCAAATCCTGATGATGACAGCGAGGAAGTAAAGTTAAATATTACTCCGCAGGATATTATGGATTTCTTTGAAAAGACAGAATATTTCTCTGTAACAACAGAGGTCACTCATAATATGTTTTGCACAGGTTTAAACTGCAAGCGAATGCTTGTGGCTGACGAGGACGGCGGAATGTACTGGGATTATTACTGTGATGCAGACCACGATAATCTCAGCGGAGAAGTAGGAGCTTGCCCCACAGCCGATGAACTGCTTGAAAAGATCATAACCCTTACAAATGCAGAGGAAAACGGCATTGATGCTGAGCAAGGTCAGGAGCTTATTGATTCATACATTGAGATGTTCAAAAAGGAGCTTGATATTGACGAGGGCGATTTCAGAAAATTCGGTGCTGCGGATAATTCAAAGGCAAAGGAATACTACCAAATGCTCATAGACGGTGAGCTGACAGGCTCAGATATATGGACAGTAGATACACCGATTGACGGGGAGGAAGAAAATGAAGAAGGTTAAAGAGCTTTTCGGCACATTCGTAAAGCGTTGCAGAGAAGAAAAAAGTTACAGATATGCGGTTATTGTAATAACTCTGTCCATAGCTGCCTTTGCGGTAAATGAATGGCGAGAGTGGGAGGACAGCAAGGCAGTTTCTCCCACTGCAGCTGTTGAGGAACAGACCGAAAGTGAAGAAATGGACTTTTTGCAGGAAGTATGGAATGACAGCAAGCTCCATTTCTTTGTGTTCGGCGGTCTGGCGGCTGCTCTTGGGATAGTTAAATGGCGTAATTCCGTAAAGCTTAAAGAAAGCGGACGAAGTATAAAAAAATAGATCCGCCCAAGAGGACGGATCTAAAAGTCAATTTAATCAAACAGATTA
>JAGAJY010000042.1 GCA_017848125.1 Oscillospiraceae bacterium
ATTGCGGAGTTTCTTACAATGAACGATCCAAGACGGATAAATATGGGTCAGCTGAATATTTTCTTTGACAGGCTCAAGGAATCCGCAGAGTTTAAAATGTGGTTCTTCGGGAAGCTTCATAAAAACAAGGCGGTGCCGTCAAGGTATATGGCTGTTTTTGATGAGCCGTATTTTATTGAGTGATACAGAGGCGTTATAATGGATTACACAGTTAAAAACGGGGATATAATTCTTTCGGAGGAGCATTTTTCCCTCGATGATACTCTCGACTGCGGTCAGGCTTTTCGCTGGGAGGCTGTTCCTTCGGAGCATTACAGGACATACATGGGCTTTTTTAAGGACAAGGCTCTGACGATTTCCGAAACAGAGCGTGACAAAGGCATATTTATTCTACACGGAATTTCCGAAAGAGATTTTCTTGATGTATGGTATGATTATTTTGATTTCGGCACGGATTACGGGGAGCTTAAAAGACGTTTTTCCGAGGACAGCGTTCTGTCGGACGCCTGCGGATATGCAAAGGGTATCAGGCTTTTAAAGCAGGACACTGAGGAATGTATCATTTCCTTTATCCTTTCACAGAACAACAACATTCCACGAATCAAGGGGATAATAGGCAGGCTTTGCGATATGTACGGAGGATTCCCCGATATGAAGCGGCTGGAGGGGGTAACGGCTGAGGAGCTTGCACCTCTCAGGGCAGGCTTTCGGGCTAAGTATATTGAGGACTGTGCCGGAAAATTCAGCGACGGCTCATTGTCTGTTGACAGCCTTAAAAAGCTATCCACGGCTGAGGCTCATAAGGCGCTTATGACGGTCAAGGGGATAGGGCCTAAGGTGGCAATGTGCGTGCTGCTTTTCGGTATGTACAGAACGGACGCTTATCCTGTTGATGTGTGGATAAAAAGGGTCAATGAAAAATATTATCCCAATGGTCTGCCCGAATGTGTAAAGGGCGTTGAGGGAATCGCTCAGCAGTATCTTTTTCACTATATCAGAACCTCGGGAATAATGTAGGGAGCGGTTTTATGGCTGTTATCATATCAAATATATCATTGCCTGTGGGGGCTTCGGACATCGAAATAATATTGTCGGGACTGAAAAAGGCAGGCATTTCACAAGGCTCTGCGGTAAGGACGGGAATACATAAAATCTCCCTTGACGCAAGAAAGCAGAACGATATAAGGGTGGTTTCCTCTGTGTGGGCTGAGCTTCAAAGCCCTGAGGAGGAAAGACGGCTGTGTCTGAAAAGGGATAACTGCGCTCTTGTTGATGTATCGGAATTTATCCCCCGTGCAAAGGGCAGTATCAGACCAGAGGGGCGTATTGCCGTTGCAGGCTTCGGACCTGCGGGAATGTTTGCGGCACTGGTGCTTGCGGAATGCGGTTATCGTCCTGTCGTTTTTGAAAGAGGGGCTGACGTTGACAGCAGAGCGGAGGCGGTTTCGGAATTCTGGAGCGGAGGAAAATTCTCGGAGGAAAGCAATGTTCAGTTCGGAGAGGGCGGCGCAGGCACATTCTCGGACGGAAAGCTTACCACAAGAATAAAAGACCCTCTTTGCAGATTCGTTTCCGCAAGGCTCGTTCAGATGGGTGCGCCTGAGGAGATACTCGTTAAGGCAAAGCCCCATATCGGCACGGACAGGCTGAGAGAGGTCGTGCGGAATATCAGAAAGGAAGTGATCCGTCTTGGGGGAGAGGTACGCTTCTGCTCGAGGGTCGAGGATATTTCCGTTCAGAACGGAAGGCTTAAAAGCGTAACGGTAAACGGTGAGGAGATAGGGGTAAGCGCTCTTATTCTTGCGGTAGGTCACAGCGCAAGGGACACCTTTGAAATGCTTGCAGAAAAGGGGATTGATATGACCCCCAAGCCCTTTGCGGTGGGGGCGAGGATAGAACACACACAGCAGGCGGTTGACCGCAGTCTGTACGGCGTTCACGCAGGCGACCCTGTGCTCCCTCAGGGAGAATATCAGATGAGCTATACCAAAAACGGCAGAGGGGTCTATACCTTCTGTATGTGCCCCGGAGGTACGGTAGTTCCCTCCCAGAGCGAGGAAAACACGGTTGTTACAAACGGTATGAGCGAATTTGCAAGAGACGGCAGAAATGCAAATGCGGCGCTGGTGGTTTCGGTTTCTCCCGATGATTTCGGTCAGGGAGTTCTTGACGGAGTTGAGTTTGCAAGGAGGATAGAGAGGGCGGCTTTTACTGCGGCAGGCTCTTCCTACTGCGCACCTGCCTGCTCGGTGGGAGCGTTTCTTGAGGGCAGGGCGGATATTTCGGGGCTGACCGTTGATGGCACTTACGCAAGGGGAGTTGTTCCCTGTGATTTTAACGGCTTTCTGCCCTCATTTGTCACTGACGCTATGAGGACGGGGCTTTCGGTATTCGCTAAAAGAATGAACTGCTTCGGCGACAAGGGAGCACTGCTTACCGCTCCCGAAACACGGACATCCTCCCCTGTGCGTATTATCAGAGGCGAAAATATGTGCAGTCCGTCGGCTGCGGGGCTTTATCCCTGCGGAGAGGGCGCAGGCTATGCAGGGGGCATTATGTCTGCGGCGGTTGACGGTGTTAAGCAGGCTTGTGCGGTGATGGAACTGTATTCAAATATATTTTAAGACAGAGAGGTATTTTGATGCTCAACGAAATAATATCTGCTGTGAGCAATGCGCTTTACAGCTACATTCTGATAATCCTGCTTGCGGCAAGCGGACTTTATTTTACGATACGAACGGGCTTTGCTCCATTCAGGCTTTTTAAGGAGCAGCTTCGTGCGGTTATGGACAAGCCTGCGGAAAACGGCGGTGTATCCTCATTTCAGGCGCTTATGGTATCAACCGCTTCGAGAGTTGGCACGGGAAATATTGTAGGCGTTTCCACAGCCCTGTGTCTCGGCGGCTTCGGCTCGGTTTTCTGGATGTGGGTCATTGCGATCATCGGAAGCGCTTCTGCGTTTGTGGAAAGCACCCTTGCTCAGATATATAAGAAAAAAGGTCCTGACGGAAGCTACGGCGGCCCTGCATACTACATTGAAAACGGGCTGAAATGCAAGCCGCTTGCGGTGGTTTTCTCGGTGCTTCTCATTATTACATACGGCTTTGGTTTTAATATGCTGGCTTCCTACAATCTGCAGTCAACCTTTTCGGGCTACGGCTTTTATGACTCAGCTGTAACTCCTTGGGTAATAGGTCTTATAACTGCGGCTGTTGTATGCTACTGCCTTATGGGCGGCGGCTCGAGAATAATCAGGATCACTTCGCTTCTTGTGCCTGTGATGGGTGTTGCTTATGTTGCGGTTTCGCTTATTATCATACTTATGAACATTACCTCTCTGCCTGCTGTTTTTGCTGAGATATTCAGAGGGGCATTTGATATTGAAGCGATTTTCGGCGGCTTCGGCGGCTCATGCGTTATGTACGGTATAAAGAGAGGTCTTTTCAGCAATGAGGCAGGCGTTGGCTCTGCTCCCAATGCTTCGGCTTCTGCTGATATTTCTCACCCTGCAAAGCAGGGACTTGTTCAGGTGCTGTCGGTATTCATCGACACCATACTTATATGCAGTGCAACTGCGTTTATGTGTATGTGCTCGGGGGTTGAGCCGACTGCTGAGCTTTCGGGTGCGCCTTATGTGCAGGCGGCTCTTGAAAAGTGCTTCGGCGGCTTCGGACCTGTGTTTATTACGGTGGCTATGATACTTTTTGCGTTTACTACTCTCATCGGAAATCTTTTCTATGTGGATAAATGCCTGTTTTTCATTCTTGGCAGAGTTCCCGAAAAGAAATTTATGCGTGTTTATCACATAATCGCTTCATTGGTGATATTTGTCGGTGCAGGACTCAGCGCAGACCTGCTGTGGAATATTGCGGATATTACTATGGGCGGTATGACACTTATAAATATCCCTGTTATATTCATTCTCGGAAAATATGCTCTTGCGGCATTGAAGGACTACGAGAAACAGCGCAGAGAGGGCAGAGAGCCTGTTTTCCATGCGGCTGATATAGGGCTGACGGATAAGGTTGATTACTGGGATTGACGAAACTTTGTTTTTAAACTTTCTGTTAATGCTATTGATTTTTTGGAAAAATGCGGTATAATAAATTATGTATTACTATCTGAAAAAGGAAAGATTTTTTTTGCCTGTGCCGATTCGGCAGAGACGAGGATTTTAAGAAAGGACGGCAGAATTTTTATGTCAAATATGTTTTATTTTCTTGCGGCAACAGCTGCGCCTGTAGGTATGACTGAGGAGCAGGCTATGACTATATCATCTGTGCTTATGATGGCGGTTGTTCTTGTTATCTTCTACTTTATGATCATTCGTCCCCAGAATAAGAAGGAAAAAGAGCAGAAGAAAATGAGGGAAAATATTCAGATAGGCGACGAGGTAACAACTATCGGCGGTATCGTTGGGATCATTGTCCGCAAGGGTGATGATACTGTTGTTATCGAGACAGGCGGCGACCGCAGCAAGATAAGGGTCAAGACCTGGGCTATTTCCGAGAATCTTACCAAGCACGACGAAGAAGCGGAGCTTGGAAAGAAAAAGTAAGCTTTATAAGGCTCTTTGCTTTGATAGGCAGAGAGCTTTTTTATCGGGATTTTTATAGCTGCAAATTATTGAAAATGCTTGATTTTGGTTTGCGAATGGTATATAATATTATCAGAAGGGAGCTGATTTTATGGGCACAAGAGAGCTTGCGTACAGTATTTTTGACTGCCTGACCGATAAACAGCTTGAGGGCTTTATTATGATGTTCGGCGGAATCGTTGATATCGACAGCTATCCCAACAGCGAAACAGAAGCGGCTTTGAGAGAAAGCGAAATGCTGCTTAGTGACCCCGATGTACAGAAATATGACGTGGAGGATGCGCTCAGGGAGCTGAAAAAATGAAATACAGCGTAATTTGGACTACTCAGTTCAAAAAGGATTATAAAACTGCTATCAAGCGAAAGCTTGATATATCCCTGCTTGATGATGTTATCAGAGCTTTGGCGAACGGAGAAGCTCTTCCCAAGGAAAAGCATGATCATGATTTGTCGGGCAATTGGAAGGGATATCGTGAGTGTCATATTACTCCTGACTGGCTGCTTGTTTACAAAATTCAGAATGACAGTCTTGTTCTTTCGCTTTCCCGAACGGGCTCACACAGCGATTTGTTCAGGAAGTGAATAGTGACCGTGCATGAATGAAAACACCCTCTCAGAAAAGCAATGCTTTTTTGAGAGGGCGTTTTGCTGTGAATCAGGAAAACAGATCACCGGGGCTGTCTGCTGAGCTTTCCCCAGTTGATATAGCCGTAAAAGGAATTGAACAGGTATATCGCCCACATTGCGGTCATTATGGGGTCGCCGTTTCTTGCCCACATTATCACCGAAACTGCGTTTACTATGAGCCAGAGGATGTACTGCTCACGATAACGCATTATCATAAGGACATTTGCGGTCACGGATACTACTGTGCTGAGACTGTCAAGCCACGGGGAAGCACCGCCGATATTCATCAGCAGAAAGCGGTAAAGGACTGTTCCTGCGGCGGTGGCGGCGATGATAATTATTGTTGCGGAAGGCTTCAGCCGTCTGATCCTTACAAGTCCGTTTTCTTCGGATATGTTCTTCTTCCAGCGGTGAAGTCCGATTATCTGTGTTGGAAGATAATACAGGGCATTGAGCATTACCTCGCCGTAGAGCCTGTTTGAATAGGACACGATAACATACAGAATAATGTTGGCAAAGCCCCAGTAATATTGCGAACGCTTTCCTGCGGCGCAGAGTATCACGCAGAGAACTCCGCATATGGCGGCGGCGGTGCTTATGATATTAAGGACAGGCGGTGTTTCGGTATCGATCAGGGCGAAATACAGGGATATTGCGGATATTGCAAGCACCTCTGCCCATTGAAAAGGGGTGAGGCTTTTAAGCGCTGATGTTATAAGGCTGTTTTTTTGCATTGAAAAATTCTCCTTGGAAAATGAAACAAATTTTCTGAAAACTCTTGACAAAATGAAACGATTGTGTTATAATGATACTAAAGTTTCGTTTTGGGGTGGCGGTGTATTTTTATAGGGTTTCTATGTATATAATAGTATAAACGATGTAATAAAATCAAGGGCTTTCGGCGGATTTGTAAGGGCTGATATAATTCTGCCGTTATATGCTGTGAATTTGTGGGAAATTTACAAGGAGGAGCTATGAAAGACTGTACATTAAGCGAGAGGCTTTACGGAGATATTATGTATATGCCCCATCACAGGTCGGAAACAAGGATACCTATGAGCAGGCACAGCCGCTCGGCTCAGTTTGCGCCCTTTGCGGCTCTTGACGGGCATATCGAGGCGGTAAGAGAGTCCGCCAGGCTTACGGACAGGCGGCTTGAGCCTGATGAGGACGCTGTATGCGATATTAACGGAAAGCTGTTCAGGCTTTGCTCGGAAGGCGGTTTGCCCGAGATATCCGTTGAATACTTTATTCCCGACAGCAGAAAGGCGGGGGGCAGATACGTTACGCTGACGGGAAAATTCAGACGCATTGACGAGTATCTGCGCAGGGTCATTATGCTTGACGGGGCTGAGGTGCCTATTGATGATATTTACAGAATCAGCTTTTCGGAAGAAATACAGGGGAGTGAGCCTGAGATCTGCACAATATGATACCTGTCTATGCACATACTGTTATTGTCTGAATCTTTGGAAAGTGTTATAATTATAGCAAATAACGACATTGGAGGAGAAGCGTATGAAGGAGAAATTTCTTGTTGTGCTTGCATTATGTGCTGCTGTGCTGTCGGGCTGCTCGGTAATGTCAGGCTCGGCAAAGGCTTCACTTGAGGAGAAAATATCACAGGGGTATGTTGAAAGTATGGATAAGGATATAAAATTTACACAGGTATGCGGTGACGTTTATAAAACAGAGGAATGCTCCAATCCTATATCTCCTGCTGTTTTCTGTGCCGACCCTACTGCAATCGAGTATGAGGGAAGACTTTATGTTTACGGTACCAACGACCATCAGCAGTATGAAACGGTTGGTGATGACGGGAAAAATACTTATGAATCAATAAAATCCTTTGTTATATTTTCCACAGATGATATGGTGAACTGGACATATCACGGAAAAATCGATACGGAGGCTGTCGCTCCCTGGATAATGAGCTCGTGGGCTCCATCAATAACGTCAAGGGTCGAGGACGATGGTTTAACTCATTTCTATCTTTATTTTTCCAATAACGGCTGCGGCGTCGGAGTTATAACTGCAACAAGTCCTACGGGCCCCTGGAGCGATCCTCTGGGAAAGCCCCTTGTTTCGACAGCCACTCCCGGACTTGAAAAATGCCCGAATCCATTTGATCCCGGGGTATGCATTGATGATGATGGCGTAGGCTGGCTGAGCTTCGGCGGAGGAAAAGCATCAGACGGTACTGACTATATGCCGGGAGTTTCAAGAATAGTAAAGCTCGGGGACGATATGATCTCGTTTGCAAGTGATTTCGCTGAAATAAATGCGCCTTATTTCTTCGAGGCGAGCGAGCTGAATTATATAAACGGTACATATGTCTATACCTACAACAACAGCTGGGAAAAGCGTATCGAATGGGGTATCGAGGGTGCTTCAAGACCGTCTGCATGCAGTATGTCGTATATGACTACGAAAACGCCGCTTGATACTGACAGCTGGGTTTACAGGGGTGATTATTTCCCGAATCCCGGCGAATGCGGACTTGATTACAGCAACAATCATTCTCATCTTCATAAGTATAAGGGAAAATACTATATGTTCCATCACACAATGCTGAAGCAGTCAAAAATGAAAACAAGGGGCGGTTTCAGAAGTCTGTGTGTATCAGAGCTTCCTGTTGATGAGGAGAATGTCGTTTTTACCGAAACGAAAACCTCGGCAAAAAGCAATGTGACCCAGATAAAATATGTTGACCCTTATGCGGAAAACTGCGGTGAGGCTTCATTTACCTCGGCAGGTGTGAGCTATGAATATGACGGCTGTCTTGTAAAGGCGGTCAGGGCTGAGGAATCGGGTGCGTGGATATATGTAAAGGGTGTTGATTTCGGTGACAGAAAAGCGGAGATCTTTTCAGCGGCTGTAAGCGGAAACGGACGAATTGAAGTGCGTGCCGATAATATGGAAAGCAAGCCGATGGCTGTGCTTGAATTTGAAAACGACAGCTGTACGGGTGTGTACAGCAAGGTGTCTGAAGGGATTGAAGGTGTTCATGACCTGTATATTATGATGTCTGATGAGAATATTGTCCTGGACTGCTGGAGCTTTATATGAACAAAGCTGCTGACGGTCTGTATTCTGCATAATAAAATTTAATTGGAGAAAAATGCGCCAGCCTATTGACAAAAACGGTTATGTGGTGTAAAATAATGTAGTAACCGTTTACTGTTATACGTTTAAGCAGACGGTATTCACAAAATATATCGGAAGCGGCTGCTCATATCCTTCCTTCGGCGGCGTGCTTCCGTGTGAATATGACTTTCAGAAAGGATGTCTATTATGCAGAAGGCTATCGGCGTTTTAACAAGCGGAGGAGACGCTCCCGGAATGAATGCGGCGGTAAGAGCCGTTACAAGAGCAGCTATCAACAAGGGCTACCGTGTTATCGGTATCCAGAGAGGCTATAACGGTCTTCTCAACGGCGAGTGCGAGGAGCTCAGCTGCCGTGACGTTTCGGATATTATCCAGAGAGGCGGTACTGTTCTCTATACAGCAAGATGCAAGGAGTTTATTCAGGAGGAGTACGTTCAGAAGGCTGCTGACAAGTGCAAGGAGCTTAATATCGAGGGTCTTGTTGTTATCGGCGGCGACGGCTCGTTCAGAGGTGCGGCTGACCTTGCAAGGATCGGCGGTATCCGCTGCGTAGGTCTTCCCGGCACTATTGACAACGATATTCAGTGCACAGAGTACACTATCGGCTACGATACTGCTATGAATACTGCTCTTGAAATGATCGACAAGATCAGAGATACAAGCCAGTCCCACGACAGATGCTCTGTTGTTGAGGTTATGGGCAGACACGCAGGTTGGATCGCTCTTAATGTTGCTATCGCTTCGGGCGCTATTGCTTGTCTTACCCCTGAAATGCCCTATGATATAAATGCGATCGCAGAAAAGATAAAGAAGGCTCACGATAATCAGAAGGAGCACTTTATCGTTGTTGTTGCAGAGGGCGTTGAAAATTCCGAGGGTATCACAAAGCAGATCGAGGAGCTTACAGGCATTGAGTCAAGACTTACTGTTCTCGGTCACGTTCAGAGAGGCGGTATGCCTACTGTAAGAGACAGAGTTGCTGCAAGTGAAATGGGCTACAGAGCTGTTGAGCTTATTGACAGCGGCGTTACCAACAGAGTTGTGGGTATGAAGGATAATAAGCTCATAGATGTTGATATCCAGGAGGCTCTTGCAATGAAGAAGCCTTTTGATACAGAGCTTTACAGAGTCTGCAACGAGATTACATTCTGATTTATTTTTCCGCATTACAGAGTAGGCGGCTGTGCGTAGTTGTTCTTTATGGAAAAGAACACAGTGTCCCGACGACGGGGAGTTGCGTCGGGAACGAATCGCCCTTGATTACAAGGGCAGCGGTACAGCCTCCGCATCCCGCTGAATGCATTATAAAAAGAGGCTTTTCATTCTCTTTGAAATAATGCAGTTGGCTTTATTGCGCTCATTATTTTTAGGAGGTTACATAATGAAAAGCTTTTTTAATTTATTCACTGATTCCGCAAAGTCCCTTAAAGACCTGAGAACTGTCGCAACGGCAGGTATGCTGCTTGCAATGGCGGTTGCTATTCGTTCGCTGGGTATTCAGGTAACGCCCGATCTGAGAATCGTTTTTACCTGCGTTCCTGTTGCTATAATCGGTCTGCTTTACGGACCTGTGGTCTGCGGTATGTCCACCTTTGCACTTGATCTGATAGGCTTTCTTATCGACAACAAGACGGCGAGAGGCTACAGCCCCGAGCTTGCGGCGGTGGTCATTCTTTCAGGAATTATCTACGGCATTTTTCTGTACAAGAGAACTATCAAGCCTCAGTGGAGCGACCTCGTAAGAGTTGCTCTGGCAAGGCTCTGCGTTATTGTTTTCTGCAACATCTGCCTTAATTCCTATTTTCTTTATACGCTTTATATTAACCCCGACTTCTCCCTTTTCGGCGCAACAGCTGAAATGAGAGATGCGTTTGCGGTGTGGATCTCTCCGAGAGTTATAAAGAATCTCGGTCAGTTCCCGATTGATTTTGTTCTTCTTGCAACCGTTATCCCTGCGGCTCAGGCGGCTTACTCCAAGGTCAGAGCGCAGTTTTCGGGCAATGCAAGGAGAGCTTCGGAAAGGTAATGATATTATGATAAAGGTTGGATTTATCGGCACGGGAAATATGGGCGGTGCGATAATAAGAGGCATTATTGCAAAATATGGCGATAATGCGTCCGTTACGGCTTATGACCCTGATAAGGAGAAGCTTGCGGAGCTTCAGAAAGCAGGCGTTAAGGCGGCGGCTTCCGAGGGTGAGGTGTGCCAAAGCTGCAAGTATGTATTCCTTGCGATAAAGCCTCAGATGTTTGATTCTGTTTTGCCTGTTATTGCTCCCTATGTGACAGAGGAAAATGTTATCGTATCAATTGCGGCGGGAATAACCGAGGATTATATTGCGAAGATGACTATTGATAATGTCCGCACGGTTATCGTTATGCCCAATACGCCCTTCCTTGTGGGTGAGGGTGCAACTGCTCTTGCCAAAGGAAAGAACACCTCAGAGAAGGAGTTCGGTGAGGTTATTGACATATTCTCCACAGGCGGCATTGCCAAGGTCGTTCCTATGGACAAGATGAAGGAAATTATTGCAATTAACGGCAGCTCTCCTGCGTTTATCTATCTTTTCGCTAAGGGCTTTACAGATTATGCCGAGAGCGTGGGAATCGACGGCAGAACTGCTCTGGAGCTGTTTTCACAGTCCCTTATCGGCTCGGCAAAAATGCTCACGGATTCGGGATATTCCGTTGATGAGCTTATAAAAATGGTTTCATCTCCCGGAGGAACTACCCTTGCAGGTCTTGACGGTCTTTATGAGGGCAGACTTACAGAGGTCGTTGCCGACTGCTGTGAGAGATGCACAAAAAGAGCCTGCGAGCTTTCAAAATAACGAATATTTATATGCTCTGTCCGCATAGATTTAATTAAGGGATAACCTGAATAAATCAAAGGACGAGGATAATATGACTGTAAATGTACAGAAAAGAAAACGCTGCAGGATAAGACGGAGCTTTAAGCCTGCTGTACCCTTGAAGTCGGACAGGCTTTATCTGCTGTCGACGGTGTGTGTGGCGGCAGGTATGCTTGCAGGAGCGTATTCTGCGGCTTATTCGGGTGAGCAGATGATAACGGGAGGCAGTTTTACAGACTGCTTTTTCGGCAGTCTTGCTTCGGTCATGCTTTATATTCTGCTGTTCTTTTTCGGGGGGCTTTCCTCTGTGGGGGCAGTGGCGGCTGTTTTGCTGTGCATTTTCAAGGGTATGGGTGCGGGCTTTATCGCATACGGTGTGTTCGGCACGGGAATATGGGCGGCTGATATGGCAGAGCTTCTGAATTTTCTGCCTTTTGAGGCTATGAGCATTACCGCCGTGATATTCGCCGCAAGGGAGAATATCCGTATGTCGGGGCTTGTTTCAAGGAGGAGCTTCGGCGGCGATAAAAGTGCTTCCTCTGAGGATGCATTGAGGCTGTATATTATGAAATTCTGCATTATTGCGCTTTTTGCCGCCTTTGCGGCGATTATTGACGGTCTTATGGCTGTCGTTTCGGGGAATTTTTCTTGATTGAAAGGATGTTTAAGATTGTCATTTTTAGGCTTCGGCGCCGATTATGAAAGGGCAGGCTCGGGTATTTCCAAAAATGCTCCCGTGAAAAAGCCCTTTTTCAGATTTACGGAAATGTATTTCGGTAGGATATGGAAGATGATAAAGCTCAGTCTTCTGACCTTTGTTTTCTGTATTCCTGTTGTTACGATAGGTCCTGCAATTGCAGGCATGACAAAGGTGCTCCGTACCTATTATCTGGACAAGGACACATTTATGTTGCACGAGTTTATGAAGGGCTTTTCGGGGAATCTGAAAAAGTCGCTGCCTGTGGGGCTTGTTGACCTGCTTTTCGGAGCGGGACTTGTCTGCGCACTGGAGCTGTACCCTGCTATGGGCGATGCGGCTGCGGCGGCAGGAAACAGCAGTGCACCCTATACCATTCTCTGCGTTATCTCTGTAAGTTTTGCCCTTACGGTGCTGATGATGAATTTCTATGCGTTTCCTATGATAGTGGCTACCGAGCTTTCTATGAAAAATATCGTAAGAAATTCCTTTTTCCTTGTTTGTCTGGGGCTTAAAAGAAATATCGGCACTCTGCTTATAGTTCTTCTGACAGCAGGCTTTATAGTTATAAGCTCTATGGTGCATGTGATAGCATTGCTTCTTATTCCCCTGTGGGCGATAAGCTTTCTGGGCTTTGTTATCGTGTTCAATTCCTATCCGCTTATTCAGAAATACGTTATTGACCCGTATTATGAGGAAAGGGGAGAGGACAACCCCGAATATGATTACCTGAAGCCCCTTGACGAGGAGGACACTGTGTTTACCGATAAGGGCGGCGAGGAGGCTCCTGTGGAGGGCAAAAAGAAAAAGGATAAGAAAAAAGGCAGGATCATTTCCTGATTTTCTGAAATTTTTTTCAAAAAGCTCTTTACAAAAGGGAATCTGTATGGTATAATATAATTGTTGTGCATTTAATGTGCAAAGCAAACATACCCCTTGACTAAGCTTACGGGTAAAGCCCGTCAGGGAATATGCCTGCCGTATGCCCGGCGAGGGGAAATATTTTAAAGAGGTGTATTTATTATGATGCTCAAGGAAGAAAAGAACGCTATTATCGAAGCTAACAAGCTCAGCGAAAACGACACCGGTTCTCCCGAGGTTCAGATCGCTATTCTCACTAAGAGAATCAACGACCTCAACGCTCACCTTAAGAACCACCACAATGACCACCACTCCAGAAGAGGTCTTCTCAAGATGGTTGGTCACAGACGTAATCTGCTTGCTTACCTTCAGAAGAAGGATATCAACAGATACCGTGCAATTATCGAGAAGCTCGGTCTTCGTAAGTAATCTTTTTTCAGAATCCTTAAGGCAGATCGCAGGGCTTTGTCCTGCTCTGCCTTTTGGCGTTTTGAGTATTTCAGGCGGCAGTTTAGCATTAAATCGGATATACAAGCTGTGGTTTGTATATGGGATTTATTGCTATACAAACCGCCTTAGAAAAATAACGGAGGTACAATAATGAATCAGATCAAAACCTTTGACAAGCACAGAGTTTTCAAGACTATGTTCGCAGGCAGAGAGCTTACTGTTGAAACAGGCAAGACCTGTGAGCTTTCCAACGGCTCCTGCTGGGTAAAATACGGCGAGACCGTTGTTATGGCTAACGTTACAGCAAGCGTTAAGCCCAGAGAGGGCATTGACTTCTTCCCTCTTTCCGTTGACTATGAGGAGAGACTTTACTCTGTAGGCAGGATCCCCGGCTCATTTATGAAGCGTGAGGGCAAGCCTTCCGAAAAGGCTATCCTTACTTCCCGTGTGGTTGACCGTCCTATCCGTCCTCTTTTCCCCAAGGATATGAGAAACGACGTTTCCGTTGTTATGACAGTTATGGCTGTTGACCCTGACAATTCTCCCGAGATCGTTGGTATGATAGCTACATCTGTTGCTATCTCCATTTCCGATATTCCCTGGAACGGTCCTATCGGCGGCATCAGCGTTGGTCTTGTTGACGGTGAGATAGTTCTCAATCCCACACTTGAGCAGAGAGCAAGAAACGATCTTAACCTTACCGTTGCAGGTACAATGGAAAAGGTCGTAATGATCGAGGCAGGCGCTAACGAGGTTGACGATGATACTATGCTCAATGCTATTATCAAGGGTCACGAGGAGATCAAGAAGATCGTTACTTTCATTAACGAGATCCGTGCTGAGATAGGCAAGAAGAAGTTTGAATTTGAGTCTATGGAAGTAGATCACGATATGTTTGACGCTATCGAGGAATTTGCCGCTGACAGAGTAATGGTGGCTCTCGATACCGATGACAAGAACAAGCGTGAGGAAATGCTCAATCCCATCAAGGACGACATTCACGCTAAGTTTGATGAGCTTTATCCCGAAAAGATCGCTATGATAGATGAGTGCATCTACAAGCTTCAGAAGAAGATCGTTAGAAACTGGCTCTACGAGGGCAAGCGTGTTGACGGCAGAGGTCTTGACGATATCCGTCCTCTCGCTTCCGAGGTCGGCGTTCTTCCCAGAGTTCACGGCTCGGGTCTGTTCACAAGAGGTCAGACTCAGGTGCTTACAGTTGCTACTCTCGGTCCTGTAAGCGACGCTCAGCGTATTGACGGTCTTGATGAAGAGGACACCAAGAGATATATGCACCACTACAACTTCCCCTCTTACTCTGTTGGTGAGACAAAGCCCTCCAGAGGCCCCGGCAGACGTGAGATAGGTCACGGTGCTCTTGCTGAAAGAGCTCTTGAGCCTGTTATCCCTTCTGTAGAGGAATTCCCCTATGCACTCAGACTCGTTTCCGAGGTTCTTTCCTCCAACGGCTCTACATCGCAGGGCTCTATCTGCGGCTCTACACTTGCTCTTATGGACGCAGGCGTTCCCATCAAGGCTCCTGTTGCAGGTATCTCCTGCGGTCTTATCACCCGTGAGGACGGAAGCTTCCAGACTATGGTAGATATTCAGGGTCTTGAGGACTTCTTCGGCGATATGGACTTCAAGGTAGGCGGTACTAAGAAGGGTATCACAGCTATTCAGGTCGATATCAAGGTTGACGGTCTTACCTATGACATCATCAAGGAGGCTTTTGCAAAGACTCACAAGGCAAGAGATTATATCCTTGACGAGGTTATGCTCAAGGCTATTGCAGAGCCCCGTCCCGAGGTCGGAAAGTATGCTCCCAAGATGCTCCAGACCAAGGTTCCCGTTGACAAGATCAGAGAGGTTATCGGTCAGGGCGGAAAGGTTATTCAGAAGATCTCCGCTGACTGCCAGGTCAAGATCGACATCAACGATGAGGGTAATGTATTTATCAGCGGTGTTGATATCAACAATGCACGCAAGGCTCTCCAGATAGTTAATACTATTGCCAACGACCCCGAGATAGGCTCTATCTACAGAGGCAAGGTAGTAAGACTTATGAACTTCGGCGCATTCGTTGAGATCGCTCCCGGTAAGGATGGACTTGTTCACATTTCCAAGCTTGACAAGCAGAGAGTTGAAAAGGTTGAGGACATTGTTTCCGTTGGCGACGAGATCGTTGTCAAGGTTATGGAAATCGACAATCAGGGAAGAATCAATCTCTCACGCAAGGACGCTCTTGCTGACCTTGAAGCAAAGAAGAACGGCGCTAATCAGTAAGATATAATTAAAACGTTCATTGTTCGTATCGGACAATGAACGTTTTTTATGCTTATATTCGTGCGGTTATTGCTGTGTTTTCGTCCCCTGTTATCTGCTTCAGCTGTGAGATAAGCTCGGGGCAAAGCTGACAGCTTTTTATTTCCTTATGAGCAATTGTCCTGTTAAGGTCTGAAAATCTGAACAGCAGGGGAGTATTGCCCTTGTATTCTGAAAGAAGCCTTGTACATCGGGAAATAATCTCTCTGTCGGTGCTTTTGCATCGGATATAAAGCACAGCCGACCTGTTTACGCTTTCAATAAACACCTTTTCGGGGATTATCCTGTCAAGTATAATGCTTATTTCTCCGTCACGGTTAAGAGAGGTTTTTCCCTCGGCAAAAAGCCTTGCGCCCTTCTGCAAAAGCTGTGACGAGGAAGCATAGGTCTGAGGGAATATGACTGCCTCAGTCTCTCCCGTCATATCTTCAAGCTCGGCAAAAGCCATCTGTGAGCCTGATTTTGCTGTGTGCTGCTTAACGGACATAAGGGTGAATACAAAGGAGACCTTTTCACCCTCTTTCATACGGTTTATCTGAGAAATATCGGGAAGTCTCAGGGCATTTGCATAAACCGAGGCGTTCTTTAAGGGATGACCCGAAATATATATCCCAAGTATTTCCTTTTCACCCTCCAGAAGCTCCTCCATTGTGTATTCGGGTGTGGGCGGAACACGGCTTTCTGTGTCGGAAACCTCTGCTGTTCCGTCGGAGAAGCCGAAGAAATCAAGCTGTCCTTCTATGGCGTTTCGTGAAATATCAGCCGCCTCGCCTGATATCATATCGTAGTTTTCAAGCATCTGTCTGCGGTTGAGAGGAAAGCTGTCCAGAGCGCCGCATCTGATAAGGCTTTCTGCGGCTCTGCGTGAAAATTCCCTGCCGCTCATTCGCCTGATAAGGTCGGTGAGATTTTTGAAGCTGCCGTTTTTACTGCGCTCGCTTATTATTCCGCTGATAACGCTTCTGCCCAGATTTTTTGCCGCAAGCAGCGAAAAACGTATCCCTTTACCGTCGGGCAGCGGGGTAAAGCCAAGTCCGCTTTCGTTTATATCGGGGCGGAGAATGGGGATTCCGCTTTTTTCACAGCAGGAAATGTATTCCATAAGTTTTCCTGTGGATTCGGAAAATGCAGTCATCAGCGCCGCCATATACTGCACAGGATAGTGACACCGCAGATATGCCGTCTGAAAGGCTACAACAGAATATGCCGCCGCATGGGATTTGTTAAAGGCATAGGAGGCAAAGCCTGCCATTTCGTCAAACACGCTGTCGGCAATTTTCGGGTCAATACCGTTTTTAACAGAGCCGTCAACGAATACGGCACGTTCCTTTTCCATAACATCGTGCTTCTTTTTTGCCATTGCACGGCGCACAAGGTCAGCTCTGCCGTAGGAATAGCCTGCCATTTTGCGGCATATTTCCATTACCTGCTCCTGATAGACGATACAGCCGTTTGTGACATCAAGAATATCCGTCAGGACAGGGTGAGCATAGGTTATGCTTTCGGGGTGCGCTCTGTTTTCAAGGTATTTGGGAATACTGTCCATAGGACCGGGGCGGTACAGCGATATTGCCGCTGTCAGATCCTCTATTGAGCGTGGACGGAGCTTTGTGAGAAGCTGGGTCATTCCCTCGCTTTCAAACTGAAATACACCTGTGGTATCGCCCATAGAAAGCATTTCAAAGGTCTGAGGGTCGCTGTAGTCTATATTCTTTACCGAAAAATCGGGAACGGTTTTTCGTATTTCTTTTTCACAGTCATGGATTATGGTAAGGTTTCTCAGCCCAAGAAAATCCATTTTAAGAAGCCCCACACGTTCAAGGGCGGTCATTGTATATTGGGTTGCGGTAAGCTCGTCCCTGCACATAAGCGGAACATAGTCGCTTACGGGTGCGTCGCAGATAACAACGCCTGCGGCATGGGTGGAGGTGTTTCGGGGCATTCCCTCTATCGCCATTGCCGTGTCGATTATCTCACGGGATTTTAGGTCGGTGTCGTACAGCTTTTTCAGCTCGGGAGACTGCTCCAGAGCCTTTTCAAGTGTGATATGGAGTGACTGAGGGATAAGCTTTGATAATGTATCTCCCGTGCTGTAGGGCATATCAAGCACCCTTGCCACATCTCTCACAGCCGCCTTTGCCGCCATTGTGCCGAAGGTGACTATCTGAGCTACTCTGTCCTGTCCGTACCGTCTGATAACATAGTCAATGACCTCCTGACGGCGTTCATAACAGAAATCTATATCGAAATCGGGCATTGAAACTCGTTCGGGATTAAGAAAGCGCTCAAACAGAAGCTTGTATTTTATAGGGTCAATATCGGTTATTCCGATACAGTAGGCGGCAAGTGAGCCTGCGCCCGAGCCACGCCCCGGACCTACGGGAATATCCTTGCTCCGAGCGTATGAAATAAAATCCCATACTATGAGGTAATAGTCCGTATAGCCCATTCGTATGATTATATCAAGCTCGTATTCAAGCCGCTTTTTTATTTCGTCGGACACATTTTCGCCGTAGCGCTTTGTAAGCCCGTGACGGCACATATTTGCAAAAAAGGTCGGGTTATCGTTTCCGAAGCGTTTTTTCTGCTCTGCGGAAAGGTCGAATCGGGGCAGCTTCAGAACGCCGAACTCCATTTCAAAATCGCACATATGGGCAATTTCGGCGGTGTTTGCAACAGCCTGAGGAGCGCCCCTGAAAATCTCCAGCATTTCCTGCTCGCTTTTGAGATAAAATTCGTCATTGGGAAAGGCAATGGGAATACTTTCGTTTACCGTTGTGTTTGTCTGAATTGCAAGAAGTATCCTCTGTGCCTTTGAATCCTCTCTGCGGACGTAGTGAGCGTCATTGGTTGCGGCAAGGGGAATTCCCGTTTCTGCGGAAAGTCTCAGAAGATGAGGAAGAACCTTTGCTTCTTCGGGTATCTTATGATTCTGTACCTCAATGTAGAAATTGCCCTGACCGAATATTTCATTGTAAAGCAGGGCTGTTTCCTTTGCTTCGGCTAAATCTCCCGACGCTATCTTCCGTGGTATCTCTCCCGCAACACAGCCCGAAAGACATATAAGCCCCTCGTGATACTCCCGAATCAGCTCCAGGTCAACTCTCGGTTTGCTGTAAAAGCCCTCGGTAAAGCCGAGGGATACCATTTTTATGAGATTGTTATAGCCTGTGCGGTTTTTGCACAGAAGTATCAGGTGATAGGGTCTGTATGCCGCACCGGGGCTTTTGTCAAATCGGCTTCGTGGCGCAACATACACCTCACAGCCGATTATAGGCTTTATGCCCTGACTTTTACATTCCGTGTAAAAATCCACCGCCGCATACATATTTCCGTGGTCGGTGACTGCAAGGGCTGTCTGACCCATTTCCCTTGCACGGCTTACCATATCCTTTATACGGCAGGCACCGTCAAGCAGGCTGTATTCGCTGTGAACGTGGAGATTTATAAACATACGGTGCCGTCCTTTCTTTTATGATTCTATCAGTATATTAAGGTCAACAAGCCCCTCTATTCCATCTACAACTCCCGAACAGGAATACTGCCACATTCTGTAGTCATAGACAAAGCTTGTATCCGCCTTATACTCGGCAAGCCACAGGGGAATATCCGAAAGCACACCCATATCATAGCGAAAAATGGCTGTGTTTATGGTTGAGTAGTACATAGGCTCATAGCCTGCTTCTCTGATTTTATCGCAGAAGGCACGGCAGCAGGCGGTCTGTACGTCTCCCGAAAGCCCCTCGGTCCTTGCAGGGTCCTCGTCGGTGGGAAATTCCCAGTCGAACACAACGGGCATTTCAAGCTGGGCGTTTGTTTCGGCAAGAAGGGATATAACATAATCTGCTTCCTCTGCGGATTCCTCCTCGGTGATTGCCTGAGAGAAGAAATACACCCCCGTATCAATATCCGCCGCCTTTGCTCCCTCAAGATTTCTGCGGAAATACTTGTCCTCGCACAGCTGACCTGTTTCATAGCCTCTGTAGCCGATTCGCAGCATAGCAAATTCAACACCGTCAGCCTTTACTGCCTGCCAGTCTATATTCTGCTGATATGATGATACATCTATACCGAAGCGGCTGCGCTTGTTTCCGTTTTGGTCAAAAAGTGCTTTGTGCTTCTTTTCGTCTGTTTCAAGCAGGGACATATCGTAATCATTGAACAGTGCACCCTCTATCTCGGGGTATTCGATAACATCAATTCCGTTGTCATAGATGTAAACCGTGTTTTCATTTGCAGGCTCGGTAACTGCTTCCGTTTCGGCTTTGCTTCTCAGCTCGGAAATGACCGCCTGTGCTTCTGACAGAGAGGTGCTGAGAGATGATTTGTCGTGGCTCAGCTTAGTGTTTATATTGGTCAATTGGTCATTTTTTAACGCAAAAACGCAAAGCCCCGCCAGTGCTGACGCCGATATGACTGACAGTATCACGCAGGCGGCTGTAAGTGGATTCTTGCTCATAGTTTCAGTCCTTTATCTGTTATACTCATATGTCTTGATAATATCCGCCGCAACCTCGGAAATTGTTGTCCGCTGATCCATAGCACGCTTCTGCATCTGGCGGTGAGCCTCCTTTTCCGATATGCGCAGGTATTCGATAAGAACGCATTTTGCACGGTTTACAAGGCGTATTTCATTGACCATATCCGTAAGCGTTCTGTTTTCCTCACGAAGCTCATCAAGCTGCTTTTTTGTGTGAAGAGCGTTATGTACAGCGTTTATTATCTGCGTTCTGCCGCAGGAACGGGGGAGAATAAGTATTCCCGTACCCGAAAGCCTTTTGCACACCTCGTCATAGGATCTTGAGGGAACAAGGGCTATTACCTGTGTGCTTTGGCTTTTGCTGATATGAACGGCAGTTTCCGCACCGAAGCGTTCCTCAAAGGGGAGAACGAGCAGAGCAAGGTCATAGCTGTTTTTGGCGCAAAGCTCCCTGACATTCTCGCCGTTTGTGAGAGTTATGCTTTTTATTCCCGAATCGGAGCATATCCCCGATACGCTTTTTGCCGTATCCTCAGATGAGGCGGCTATTACTGCTGACAGGCTCTGCAAGGCTGTTCCCTCCTTTGATAACATATTGATACATTTATTTTATCACAGTAAGCATAGTATGTCAAGAAGCCGTATTATTCGGGGCATATCCTCGGTTTACGATAGCCCTGTTTGATTAAAAAAGTGTTAAAAATGCCGTTTCTGTTGACAAAGGGCGGAAAATGTGGTATCATTAACTGTGTAACTGTTTTGTAACCTTTTTGGCGTTGCATAAGAATTTCAATGTAAAGGCGGGATAATATGATCTGCAAAAAGTGCGGAAGTGAATGCCCTGACGGTAATATATTCTGTGAAGCCTGCGGTGCGGAGCTTGAAGCGCCTGTCCTCCCCGATAATGTGGACGACAAGGGCAGAATGAAGAAGAAGGCAAAGGCTGTCAAGCCCAAGGCTCAGCCCGAAAAGCCCCGTAAGGAGCATAAGGAAAAGAAGAAGCGCACTCCCGAGGAAAAGGCTGCTTTCGTTAAGAAGCTTAAAATGGGTGCGGTATGCCTTGCGGTCATTGCGGTGATTGTGATAATAGTGCTTGTTGTAAGGCTTATCGGCGCAAACGACGGCTACAATGCCGCAAAGAAGATACCTGTGGGCAGGAATGTTGACTATGCTCAGTCCGAAACGGGGCTTGTTTTCACAGAAAAAAGCACCAACGGAATGATAAACAATATGGCGGATTTCGATTACATCTGCATTTCCGAGGAGACTACTAAGGTAAGCGGCTCTGAGCAGCCCAGATGGGTTATTCTTCTTACTGTAGGCGAGGAAGATATTATAAACGCTGTTGAGTATTATGATTTTACTCAGCTGAAGCTTAACTGGAAGGGAAGAAAAATGCCCGAAATGCTTGACCAGAATTCCCTTGAATACGGTATGAACATCAAGAATGTAAACAAGACTCTGGGAATAAAGCCCTATTACATCAAGCGCACCGTTTCCAATGATTCCACCTACTGCTACAGATATTTCTACACCGACCCTGTTGAGGGCTATGACCGTTCGTTCAACTACTATGTTGAGTTCTCCGATGTGGAAATGGCTGTAAAGAATGTTGATTACCGTGAGATAAACTATGCGGCTACTATCCTTTCCGCAAGCGATGATTCCGAGAAAGCGGCGGCTGATACCGACCCTGCGGCTGAGAGTGAGACTTCCGAGGAGGAGGCTTCTGAGGAATCGGCTGAGGAGTAATATTAGGAGGTGCTTAGATATGAATGAATTGGAAGAACGTGTTAAGAATAACCCGGCAGAAATTATTAAAATATTTGGGCGGCAGTATAGTTTGATTGAGAAACGTATGGTAGAATTATCCGATTATGTTACCATCAGCAATAAGAATTATTCCACTTTTTCAAATCAGTTTATATCTATGTATCTGACCATATGCAGTGAGGCTGATTCTTTGGCAGATGAATTATGCGCTTTGCTTGGTATTTCTTCCAAAGAAAGATATGGAATTAACAACAAAATAAATAATATTCTTGAAAGATACGACAATTTAAGAAATTGGAGATGCATTACAAAATTTCCTTTCGATGAATTGAATATAGTTCCTTTTGCAAAATTTCAGGGTACGGAATCAGCTGATTGGTGGAAGGATTATAATAAGGTAAAGCATTCTCGTATAGAAAAAAATGATAATAATATGTATAATTATGAACGTGCTAACCTAAAAAATGTTCTGTATTCCTTAGCTGCATTGTATCTGCTTATTTCAAAAGTTAAAATGGAATTTTGTACTCTTTCTCCTATTGAGATAAAATCCGATGTTTTTGATGTTGTATTTCTGTGACATCATAATACTATGGGCATAAAAAATAATAGAGGGCTGGTTTTGATTATCAGCTCTCTATTTTATATAATACCCATTTCCGAAAGCACATTTCCGTTCATATCCTTAACGAAAAAGCTGCCGTTATCGTAAATTACATAGGTTTTGGGATTTCCGCCCTTGGGCAGAGAAACCGAGCCTGTGTTTACTATGTATATCCCGTCCTTTTCTTCACAGCGGTAAAGGTGGGTGTGACCGCTTATAACAGCGTCGCCCTTATTCAGCTGAGTCATATTGTCGGGGTCAAAA
>JAGAJY010000043.1 GCA_017848125.1 Oscillospiraceae bacterium
GCCTTTGACACCATATATGCGGACGGTCAGAGAAGATATGTGGAGAGCCTATCTTCCTATGCAAGAATGTTTCTCGGACAGATGGACAAACCCGATGTGGATTCCATTGAGGGGCTTTCTCCTGCCATATCCATTGACCAGAAAACCACATCAAAAAACCCCCGTTCAACAGTAGGAACTGTTACCGAGATATACGATTACTTCCGTTTGCTTTACGCAAGGATAGGCATACCTCACTGCCCTGTCTGCGGACGTGAGATAAAGCAGCAGTCGGTGGATCAGATAATTGACAAAATCACCGCTCTCCCTCAGGGAACAAAATTACAGATACTTGCCCCTGTGGTAAAGGGCAGAAAGGGCGAGCACGTCAAGGAGCTTGAACAGGCAAGAAAATCGGGCTATGTAAGAGTAAGGATAGACGGCATCGTGTATGACCTTTCAGAAGAAATAAAGCTTGAAAAAAACAAGAAGCATACCATTGAGATAGTTGTGGACAGGCTTGTGGTAAAGCCTGAAATGAATATGCGTCTTTCGGACAGCATAGAAACTGCCTCGGGCATATCGGGGGGAACGGTGATATGCGATGTGATAGGCGGCGAGGAGCTGATGTTCTCACAGAACTATGCCTGCCCCGAGCACGGTGTATCAATGGAGGAGCTTTCACCGAGAATGTTCTCCTTCAATAACCCCTATGGTGCCTGCGAAAAATGCACGGGTCTTGGCGTTTTCCGACGTATTGACCCCGACCTCATTATTCCCAACAAGGCGCTTTCTCTGAAAGAGGGGGCAATTAAGGCAAGCGGCTGGGCAACTACGGATGATAATTCCATTGCTATGATGTATTTCAAGGGAATTGCTCAGTTTTACGGTCATTCCGTTGCAGAGCCTTTGGAGAACTGGAGCGAGGAAGCAATAAATGCGCTTCTTTACGGTACAGGCAATGAAAAGCTGAAGCTTCACAGGGATACATCATACGGCGGAGGAATATATTATCAGCCCTTTGAGGGAATCGTCAACAACCTTGAACGACGCTACAAGGACAGCAATTCCGAATGGAGCAAGGCGGATATCGAGCAGTATATGAGCGAAGAGCCTTGTCCCGAATGTCACGGCAGAAGGCTGAAAAAAGAGATACTTGGCGTTACCGTGGGAGAAAAAAGCATAGCCGATGTAACAGAGCTTTCCGTTGCGGACTGCTATGACTTTTTCGACAAACTTACCCTCAGTGAAAGGGAGACCTATATCGGAGAAAGAATTGTCAAGGAGATAAACAGCCGTCTGGGCTTTCTCAGAAGCGTGGGGCTTGAATATCTTACCCTTTCACGTTCGGCAGGAACTCTTTCGGGCGGCGAATCCCAGCGAATCAGGCTTGCTACACAGATAGGCTCATCTCTTGTAGGCGTGCTTTATATTCTCGATGAGCCTTCCATCGGACTTCATCAGAGGGACAACGACAAGCTTATCGCTACTCTCAGAAGGCTCAGAGATCTTGGAAATACGCTTATTGTGGTTGAACACGACGAGGACACTATGCGTGCCGCCGACCATATCGTTGATGTAGGTCCGTATGCAGGTATTCACGGCGGCGAGATAATCTGCTCGGGAACTGTAGAGGACATTATCGGCTGTGAACGCTCCATAACAGGCGCATATCTCAGCGGAAGAAGAAAAATCCCCGTGCCTGCCGAAAGAAGAAAGGGAAACGGCAATTTCCTTACGGTAAAGGGCGCAAGGGAAAACAATCTGAAAAACATCACCGTATCCATACCTCTTGGCACATTTACCTGTGTTACGGGAGTAAGCGGCTCGGGAAAATCCTCTCTTGTAAATCAGATACTCTATAAATACCTTGCGGCAAAGCTCAACAGGGCAAGAACACGTCCCGGGGCGGTTGATTCCATTGAGGGAGCTGACAAGCTTGACAAGGTGATCGATATAGACCAGTCGCCTATCGGAAGAACGCCCCGTTCCAATCCTGCCACATACACGGGAGTTTTCAACGACATAAGAGAGCTTTTTGCGGAAACAAACGACGCAAAGACAAGAGGATATAATGCAGGCAGATTCTCATTCAACGTCAAGGGCGGCAGATGCGAATCCTGCGAGGGTGACGGCATTATCAAGATAGAAATGCATTTTCTGCCCGATGTATATGTTCCCTGCGAGGTCTGCAAGGGAAAGCGCTACAACCGTGAAACCCTTGAAGTTCGCTACAAGGGAAAGAATATTTACGATGTGCTTGAAATGACTGTTGACGAGGGTGTGGAGTTCTTCGCAAATCATCAGAAGATTTACAGAAAGCTTCTTACATTGCAGGAGGTAGGTCTGGGCTACATCAAGATAGGTCAGCCCGCAACCACTCTTTCGGGAGGCGAGGCACAGCGTGTAAAGCTTGCCACAGAGCTTGCAAGACGCTCAACAGGAAAGACCATATACATTCTCGATGAGCCTACAACGGGACTGCATACTGCTGATGTGCATAAGCTTCTCGAAGTCCTCCAGCGGCTTGCGGATTCGGGAAATACGGTGCTTGTTATCGAGCATAATCTTGATGTGATAAAATCTGCGGATCACCTTATCGACTTAGGTCCTGAGGGCGGCGACAAGGGCGGAACGGTGGTTGCCTGCGGAACACCCGAGGATATTGCCGAATGCAGGGAAAGCTATACGGGCAAATATCTCAGGCAGTCCCTTTACGGAAAGGAATGATACAAAATGGTAAGCTTCAATAATGAGTGGGACGAAATAATGGCAGGAGAATTTGACCTGCCCTATTACAGGCAGCTCAGGGAATTTCTCAAAAGCGAATATTTCAGCACGGAGGTATATCCACATATGGACAATATCTTCAATGCAATGAAGCATACCTCATATAACGATGTCAAGGCTGTGATACTGGGGCAGGACCCCTATCACGAGCCGGGGCAGGCTCACGGACTCTGCTTTTCGGTGCAGAAGGGCTGCAAGATACCGCCCTCTCTCCAGAATATCTACAAGGAGATAGAAGCAGATTTAGGAATACCTCCCGCACCTCACGGCGAGCTTTACAAATGGGCTGACAGCGGTGTGCTTATGCTCAACACTGTGCTCACCGTAAGGAGAGGACAGGCAAATTCCCATAAGGGAAAGGGCTGGGAGATATTCACAGACCATGTTATAGAAAAACTGAATCAGCGTGAAAAGCCAATAGTATTCCTGCTCTGGGGTGCAAATGCAAAGGCAAAGAGGGCGTTTATCACAAATCCCAAGCATCTTGTGCTGACCGCCGCCCACCCCTCTCCCCTTTCGGCATACAACGGCTTTTTCGGGTGCAGACATTTTTCAAAATGCAATGATTTTCTCGCTTCTCACGGCATTGCGCCTGTGGATTGGAGAATTGAATGAACCGAATACAACTATCTCATAAAGGAGGAACGTATTCGGATATTTCTCCCCTTGAAGCAAGTGAAATTCTAAAAATACGCTACGAGGGCAGCACCAACGAATATTGGATATCCTTTGAAGATGAATACCCTTGCCTTGCAGTAATGGTAAAGGAAAGCTTCGGCAGCGTTACATATTTTGCTGAATCAGATATATTTTATCAGTGCTGCGGAGAAAAAACGGCAGATGATATTGCCAAATTTGATTCAGCCGAGCTTGACTCAGGCTATACCGTCAGTGACAGGCCGGCGCTGAAAGCGGCAGAAGAATTTATAAATACGGGCAAAAGACCGTACTGTGTAAAATGGGAAAAACTATAGAAAGCTTATTAACAGCTGAAAATACATTTATCAATTTATCGGGAGAATCGGGACAATGATACTTTCAATGGAAAATATCTCGAAGATATACAACGGAAAAACTATCCTCGACAATGTAAGCCTTACTGTCGAGGATAATGACAGAATAGGACTTGTGGGAATAAACGGCTGCGGAAAATCCACGCTGCTGAAAATCATCACAGGCAAGGAGGAGTATGAGACTCAGCCCGAGCCCAATGTTCCTCGTCTTGCTGTAACAAGAGGCTCTACCATAGGCTTTCTGGAGCAGAATTCGGGGCTTGACCGAACATCAAAGGTAATGGACGAAATGATGTCGGTGTTTTCCGAGCTGCTTGGGGTGCAGGAGGAGCTTCGCCGACTTGAAATTGAAATGTCCCGTCCCGAGATCCACGAGATAGACGAGTATTTCAAACAGATAAGCGCAGAGTACGACCGCAAGACGGCGTATTTTGAGGCAAACGAAGGCTATCTGATAAACGTTAAGATTAAAACCGTTCTTAACGGTATGGGCTTTCCCCCCGAAACCTATGACAGAAGCATTGATACCCTCAGCGGCGGCGAAAAAACACGACTTGCAATGGCAAAGCTTCTTCTGGAAAGCCCCTCTCTGCTTATCCTTGACGAGCCTACAAACCACCTTGATTTCGATACGATAATGTGGCTGGAGGATTATCTTTCGGGCTACAAGGGTGCTCTGCTGATAGTTTCCCATGACAGATATTTTCTTGACAGGCTTTGCACATCTGTTTGCGAGATAGAGCGAACAAAGCTCCGCAGATGGAAGGGCAATTACACCAAGTTCACAGAGCTTAAAGAAGCGGACGTTGAACGGAGAATGAAGGAATACGAGGCTCAGCAGGCGGAAATTGCAAAGCTTCAGGATTTCGTTGACAGAAATATCGTCAGAGCCACCACCTCGGCAATGGCAAAGAGCAGAGTCAAGAAGCTTGAAGCAATGGAAATTCTCGAAAAGCCCGTTACCTATGAAAAGAAAGCGAAAATACGCTTTGAATATGATTATGAGCCGCCGCTCGATGTGCTTGCGGTAAAGGGAATTGATATTTGCGCAGGAGAAAAGCTTCTTGCGGAAAATATCTCATTCACCGTCCGCAGAGGTGATAAAATAGGAATCGTCGGTCCTAACGGAATAGGCAAATCGACCCTGCTGAAAATCATTCAGAAAAAGCTGCCTACATCAAGAGGAATCATTGACTGGAACAAGAATATCAAGATCTCCTACTTCGATCAGGAAAACTCTCAGCTTGATTTCAGAAAATCCGTAATGGACGAAATACACGACCGCCGCAGAGGTATGACAGATGAGCAGGTAAGAAGCCTGCTGGGGCTTGTTAAATTCACAGGCGAAAATGTATTCAAGCAGGTTGGCGTTATCAGCGGCGGCGAAAGGGCTAAGCTATGCTTTGCCATAATGATGCTGGAACGGGGAAACGTTCTTATTCTCGATGAGCCTACAAACCACCTTGACATTGACGCAAAGGAAGTCCTTGAGGACGCTCTCGCAAAATTTGAAGGCACTGTCATAATGGTATCACATGACCGTTATGTTCTGAGCAGAATATGCGACAGGATATTTGAAATTGCTCCCGGTCAGCTTTACGAATACAACAGCGGATTTGAGGAATATCTGGATTCAAGGAGAGCAAGGATTCAGGCTGAACAGGACGCATTGACCGAACAGAAGCAGCAGAAGGCAAAGGAAGAAGCCGAAAAGAAGAATGCGGCGGCATACCGCTCAAAGGATCAGCGTGCAAGAGACGCAAAACGCCGTAACCGAATCAAGGAGCTTGAAAAGCTTATAGGCGAGCTTGAGGCAAAAATGGCTCAGGTGCAGGAGGAAATGACATCTCCCGAAGCGGCGGCGGATTATGTTCTGATGAACGAAAAATGCGCCGAGTATGAAAGTCTGAAGCAGCAGTCAAATGACCTGTCTGACGAATGGCTTATGCTCTGCGAGGTTGATGAGGACTGATACTAATCACCAATAAAACTATAGACAAAAAATCTTCGCATAATCCATATACGCAAGATTATGCTCGATTTTTTGTATAGTTTTTAATTGGTGCTTAGTATGAAAGGATTATAAAATGGAAACAAGACATTACGAGCTTATACGGATAGACGGCGAATATGCTGTTCTCAGGGACAAGGCAACAGGTGATGAGCTGCCTATTGCAATGGCGCTTCTTCCCGAAGAGGCTGACGTCGGAGTTTCCCTTGTGTGGGAAAATCTTACCTATACGGTGGAATGCTTATGGAAAATATCAAGGCAGTAATATTCGATATTGACGGCACTCTCTGCGACAGTCTTGGAGTGTGGACGGAATCTGACAGAATACTCCTTGCAAGACGTGGGATAGAATATGATTTCAGCATATCCGAAGCGCTTAAATCAATGCATTTTACAAGTGCGGCAAGGTATCTGAGGGACTATTATTCTTTGCCTGAATCTGCGGAGGAAATTGCTGAGGAGATAACGGACATAGTTCGGGACAAGTATTTCAACGAGGTCAGACTTATGCCCTATGTAAAAGAGCTTATGGAGAGCTTTAATGCAAGAGGAATAAAAATGTGCGCCGCTACGTCTAATTCAAGGGAGCTTGCAGAGGGCGTTCTGAATAATAACGGAATATACAGTTTTCTTGAATTTATCATAACATCAGATGAAGCAGGCTCATCTAAGGCAGACCCGAAAATATTCAATATGTGCGCCGAAAGGCTGGGAACACTCCCCTGCGAAACCGCTGTTATAGAGGATTCCCCTCACGCCGCAGAAACCGCATACAAGAACGGATTTTACACTGTCGGAGTAAACAGCGGACATTTCGGAGACTATGACGCTCTTGAAAAATGCGTCCACAGAAGAATCGAAAGCTTTAAGGAGTTGATATGATGCATACCTACGGCTATATACTCTCAAACCTTGCCCGCCACGAACGCTTCAATGAAGCGGAATGGCTTCTTGACCGTGTTCTGAAAGGCTATACCAAAGGAAACAGGCAATATGAGGAGGACGGCTCTCTCAGCGTGACTTACAAAAAACAAGGGCTTGACGGCGAAAAGACTGTTCTGCTGAAACGAAATGTTACCGAAAGCAATACGGCGGTTTTTTCAGACGTTCCTCTGAAAATATTCCGTTTCGGCGGCTGGATATTCTATATAAGAGACCTTATTCCAAGCCTTGCATTTTTTCTGCTGTACTATTTCTGTTTAGTTCCGCTGAACACACGAATGATATATGACGGCGACCCCTTTTTAAAGCTGCTGGCTATCGTTGGCGGCTCAGCTATCGGTCTTGTGATAAACCTCATAACAAGACGTATCATATCCACCGAGCGTTCTTATGACAGAGTTTGCTTTGTTCAGTTCGGCGGATTATTCTCTGCTATTCAGATATTGTGGGTAATGGTGAAATATCCCAATGTGGGGGCTTACAATTTCTGGATGTACGTTCTCGGACTGACCCCCTTTATCGAAGCAGTAGGCGGTCTTGTGCTTGCAAGACTTCTGCACAAGTTTGAATCGGAAACGGTATAAGGAGAATCTGCGGCAGATGAAGAAAAAAGTTCTTTTGGGAATGAGCGGCGGTGTTGACAGCTCTGCGGCGGCTGTTCTGCTTCTTGAACAGGGCTATGAGGTGTGCGGCTGTACTATGAAAATGTATGATGACACAGTTCTCTCAGAAAAATCCCTTGAAAGCGGAAGCCGTTCCCTGTCCGATACTGATGACGCAAAAAGCGTATGCGAAAAGCTTGGTATTGAACATATCAGCATAGACTGCACCGAAGTATTCGGCAGGCTGGTTATGAAGCCCTTTGCTGACAGCTACATTATGGGTGAAACACCTAACCCCTGCATCAGCTGCAACAAGCACCTGAAATTCGGTCTTATGCTTGACCGTGCCGATGAGCTTGGCTTTGACTTTATTGCAACAGGGCACTATGCAAATATTGCCTTTGAAAACGGCAGATACCTTTTAAAACGTGGAGCGGACAGGCGCAAGGATCAGAGCTATGTGCTTTACAATATGACTCAGAAGCAGCTTTCACGGACGCTTTTTCCCCTTTACGGAAAAGACAAATCGGAGATACGGAATATCGCTGAAAAAAACGGGCTTATTACATCACACAAGCCTGACAGTCAGGATATCTGCTTTGTGCCTGACGGAGATTATGTTTCCTTTATCGGAAGATACACAGGTCACATTCCCGAAAAGGGAGATTATATTGACAAGAGCGGTAATATTCTCGGCACTCATCAGGGAATAATATGCTATACTGTTGGACAGCGGAGAGGACTTGGTATTACCTTCGGAAAGCCTGTTTTCGTAACAGACAAGAATCCCGAAACCAAAACAGTCACCCTGTCTGACGAAAGTGAACTTTACAAAAAAACACTTTATCTGAGAGATGTTAACCTGATAATCGCAGATAAGCTTGATAGTCCTATGACAGTTACTGCAAAGGCAAGATACACTGCAAAGGAACAGGAGGCTGTAATATTCCCTATCGAAAACGGAATAATGAGGGCTGAATTTACCGAGCCTGTCAGAGCGCCTGCAAAGGGTCAGGCTTGCGTATTCTACGACAATGATATTGTTGCGGGCGGCGGAATAATATGCGGTACAGAGGAATAATAGGCAATACGACAAAGTATATTTTTATAATGAAATGATTTGAGAAAGGAAGATTTTTATGTCATTTAAAGAAATAAACGTATCTGAGCTAAGCTTCAACCCATTTGATAAGATCGGAAAGCAGTGGATGCTTATAACCGCCGGCGATGAAAGCGGCTACAATACTATGACCGCCTCATGGGGCTTTATGGGCGTAATGTGGGGTAAAAATGTTATTGAAACGGTTATTCGTCAGAGCAGACATACTCTTGAATTTGTGGAGAAAAACGAGCTTTTTACTGTAAGCTTTTATCCTGAGGAGAACAAGGACACTCTGAAATTCTGCGGCGCTCATTCCGGCAGAGACTGCGACAAGGCAAAGGAAACAGGACTTATCCCATATTTTACCGAGGGTACGACCGCATTTAAACAGGCTGAGCTTATTTTTGTTTGCAAAAAGATATACACTCAGGATATGGAGCTTTCTGCCCTTTCCGAGGAGCATCACCGCTGGTATGCTGACGGTGATATGCATAAGGCTGTTATGGGCGAGATAATTAAAGTTCTGGTCAGAGAATAATAATTCTGATAAAAAAGCACAGCAAAACGGAGGACGATTCCAATAACTCGTCCTCCGTTTTGCTGTTTATGCTGTTATATAAATGAAATAACGAACCTTGCCGATAACTCGGGCAGGCTGAGACGATATTTCTCTGCAAGTGCGGGACCGCAGGAATTTGAACCTACTCCTGCCATCATATGGTCTATGCATATCACATTGTCACAGCATTTTTCAAGCTCAAAGTTATGACGCTTTGAGGAAAGCTCCTCCTGAGTGTATTCGGAAGCATTGAAGGAAAAATCCTTGTCAGACCTGAAATTGACCTTTACATTTTCACCTATAAGGGTCATATGCTTACAGCCGTAATGAGAGGAATTTTCCTGCGGTCTGATATAGTCCTCAAACATATCGCTTATTGCTGAGGTGAAGTTACCCATATAAGAGGCTCTGTGCTTGTCGATATAGCTTTCAGCAGGACCAAAGCCGAAATACTGAACTTTATCAAAGCTTTTGGGCACAAACAGCCTGATTCCGAATCTTGGCAGGAATTCCACCTTGTCGGATACATTAAGCTTGCAGCTTATATCAAGCTCACCGTTTCCGTTTATCGTATAAACCGTATCAATATGCGCAAAGGGCTGATGGATACTCCAGCCGAAGGACTGCTTTACGGAAAGCACAATACCGTTTTCGGTTTTCTGCACCTCTGTACCGTACGACTTGACAGTATAATCATTTAAGTGTGCTCTGTACCAGTCATTTTTCATTACATCATTATCCGTAGGTGCACGGAAGAAATTATACTGCATTGGTCTTGCAAGTATTTCCGTGCCGTTATGCTTTATCGAATCAAAGCTTGCTGTGCGCTTGTTGAATACATATTCGGTTTTGTCCGCAGTTATTTTTACAGAAAGAGGCTCGTTTGTGTATTTCACATTACCGCACAGGGAAGGCTCGGAAACTGATTCCTTTTCGCAGAGCATAAGCTGGTCAAAGCACACCTCATATCCCTCAGAGCACCACATCGTATCTTTTGATGATGTAAATATAAAGCGGATATAGGCTGTGCTGTCATAGCTTTCAGCCGCCTCGGGGATAGTTATCTCTGTACAGCCCAGAGGATCAACGAAAAAATCAAAGCTGCCTGTGTGATATACTCCACCGTCATAGGTTATCTCATATTTTCCATTGAGAAGCTCCCCCGCATTTTCAAATGCAAGGAGATTTTTTATTATGAAGCTGCCCTCACTGCTTCCCTTTTCAATTCTTACAGGGCGATATACCTGCTTTAATTCAAGCAGTCCTGTGTGAGGTGTTCTGTCGGGATAAACCAGACCGTCCATACAGAAATTGCCGTCGTTATGCTTTTCGCCGAAATCGCCGCCGTAGCCGTATTTTATCCTGCCATCCTCTGTTTTGCCAAGTATCACTGAATGGTCGCACCATTCCCAAACAAAGCCGCCGCAGAAGCGTTCGCTTGAATGGAAAGCATTGTGATAATCCTCAAGATCTCCGGGGCCGTTGCCCATTGCGTGGCAGTATTCGCAGAGGATAAAAGGACGCTTTTCCTTTTCGTCCTCAAGGAATTTGTTCATATCCTCTATTGAGGTGTACATCTGAGAAACCATATCAAGTATCTCGTCCGAGGTATCATCAAGCTTGTGCGTACTTTCGTAATGAACGAGCCTTGTGTCGTCAAAGCTCTTGATATATTCGGCGGCGGCAAGAAGATTTGTGCCGTAGCCGCTTTCATTACCAAGGGACCAGAAAACAATGCAGGGACGGTTTATATCTCTGGCTGTCATCATTTTTGCACGGTCAACAATTGCATTTCTGAAGCGCTCATCGCTTGCAAGCAGAGCGATACCGTCATAGCCCCTGCTCCATTTGAAATCATTATATACCTCTACACACCCGTGCATTTCAAGGTCTGCTTCATCAATAACGTAAAAGCCGTATTCATCGCAAAGGCGGCAGAATATGGGAGAATTGGGATAATGAGAGGTGCGTATCGCATTTATATTGTGCTGCTTCATAAGCTCAAGATCTTTTTGCATCTGCTGCACAGAAGCGCAGTAGCCCGTATCGGGATAGCTGTCGTGCCTGTTTACACCTCTGAATTTTATAGCTTGTCCGTTGAGCTTTATTACGCCGTTTTCAATATAAATTTTTCTGAAACCGACTTTTTCGCCGATCATCTCATCGGCTGTTTCGATGGTAAGGCGGTAAAGACAGGGCTTTTCCGCAGACCATAAATGAGGCTTTGCTATCTCTGCTTCAAAAGCCTTTCCGTCCTCTGCGTTTCCCTTGCAGACTATGTTTCCGTCTGCATCGGCAAGGGAAAATTCTGCGTCTGTGCCGTAAACGGTCAGGCTGAACAGGGCAGCTGAATTATCATTATTCGGAATAGCCTTGATATGATAATCCGTCAGCCGATTCTCGGGACGTGAAAGCACATAAACATCACGGAAAATTCCCGAAAGCCTTATCTTATCCTGATCCTCCAGATATGTACCGTCACACCATTTTAAAACAGCGGCGGTAATAGTATTATCGCCCTCGTGAAGGAGGTCTGTAATATCAAACTCCGAGGTCATATGAGAAACCTGGGTATATCCTGCAAATACGCCGTTTACATAAAGATACAGGCAGCTGTCAGCGCCTTCAAAAACAAGTATCCTTCTCATTCCGTCGCTTTTATAGTTATATCCTCTGCTGTAAACGCCCACAGGAATATCATCGGGAACATAGGGAGGGTCGTAGGGTATAGGATAGCAGACATTTGTGTACTGAGGAATATCGTATCCGTGCAGCTGCCAGTTGGATGGTACGGGAATAGTTTTATCAGACTTTACGGAAATGAAATCATCGTCCATATCAATAATGCTGTTATAATACTTAAAATTCCATTCGCCGTTCAGAAGCTCGAAGCGTGAGGAAGCGGACCTGTCCCCAAAGGGATCTTCGCCTTTGCCGAAGGGAATAAAATAGCAATGGTTATCAAGAGTGCCGATGTGAAGCTTGTCGGGATTTTCGTGGTAAATCATATGACTTTTGGGTGAATTTGCCTTTGCAATTGATGAAATATCCATTTTACATCTCTCCTTATGAAATAGCTTTATAGATTCCCACAAACGATATTGCAGGCTCGGTGCGTGAATCGGTGATCTTTATTCTGATACGGTCGGTATTCAGGGATTTAAGGGGAATTATCCGCTTATAGCCGATAACAGTTCCGCTGTATATCTCCTTGAATACGCCGTCGATACGGGCTTCGAGAATAAAGCTCTCAACTCTCTGACTTTATCGGATATTTTCTTTAATAACTATGTTTCCTATGCTTACAGTTTCATTCCAGCGAACTGTTATCTCCGCTGTATTTCTTCCCTTTTCGGGGGTATAGTATGTGTCGTATCCATCTGTTTTCACGTTTGATATATCATATCCGCGGGCACAGCTGTCCGCCCATATATCCGCATTTTTCAAAAGCCCATCGGCAAATGCGCATCTCAGATATTCGCCTAATTCTTCAAGCCGCTTAACATCATTTTCGTGAATCAGACCGTCCTTTGCAGGCGGAATATTCAATAGGAATGTGGCATTTCCTCCTACAGAATTATTGTAAATATCAATAAGTTCCTCAAGAGGACGCACCTTGTCATTTTCATTTTCGTGCCAGAACCAGCCGGGACGTATAGATGTGTTTACTTCCGCAGGATACCATATGAGATTTTCTTCATTTTTCAAAAGCTGACGGCTGCCGAGATCCTCGTCACGGGCGTCAACTCTGCGCTGACGGAATTCCTCGCTGTCTGAATGCTGGCTTTTTTCCGAAATTATCTCGCTGTTCTTTGCACGCTCGGGAACAACGCTCCATTCTGCTTTTCTTGTATGACCTGCTTCGTTTCCGCACCAGCGCACATCAGGACCGCACACGCTTATGCAGGCGTCGGGCTGAAGCTCACGTATCTTTGCATAATAACGTTCCCAGTCATAATACTGCTTTTTTCCGTTGGGTCCTTCTCCGCAGGCACCGTCAAACCATACGGAAAACACATCGCCGTAATCTGTGAGAAGCTCGGTCAGCTGACCGATGAAAAAGTCATCGTAAGGCATTCCCTGACCGTAAAGAGGGCAGTTTCTGTCCCATGGGGAAAGATAAACACCGAACTTGATACCGTATTTTCCGCAGGCATCGGAAACCTCTTTTACTATATCTCCTCTGCCGTTCTTATAGGGTGAATACTCTACTGTGTGCTTTGTATATCTGCTGGGCCACAGGCAAAAGCCGTCATGGTGCTTGCAGGTAAGGATAAGCCCTTTCATTCCTGCATTTTTTACAGTTCTTACCCACTGCTCGGCGTCAAGCTTTTCGGGGTTGAATATTGACGGGGATTCCGTTCCGTCGCCCCATTCACGGTCTGTAAATGTATTTACGGTGAAATGTATGAAGCCGTAGAATTCCAGCTGCGCAAAGGCAAGCTGACGTTCTGAGGGAACGATCTGAACAAGTCTTTCATCAAGAGTCATAATCATTCGCTTTTCAGGAAAGCATACTCTCCTTTCGTTTTTCTTTATTTGTATTATAAATCCCATTGACAGCAAAGTCAATAAATGATATTATTATGATATAACAATATGAACATCAAATGCAGATTTTTTCGGAAAGGCTATGAGACATATGTATTTCTATGATTTCCCTATCATAAGCACAGAAAGCGAGCTTCCGCTGTATCTTGTAAGCGTGGGTATGCACGAGCTCCAGCCGCATATTATAAGAGAGGACGGCTACAGCTACCCTCAGATACTTTACTGCACCAAGGGGAGCGACACTCTTTCGGTGGGCGGCGAAAAGACAACGATAACGCCTTATACAGCTTTTTATCTGCCTTCGGGCTGTCCTCACGAATATTATCCCGAGGAGGATATATGGGATATACGGTGGGTAGTGCCGTCTGGGTATGCGGCTGAGGATACACTCAGACACTTCGGACTGAATTCCCCGAAAATATTTACGCTGGATAACATCACAGTTCTTGAGCATCATTTCAGAAAAATGCACGAGGCGATTATAGCCGACAGAATATTCGGCAATTACCGTGCGGCAGGCTTCTTGTACGATTTTCTCATTGAGTTTTACCGCCTTACATCAACAGCCGTTACGGGCGTATCGGCAAATCCTGCGGTTATACGGGCAATGGACTATATAAATATACACTATGCTGAGGATATAACTATGGAGCAGCTTTGCGAAGCGGCCGAGGTATCAAAGCAGCACCTTTGCAGGCTTTTCCGCACAGCGCTCAATTCCCGTCCAATGGAATATATAGCCAAAAGACGTATTCAGGCTGCAAAGGAGCTGCTTTCAAACACATCGGAATCGGTTGAAGATATTGCCATGGAAACAGGCTTCTGTACAAGCAGCTACTTCTGCAAGCTGTTCAAGCGGTATGAGGGAATTACGCCTACGCAGTTTCGGAGGGGGTAAAAAATATATCTGCTTTTCTGCTAATAAAAATCAGTGTGAAATGAAGAAAGGATTGCATTATGGATATGGAAATTGTTTTAAATAAAGATATGCTTAGTAAAATTGGGTTATCTGATAAACTGCTCTGATGTGGCAACGCATCAAAGTAATAAAATAATGACATATGACAAATATCAGGTTCGTTTTGCAAGGATTCGTGACTTACTTAAACTCAACTCAGAACACAGAGCACACGATGGGCGAATGCATTTTGTTACGATGGCAAAAAAATATAGCGTTGACGAATATGCAATAAAATACATAGTCGGTCACGCTATACAAGACATAACAGAAAAAGTTTATACAATCAGAGAAATAGATTGGTTAAAACAAGAAATCGAAAAAATAAAATAATGTGTATATGGTGTAGGAATATAAATGTAGGAGTAGTGTAGGATTGATGTATGAATGACATACATTTTTCCACTTTTCACTACTCCTACAGACATTTAAATATCGTTATTTATAGCCATTTGCGTGTAAACTTACGCCTTCATAGCTTCCTCAACCGCAACTGTTCGATTGTAAAACTGGAATCCATAGGCAAAGACAGAACAATGGACTTACCATTATATTGTGCTGTCTTTGATAAAAATGATAGCTGCGTTCCCTGTCCATACAACTCTTTTAATAATTTTCTTTATGTATTCACGTTTGTTTTCTATTGACAGATTATCAAAGTTATCCTTAAGATAAACTATAGCGTCCTCTAAGGAGTTGAGATTTCTATGAAGCTGTGCCTGAATA
>JAGAJY010000044.1 GCA_017848125.1 Oscillospiraceae bacterium
GCCGCAATTTCTCCCGTTGCCGCATTGGCGTCGTCGAATATGCCTATGAATATACCGCCGCATAAATCTACAAGAAAGTCGTGTATCGCATCAACTATCGAGTCTAAAATATCTTCCATTACATACCGCCTTTCTTATTTATTTGCAGAGAAGCCTGCCCATAAGGACAGGCTTTCCGCTTTTACCGAGCTTTTTCGGATTAACCGAAAAGACCGGAAAGAAGGGGGATAAGGGTGATACCGATGAGGGCAACACCGCCGCCAGCCATAAGCTGCTTCATACCCTGTGACTTACGACAGTAGGCATAAAGAAGTTTTCGTGAAAACATTGTAAGACAGGTACAGCAAGCTACTTTATATTTAAAATGTGCAAATGTTCCTACTATCGCCATGAGTATGTAAGCCATATTGTCTATTGACAAATTACTATCAAATTGGTATAATAAGCATAACGCTTGATTTGCATACACTTTTCTGTATGGATTCAAGCGTAATATTATTTAGGAGGGCGAATATGAAGCCAATTTTTAAACGTTTGCTTTCAGGTGTTTTGAGTGCGACGATGACAGTAAGTGCTATACCTATTGTTTCAGCTCATGCCGAAGAAAGCGCAGAACCATATCCTTACACGATGTTCGCCGCATCGAGCGAAGATGGAGCTATTACTGTTAATGCAGGAAATTTTTGCGTAAATGGAAATGTAGCAACTAATGGTACAATCGTTTCAAGCGGTAATACGAACATCAATGGTTCCAAAACTGAGGATGCTGATGAATCTATGATTTTTATATTTGATAAGATAGATGCTCAGTATTTCTCTGTTCCCAACGTGGAGGAACACGAAGAGGATTACACTCTTGACGAGTTAAATATCAATATTACTGTGCCTACTGAGGTACAAGGCGATGCTACTTTAACTGGAAACATAAATATTAACAATGCTTTGAAGGCTTTGGAAAATATCAACCTTTATGGAGAGGTCAAGAATACTAATGATTCAGTAATTTTCTCTGAATATGGTGATATTATCATCGACAGCCAGAATGTTAATTTAAATGGTCTTGTTTATGCTCCGTTTGGTACAGTTAATATCACTGCTCAAAATCTTAATCTCAACAATGTTACTATTATAGCTAATAAGATTTCATTAAATTGTCCAAATGTCAATGCTAATGACAATAACTTCTTTAGCTCATTTGTCGGTACAATAAGCGAGGAACCTGAATACATACATATCAACGAAAATAATATGGTTCATAGATTTGGCAATGAATATGCGACAGGTGACGGTTTTAATGGTTTCTCTGGAATCATTGCCCTAAGCGACTCTGTCGAAGACTTTACCATAAACGTCTACGACAAGAATCATACACAAATATACACACATGATATTATCCCCAGTTTTAACTGGGAAATTGAAAATATCGGTATGCTTTATGGTGTCAACTATGTAGAATTTGTAGCTGACTATCAAGATGGTACTGCCTTCTCTAAAGAAATTACTGTAGATTGTGACTTGTTTAATCTTAGTGATTATATTTCGATTGACATGAATGATGATGATGGAGACGGTCTGGTTAATTATTTGGAAGGTTACTTTGGAACAGATAAAGATAATCCTGATACAGACGGCGATGGTCTGACTGACAACGATGAAACAGCACTTCTTTCCACTAACCCACTGGCTGTTGATTCAGATGACAATGGAGTATCGGATGCCGACGAAGATTTTGATCATGATACCCTCACAAACATACAGGAACTTGAAATAGGAAGTTCTCCGATTGATGTGGATAGTGATGATGATAAGCTTCTTGATAAAGAAGAACTTGCTTTCGGTACGTCTCTGATAGATCCTGACACGGATCATGATGGTGTTTCAGATTATGATGAAGTAAAGCTTGGTTTATTTCCTCTGACACCCGATGATGTAAACGGTAAGATCACGACTTCATTCAGTGCTGACGAAATACTTCCTGACTATGATCCTGCTGTTATCCCAACTATTGAGATCACGGGCGATTTTGAATGTATCTCCTCGTTCAAGATGGCAACTTATGATAATAATCAGATTATTTCTCCTAATGTTCCTGGATATGTTGGCAAAGCATATTCCTTCACAACAGATAAAGCATTTGAATCCGCAAAAGTATCTTTTGCATTAGATATGGATCAGATTGAAATCAGCGATGAATTTGAATTTGAGCCCGTACTCTACTGGCTAAATGAAGAAACACAAATGCTGGAGGAAGTGCAGGGACAAATACGTAATGGTAATACTATTGAAGCTAATTTAACTCATTTCTCTACATATGTGGTTGTCAATAGCGCCGAGTTTCTTTCAAGATGGTTCACTAATTTTAGCATATCAGAAGATGAATTTTACAGTGGTGAACTAACTGAGAAAAAATCCAAGAAGGATGTTTTATTCCTTATTGATCAATCAGGTAGTATGTATACAAGTGATACCAATAACATCAAAACTCATATTTTGGATGATTTCGTTTCTGCCATTTCCAATAAAGATCGTATTTCAGTGGTTGGATTTAACCATGAGAAAATTGGATATTCTGGCTTTGAAAGTGACAAAACTAAAATCTTTGCAGCATTGGATGCACTTGAAGAGGCAGGAAATAGTGGTGGAACCAATATAGGTCTTGCTCTTCAAGAGACTTACAATGAGTTTGCAAATAAACCAAAAGATACCTATCAGGCAATTTTCTTGATTTCTGATGGTGATAGCTCTGATTCCCCATCAGATGAATTATTAGCTAACTATAAATCAAAAGGTGTTAGAATCTTCACTGTAGGAATTGGTTCTCTTTCAACTAAAGCAAAGAATGAACTTGATAGAATAGCCACGAAAACAGATGGTCAATATTATGGTGTTAAGCAAAGTAGTAAACTCGGTGAGACACTTATTGAATTTGAAAAGAAAATCTCGGTTGATAAAGACAAGAACAAAGACGGCATTGAAGACTACTATGAGTATCTGATGGGTAATGGTGAACTGTTGACAACAACAAACCAAGAGCTCTGTTTCGGTTTATATGATTCTTTGATAGAACGAGGCGAAGACTATGATGATGATGGTATAAAAAATGGGGATGAGATTCAGATAGTTTCTATAGGCGGAGAACTGAAAGTAAAAGTATTAACTCATCCTTTATTTAATGATACTGATGGTGATGGTTATCTTGATGGTGAAGAAGTTAAACTTGGCTCAGACCCTAATCTTGCTGAAGATTATATATATATGCAAGATATAAATACTGTTGGGAAAAATATGGATGCTGGAATTGCTGCCAACGACTATATAAATAGTAACGTTGCCCTGATGATTGGCGAACGTTTTCTTGATGTATACGTTTGTGGTGGCGAATTTGATATCCAAAAAATGTACCAATCAATGATGGTTGATTATGTTTCATACTTTGATGATTTAACATTTGAGCAAAACGTAAACGCTGGAATGGCATCAAATGTATTGACTATTACGCAGAGAGCAATGCAATTATTCAATAGCAAGCTCACAAACAACGGTGCATTAACAAAAGAATATGAACAAATGACTGATTTTATAAATCAATCAAGATTACTTTTTAATAAGTTTAGGAATACAAAAGATTATAAAAAAGGTCTTAACGGTACGCACAAAATATATAAAAATTGGACTAAGGAATACAGAGCAGCTAAAAAGCTTTGCAAAAACTTAGATTCAACTATTGAAAAAAGCAATAGAGTAACAAGAGGAAGCAATATTCTTGGTAAAGGTGCTACGGTTTTTTGTTATGCTGCTTATACCCTTGATGATGCAATTGATGGATTAACATTATATTCAAATACTTATAATGCAACATTGTTCACAAAATTATTCGATGATCTTGCGTATAACTGTAATGATACCGACATTTCCAATGCAGCACAAATAATCTCGGCTCGTATGAATGATAATTGGAATCTCTTATTCGGTACCATTGAAGATTGTTCATGTGACATTGTAGAAGCTTATTATACGATGTATGGACATGAAGCGCTCGTACAAGCTGGTCCAGCAGGAATAGTAGCAGAAATAATAATAGTTTCGCTCGGATTAGTTTTGGGAGATAATTGTAGTATTCGTATGCAAAACTCTATTAATGTAAGTTTTGCTCAAGAAGTTGATATGTTAGTATACAGTAAAGCAACTAACACTCAATTAAAATATAACGATTCTCATGAACTAATTTCAATAATACCGGTTAATGAGCCTGGTGAATATTCGGAGATGTTTGTATTTGATGCTTTTGCAAAGTGCTTTGCTGAAAGAGAATATCTTGGTTATTTAAATCAGGGCAAATGGTTTATTCATAAAACAGATGATAGCAAGAATAATACTCGAAATAATATAGAGATTCTAAATAATATTATAAGTAAGTATGCTGGATCGGATATTTCTATTGATAAGCAGCTTGCAGTTTAGTATGATATGAAAAAGAATATCATTATATTTTGTATTTGTATGATGGCTGTTAGCGCAATTTCTATTATAAAGCATCATATCAGTACAATGAACTGCTCGTATATTTTTATTTTTTCTTTACTACTATTTTTATGTATTTATTTAGGTTATACAATTAAAAATCTGATTATCTCATTGGATATGTTTACAAAATTGAATAATAATAAGCTTTTTACAGTTAGGGGAACAATATACAGAGTTTATGGGCATGCGGTTCATAGTGCTGACACAACAAAAAATGCATATGCAAATTATTCCTTTCGTGGAAAGATATATTCTGGAAAGATGATTTGCACTTATGACCGTAAAATCAATATGGGTAATTCATATACAATCTATATAAGCGAAAAATATCCTGATCATTTTGCAATGTCCAAAAAGCATATTAAAGATGCATTTTTAACATATCTGACATTCACCTTTCTTCTAACAATGTCTGTTGCATTATGTGGTATATTGGGAACATTGTTTATCATATCCAGTATTAAGAAATAGTTTATGTAGTAGCTTCGCCTACTGGCGCACACAAAAACTGTTCCAAACAAGTCATAATCAGAATTGTGGAGCATACCGCAACAGTCACAAACCTATTGAATAAATAACCACAAGCTCTCGGAAACGCTCTGTAAGTGTTTCTGAGGGCAATTCTTTTATCTTATATATTATGGATTGACTTTTCGGTAACTATGATGTATAATTTAGAAAAAAGCATACGGCTTACATTTTTTTATTCAATGAAGGTGATACTGATGAGAAGAATATTTGCAAGTGCAATAGCTATTGCTATTATTGGAACATCGCTCTCAAGTTGTGGACAAGTAGAAGAAACGGCATCAAATGAAAATGAGATTAGCTCAACTTCTGAGGTAAAATCCGACTATGATAGTGATAGCAATGATGAAAATATCAAAGATAATTTTGCTTCTGACGATTTGTCAAAAAACGACGATAATGTCAGTGATAGCAGCGAAATTCTATCCTCTGATATGTTGAATGATGCTTCAGAGCTGTCATTTGATTATGAAGATGTTATAAGAGCATATTTCGATGCTTCTAATGAAGGCAATTACAAAAAAATCCTCAGAACAATGTTTCCAGATAAAGAAGTTGAGGCTATTCTTAAACTTACCGAACTTGGAGCAAATAATCTTGAAGAAGAATTATCCACAAATAAGACAAACTATGTAATTACAGATATTGTAGAAGAATGTTCGATGACCGACGAAGAACTTGATCAGTATATGTTTTATTTTGATCAGGTAGCTGGAGTATTTAATAAAATCGAAGAGTATGGCGGTGATGTGGAGGCACTGAGTGATGAGCAACGTGAAGAATTATATAATGCTTTTATGGGCTTCACTGCTTCGGAAGATGATGACATAGAACATATATACAATGTCACAGAAGGATATGATGTTACAGTTTACTACACGAATAGTGGTGAACCTGATGAAGATTATTTCTTTGTCTATTATGTAGATGGTGAAGGCTGGAAAGTAAATAACACAATGAGGAAATTTGTAAAAAAGTCGAAGCAATCCGCTACTAATACTACTGCTAAAACCATATTCAATTTTTTTGCCACTAATTTGACAGATATGGAAGTGAGTGGAACTAATTTAAGCGGTACATATATAATTGGTTCTGATAACAGTATGAATTACAATGTTCCGTCAACGATCAACGTTTCTGAAATAATAAATTCAGTTAAATCTGATTATAGCGATATATCAAAGTATGAGTATTTTGCAATCATTGTGAATGGTAGCTGTTCCTATGTGGCAGTTTACAAAAAGAGTGATGACAGCAATGTTGGAACTTACCCGATTTTAAGTATACCTAAAGCTCTCAATGATGATAGACTTGAAACAGAAAAGGTATCAAAAATTGATACTTATACCCTTGATGAACTATTTGAGATTGCAAAAGATGTAATTGGATAATTACGATTTACGGCTCTTCAATATACTTATGCGTTTTACCCATAGCCTATTGGCGCACCCGTTTTCAGTTCCACACAAGTCTGATTAGGCATTGTGGAGCATACCACAACAAGCACAAACCCTATTGGAACTGAATAACCGCAAGCTCTCAGAAACGCTCTGTAAGCGTTTCTGAGGGCTTTTTCTTTTCAGCGGTTAGTTTTCCGCTCCGCAAGCTCGGACGGCTCTGTGGGGCTTTTCCGTTTGCCAACCGGTCAAGCAGAGGTCTGCTCGGTGATACCGTGACGGAGTTCATACTCCCTTACACGGCGGTAAAAGGTATTTGCCGACATATCCATTCTACGCATAAAATCCCTGCCTGTGATGTTCTTCGCTCTCCATTCCCCATAGAGCTACCCGAACCTCGTCCAGTCGGTGGGGAGAGGTTTCCGTCCCGTGTACTTGCCCTGAGCCTTAGCGATCTCGATACCCTCACGCTGTCGCTGTTTGAGCTGCTCACGCTCTAACTGTGAGAGGGCTGCGAACACGGTCAACATGAATTTGCCCGTAGGCGTGTCGGTGTCGATCTTCTCCTTGTGGCTGATGAGGGTAACACCCTTGTCATTGAGCGTGTCGATGATGTTCAGCAAGTCCTTTGTGGAGCGTCCCAGACGGCTGATGCTCTCTACATACAGGGTATCGCCCTCACGCACATAGTCAAGCATAGCCCTGAGCTGAGGACGGTCGGTGTTCGCTCCTGACAGCTTCTCGGAAAAGATGCGGTCAACCTTGTAGTTGCCCATGATTTCCTGCTGTCTTGCTGTTTCCTGATGCTCCGTAGATACACGGATATATCCAATCTTACTCATAAATCTGTGTCCTTTCTGTTATTCGAGATAGTCTTTCTTTTTCTGCTGAGAGCGTTTTCTCTCCTGATACTGCCTGTTACGCTCCTGCTGACGCTGATCGTCAAGATACTTTCGTACCTGACGAGAGTACTGCGATGCCGCCGCCTTTCTTCTGAGGAAAGCATTATGCTCAGGCACCAGAGCATTGTATTTCTTTTTCAGCTTGGCAGACATCGCCTGTAGGTCGCTCAGTTTCGGTGGCTTGCCCTTGATGTAATAAGGCTTGATATGTTCGGCAATATAATTGTCGGCTTCTTCAAATGCGTCGATAGCGGCAGCATTCTTCTTGCGGAAACTCTTTTGTGTAAATGCAGAACGCTCCTGATACTCCTTGTATGTAGCATAGTTCTGAGAATGCTGTTTCATCATATTGATGAGCTTATCAATGCCCCTAATCTTCTTGTCAAGCTCGGCAAGCTCGTCCGTGTGGTCATCAGGGTGCTTTAAATTCCAGAAGAAGCCCTTGAGATCATCAAGCGATGTGATTCCGCCAGCTTCAAGGTCAGCGATCATCTTGTCGCAATCACGCATACCCCTGATCTCTGCCCATACATCTTCTTTCTTTTCAGGTGCTTTACTTTCCGTAGGCGTTGGCTGTGGTGTCGGGGTAGGCAGTTCAGGTTTCGGCTCGGTGGGCTTTGCAGAAGATGCGTTAAGCATATCAAGTTGTGCCTGCCGTCTTGCTCGTCGGGCTGCAAAGAACTTCTCAACCTGTTCCGCCGCAGCTTTTCTCTTTGCGGTTTCACTCGTTTCCGTGATAGTTTCAGGCTCGGCAGATTGTTTCGGCTTTATCGGTGTGGTGACTGTCTGTGTCGGCTTCGGCTCAGGCTTGGGAACAACAACAGGCTTCGGCGGTTCGATAAGCATATCGGGAGTGACATTCGCCGCTGACAGCTTTTCTTGTATCTCTGCTATCTGCTCGGTGATACGTTCGGGGGTGAAGTCTGCGCCCAGAGTGTCGGCTCTTGTAAACTTCTGTTGACCGTCACCTGATAGTCTGAATTTCAACTTGACCTTATTGCTCGGCTTATACACATATTCAATACCGCACTCACTGCACTTTTCAAGAAAGTCCTTGAAGTCATGGCTGTAAAGCATGACCTCTGCAATACGGACACGGAGCTTTTCTTTCCACGACTTGCCCTCTTTCTGCATATCCCTCTCAAAGTGAGATACCCCATGTCCCTTTTCAGGCTCGGAGATAACAGATATGCCGTGTTCGGTGCATATCTCGTCCGATAATTGCCTGAGTTCTGCCCACGCACGTTCTGTCTTTTTACCCTGATTATGCTCAGTGGTGAAGCTCAGTCCGTTATACAGATTGGTATTGTTGAAAATGATGTGTGTATGGATATGCTGGCGGTCGCTGTGAACGGCAAGCACATACTGATAATCACCTTTAAGATAGCGGTCACAAAGTTCTTCACCGATCTGCATAGCCTGTTCGGGTGTAACTTCACCGGGAGCAAAGCTCTGTATCAGGTGGTATGCAAGGATTTTTGTTCGCCCTGTTCCTCTGTCTCGGACAGCTCGGAAATCTTCGCTTGCCCCTGCACTGTCGGCTCTGCAAGCATAAGAACTGACATATACGCCGTTGACGGTCTTATCTCCGTCTGTGATGTAAGCGATTGCCGCGCCGACTGTTGCTTTGATGCTATGGATAGAAGTAACCGCCAAATCTCTCCGACTCCTTTCTTTATTTCGGTCATATCATCTGCGTAAAAGTTGCCTGTGCTGTGCAGGCGGACAGCAATATGATTGATGTTCGTGCCGATGCGTTTCATAGCCTTGTTGACCTCGGCAATTCCACCGCTGTCGGGAGTAAGGTCAACCCTCGCACGAACGCAGTCTCGGATATATTCCGTTTTGTTCTTGTACCCGTACTGTTCGCACTTCGCAAGTATATCCTGCATTTCGGATTCCGTGAAGCGTACATTGAGCGTGTAGGACTTCTTTTCTTTCTTACGTTTCAGGTACTTGCGTTCATCATCGGTAAGCTCGCCCTCAGACTTGTGTGCAAGGGTATCATCAAGCTCGGACTGCACCTCTTTGTCCAGGGCGTAGTTGATAGCTCCCTCGTAGCTCATGCCTGAGTTTTCAAAAAACTTCTGCTTGCGTGGTCTTCCACGCCTTTTCTTTTCGGTATCCATAGTGGTGTCTCCTTTATCTCTATTTCGGCGTAAGCCGATTAACTATGACCGCTGTGCGGTCTTTTTTTCGGGGCTTGGGGTGTCCCCAACAAGCAGATGTATTTTCGTCCGTGTGCGGCGCAAAATACAATGCTTGCTATTTTTGATGCGCTGTCGCGCAGTTTTCTGCCTGCTGTATCTCTGTATCTCACAGGCTTTCGCTGTTCCGTCAGCGAATTTGGAGCGTAAGCGACTGCACCCTCTCCGCCGCACCGTCGGCGTTCTCACTCGCTCACGCTTCAGCGTGATGCTCTCTATTATCATCACTCTTGAAATTGTAAACTGGTACGGCGCAGTTATTGCGCAGTCTGGGCGGCAGTTTGATGAAAGTGGGGGTTGATTTTTCGTTGGCGGTATGGTATAATATAGCACAAGGATATTTGTTCGCTTATCATTATGAGGTGATTATAATATGGAATGGATAATCGTAACAGTTATTGTTATCATCGCCGCACTGGTTGCTTGTATATTATGGGCAAAACAGCTTTCAAAACATAAATTCCAGTGCAAAGCCTGTTCTAAGGAATTTAATGCAAAATGGAATAAACTTCTGTTTGCAATTCACTCCGATGATTATTATGAAATCAGATGTCCATATTGCAATAATAAAGGATGTATTGAAAAACAGAATAGTGATTGAAGATAATTATTTTTTCGTGAAAGCTGTGTGAGCGAACTCCGCTCCGCAGCTTTTTTCTTTTTCCCCATAACAATATGTCGAACTGGATAATGCAAGTGAAACAGAAAGTTTGAGCGCAATATCAATAGACACAGAACAGCGATTCGCGCTATAATATTAGCATAGGGTATTATCCCTAAATCCAATAAAATGTGAGGTGAAGTGAATGCGTGGTAATCTGAAAGACAACCAGGCGAAGCTCGACAGCTACGAGAAGTCTATCAAGGCAGCTCTCGAACGTAAACGCAAGGTCATCATGGAGAGCAAGCAGATCGCTTACGATATGCTCTCTGAGCTTTACGGCTTAGAGGGACAAGATCTTGTCGATACTGCAACCATAGAGCATACGCTGATCGGTAAGCTGACCGCAAGCGGTATGACCTATGACCAGATCGCTGAGCTTGCTAACGATAGCTCTGCCGATACCAACGGCGATGAGGACGATGATTCCGACAGCGACGATAATGCCGACTATCAGACTACGTTCTTCGATAACAAGCACACGCCGTATTCGGATTAACATATATCCGACAACAAGACGATAGCTGTGAGAGGGACGGCAGCAATGCCGTTCCGCACGGCTGTATTCACAAATAACAACCATGAGGGTAAGAGATATAAAGCGATGCCCTCAGACCTATAAGCGTAGATATAGAGAAGCTAAGGAGATAAATTCGCTATGAACGAAACAACAACTGCCGCCGTTGCGGTAACAGATAACGTGTCCGAGTATCATATCGGGCATACGACTTACAGAGTGAAAACGGTCTTTAACCCAGCTTTTCGGGAGAGCCTGAGTGATATACTTGCAAGGCTCATCACAGAGGACTGTGAGAAAATGCTCGGTGAATCCGGACAAGAACAGGACAGACAGGCTGTTTGATTTTGGAATATCGGCGCATTGAAAAAAGAAATATGGTGCGCTATAATGATAATAGCTTGCTGTATCCTGTCGGAAAGTGAGGTTAAAATGACAGACAAGATAACAGCTTTATACTGCCGTCTGAGCCAGGACGATATGCTTGACGGTGAGAGCAACAGTATCACAAATCAGAAGGCTATCCTCCAGAAGTATGCCTATGACAACGGCTTTCGCAACACGGTATTCTATGTGGACGATGGTGTGAGTGGAACTACCTTTGAGCGTGAAGGCTTCAAAGCGATGATGACGGACATTGAGGACGGCAAGGTCGCTGCGGTAATCACTAAGGATTTGAGCCGTTTAGGTCGTGATTACCTGAAAACGGGTGAACTGATCGAAATGGTGTTTCCTGACTACGATGTTCGCTACATTGCCGTGAATGACAATGTTGATACAGCGAAATCCGAGAATGAACTGCTTGCTTTCAAGAACATTTTTAATGACTGGTATGCCCGTGATTGCAGTAAGAAGATTCGTGCGGTGTTCAGGGCAAAGGGACAGTCGGGCAAGCACCTGTGTCCGCCCGTGTACGGCTACAAGAAATCAGATACCGACAAGAACCTGTGGGTAATTGACGAGCCTGCTGCTGAGGTGGTACGCAAGATATTCAAGCTCTGCATTGACGGCTACGGTCCGGTGCAAATTGCCCGTATCTTAACAGAACAGGGTATCCCTACGCCGACTGCCTACGCATTGTCGCAAGGTCGTGACAACGGACGGCATAACGCCAAGACCTACCGCTGGGGAGCGAATACGATCACCCATATCCTCGAAAGGCTTGAATACTGCGGTCACACGGTCAACTTCCGCACAAAGATGAAGTCCTACAAGGTACATAAGATCATCTACAATCCGGAGGACGAGTGGCAGATCTTCGAGAATACGCAAGAGCCTATCATTACTCAGGAAACATTCGACTTGGTGCAGGAGCTTCGCAAGAATAAGCGCAGACCGCAGAAATGCGAAGTAGTGAATCCGTTCGCAGGAATGGTTTACTGTGCTGACTGCGGAGAGAAGATGTACCTGAGCCGCCGTAAGAATGAGCGTCCTGAACAAGAACACATGAGATGCTCCACCTACGCAAAGGAACAGGATAAATGCTCGGTGCATTATATCCGCACCTGTGTCCTGAATGAGATCGTCCTCGGTGAGCTGAACAAGCTCCTGACGATGGTAAGAGGCAACGAGGAGGAGTTTATCAAGCGTGTCATGAGCAGTTCCGTACAGCGTAAATCCTCAGAGCTTACAAAAGCAAAGAAAGCGCTGAAACAGGCTGAAAAGCGTATCGCTGAACTGGACAAGCTCTTTACAAGGCTTTATGAGGATAATGTACTCGGCAGGCTGTCGGACGAGCGTTTCACGATGATGTCGGCAGGATATGAGGAAGAACAGGCAAAGCTGAAAGCAACTGTTGCGGAGCTTATCGCATTTGTTGAAACGGCTGAACAGAAGTCCTCTGATGTAACGGCGTTCCTCAATGTCATCAAGCAGTATGAGCATATCACGGTGCTTACTCCGAAGATCATGCACGAACTGATCGACAGGATAGTAGTCCATGAAGCAGACAAGTCCAGCGGAAAGCGAATCCAGGATATTGTCATTCACTACCGCTTTGATGTGGCAGTATCGACTATATCCGTTGAAACAGGCAAATATGGAAAAAAGGTCGCATAACCGACGGTGTTATGCGACTACACTAAGGGAGAAAAAACTTCTTTATCACTACTGTGCTTTAGCACCGGGGTTATCGTTACCGTAGCCTTCGAGAAGGTTGATTACGCCCCATACGCCAAGACCAGCACCGAGAGCGATTA
>JAGAJY010000045.1 GCA_017848125.1 Oscillospiraceae bacterium
GCTCTGTGCTCGAAACGCTCCTCTTTTCTGCCGAAGTTAAGGGGCGAAGCCGAATCGTTGTCAAACATCATAGTCGCATTTGATATTTCGATCATTTTTGGTTCAGTCCTTTCATAATAAGGTATAATGTATTGTTTGATTTTTTATTTTATTAACATTTTATCACAATTTGCTTAATCTGTCAATGATATGCGGAATAAAAAACGGAGGATATTGATGTTATAATACACTGAAAGGTGATTTAGCGCTTGCATTTAGCGCTTGCATAGTATCGTGAAATGTGATATAATATACACAGAAAGGGTGATTACTGTGGCGAGAGATGTTGTTTCGGCAAAGCTTGATATCCCTGCAAGCAGTATAAGCGACATAATACTGATCACCAATAAAACTATATACAAAAAATCTTCGCATAATCCATATACGCAAGATTATGCGAAGATTTTTTGTATAGTTTTTAATGGGTGCTTAGTATAAGCATAAACAACCCCGAGCTGCCGCCCGAATCGCTTTCGGAAAAATTCAGCAGGCTCGACCTTAGTCTGACTGTGGATAACAGGCTTGTGAATGTTGAGGCTTCGGCTCTGAAAAAATTTAAATGAATTCAGCAGTGATGTGAGAGATTCTGTAAAATTTATTGCAGAAAGAAAGCAGCTCTTATAATACCATCAGGAGGTGTTTGAAAATGAAATGGAAAAATCTGTTTTCAAAGACTATACTTAACAGGGGATATAATTATTTTTGCGATTGCGCTGTTGCAGATATGAATTATTCTGATAATGTACTGAATGCAGTTGTTTCGGGGAGTGAAGATTACGATGTGGAGATCACATTATCGGGAGATGAGATAGAGGATATGTACTGCTCATGCCCTTATGCTGAGGACGGTAATTATTGCAAGCATATGGCGGCGGTACTTTATGAATGGGAAGAAAATGCTGATAAATGCACTGAGCATAATGAAGATGATATTATGTTCAGACCTGCATATAAGGAGCATATCCGTGAAGCAAAGCATACACGGATAAAAGCACTTGTTGAAAAGGCTGATGATAGTTTAGTACGTTCATTTCTTTCAGATATACTTGCCGATAACGAAAAGCTGTGTCTGCGGTTTTATAATATGGTAAATAAACAGAATAAGGAAGTTAATGTAAAGAATTATTTCAGACAGATCGATTATATTGTAAAAAGCTGCACGGGGAAAGATGATTATATAGATTATCATAGCGCTTGTGACTTTGAGACAGAGTTAGAGAGCTTTATTGACAATGATGTGCAGTCTTTGCTTGACAGCGGTAAATATATGAGTGCGTTTGAAATTATAAATTACATATTCATTGTTATCGGAACAGTAAATATTGATGATTCCGACGGTGAGATAGGTATGCTTGCCGATAGTGTATATAACATGTGGACTGCGATTCTTGATAAGGCGTCGTCTGATGAAAAAATTAAGATGTTTGAATGGTTTACCGCTCATCTGAATGGTACTGTTATTGATTATGCAGAGGAATACATTGAAAAAATCATTGCGGAAGCATTTAAAGAAAAGATATTTGAAAAGAAGAAGCTTGAATTATTTAAGGAAAAAATTGGTGAATCAGAAAAAGAAGAATCTGAGTGGAGCAGAAGATATGCTGTTGGAAAATGGGCAGAAAGATATCTTGATCTGTTTATTAAAATGAATTCCGATGAAACAAAAATTGAAAACGAAATAATGAAATACAGCGGCAATTCTGCCGTAAGAAAGCTTTATATTGATATGTGTTTGAATAAAAAGGAATACGAAAAGGTACTCGTGATTCTTGATGAAGGTATTGAATCGGAAAAGGAATATAACGGACTTGTTTCAGAATACAGTAAAATGAAAAAAGAAATTTATCTTGAAACAGGTGATAAAGATGCATATTTAAAACAGCTCAGTATATTGGTTCTTGAACATGATGCAGGCAATATGGAGTTGTATAGAGAGCTTAAGCAGCAATACACAGCGGCGGAATGGTCTAAGCTGCGTGAAGTAATATTCAAAAAGCTTCCTGTGAATATAGACCGTTCAAAGTATTATAATGAGGAAAAGCTTTATGACAGGCTGCTGGAGTGTGTAGTGAAAAGTCAGGGCTTGTTTATGCTGGACCGTTATGCAGATGTTTTAAAGAATGAATATCCCGAGCAGCTGCTTGAAAAATACACTGATGAGCTTAATAAATTGGCGAAAAGAACAGGAACCAGAAATCACTATGCGAATATAGTATCAGAAATGCGAAAAATAAAAAAAATCCCGGGCGGAACAAATACGGTTGAAGAGATAATCAATGAATGGAAGGTTATTTACAAAAATCGTCCTGCAATGATGGACGAGCTGAGTAAATTATAAAACATAAGATGTCATTTGCAACTGAACACAGGCAGATTAACAGCCTGTGCGGTGACAGCTTTACAGATGAAATCTTCTCTCAAATTCGTCCTTGGTGGTTTTTCCTCTGAACAGAAAAAGCGCCGCCATAAAAATAACGCTTACGCAGGTGCATATAACAGACGGATAGGTTATCCGTGTTATTCCTGCAATAAGGCATATCAGCGGCAGAAAGCCGCACAGCCCTCCGATTATAAGGTACAGCATATATTCGCCCGATTTCATTTTCAGCACCTTTGCAATAATAAAAATGGAAATAACGGCGCATATGCTGGCACAGGGGAGAACAAAGTCCACAGACCAGCCTCTCCAGCCTGTAAACCTGTCCCAGATAACTGACAGAGCGGTTATCAGAAACAGCTCCCATGTAATGTTTTTCAGTATCCTTTTCCTGTAGGTTATACCAACAGATGTGGTTATCCACGCACACAGTATTCCGCCCAGACAGATAAGCGACCATGTTATTCTGCCTGTTATGATGTAGTCCGTTCCGATACATATGGCGGCGGCGGATATGGCGATAAAGGAAATAAGCTTTAAGAGAAAATCGCTTCCGAAGCGGTTTTCTGTTATTTTGGGATACATTTCAGCTTCGGGCGTACCCGTAAGCTCGCCCTGACACAAAGGACAGCGGCTTTTATTGCCGTCAACATCTACCTTGCATTTTCCGCAGTGCTGCATTCGGTTCACCCTTTCCTGTCATTATTTTCAGCGTCCGCATTGGTTTCTCTGTAGAAATCATTGCTCCTTATCCTTACATCTATTCCCTGCTCGGTAAGGGATCTGAAAAAGTTCTTCTGAACATCAATGTTGGCATAGCCTGTGGTTATGCCCATCTGCAAAACATCATTATATGAGCAGATATTCAGCTGTATATTGCTTGTGCTTACAAAAACGGAAAAGCTTTTTATAAGCCCGTCAAACTGAGAGGGCATTGTTACCTTTCCCACATTTGAAATAACGGAAGTCTCACTTTTTATGCTGATACGCCGAGCATTTCTCAGCACATAATTCTTGAAGGGCAAGGGGGCTATCCTTACAAAAGGATTATGCTCCAGCGCCGCATAGCTGTTCATCTTTACGGCAAGATTTTCCTTTGTGAGCTGCTCTTTGAAAAGGGTGCTTACGCAGTCGATAATATCCTCTATACTGCCGTCCCTGTGCAGAAAATCATACTGCACGGAAAACATTCCGAAAAAGTTCTTTGCCGTTTCGGTGGGGAAGAACTGCCGCAGATTAACGGGAATGTTTATCACAACAGGCTTTCTTTTTCCCTGAACGGACATTTCCATACTCAGCGCCTTTATGTAAAGGGCTGTAAGGAAAACTGTCAGAGTGGTATTATATTTGTGCGCCGCATTGATAACGCTTTTCACCGACGCAAAGCCTTCGATTGCGGAAAGCCTGTTGTTATCCAGCCTTTCCGCTCTCAGACGAAATGCCTTGACCTTCTTTTTTCTTGGAATCTTAATATCCTTGTCGTAGTATTTTGAAAAGCCGTCTGTGTTTTTCTGAGAAAGAGAAGCGTCATTGTCAAGTACGGGAAGCTCGTCAAACAGCTCGGAATATCTGTAGATAAGATATCTGTAAACTATGGTTTTCAGAAGCATTATCGCTCCCGTTCCGTCTGTGAGAACGTGAAATACTTCAAGATTTATCCTGCATCTGTGATAGGTAACACGGTACAGCAGTGAACGCTCGTCCTCCTCATAAATTGCGGCGCAGACAGGCTTATCCTCACGGGTGATCTCAGGCTTTAATTCACAGTGCTCCAGATAGTACCAGAAAAGCCCTTTTTTCATTACCACATTGAAATTCGGATAGCTTTCCACCGCTCTCTCCGTTGCCTTTGCAAGAAGCTCGGGGTCTATCTCATCATTCAGCTCGCAGGAGAAACGGAACACTCTCGTATCCGATTTTTCCACCGTTGACGGGAATATTTTTGCTGCGTTGTCCAGTCTGCTCCAGGACGTGCGTTTTTCTCGTCTGATCATTTATCGGTCTGTTCCTTTCGTTAAGATTAGTCGGTAAGACGAAGAAAATACATTATCATACTTACTGCCTGATGTGCATGGCGGTTGTATTTCAGGTCGGTTGCAAAAAATCCGTGATATGCTTTTTTTATACGGAAAGCCATTACTTTTGCACCGTCATTATAAAGTCTATGGGCAAATGTCTCGCCCTCGTCTCTCAGGGGACATCTTTCTGCCGTGATAACAAGCGTGTCGGGCATATCCTTCAAGGAAGCCGCCTTGTTGGGAGATACATATTGATTGTATTTCTCCTCAGGTCTGTTCAGATAAAGCTCAACAAAACCTCGCATACGTTCAGCCGTCAGCAGACAGCCTCTGCCGTTTTCGCTGACCGACTTGTAAGGCGAATCCTTGCCGTATTCGCAGTCGGTCACGGGATAAATGAGTATCTGCCTGCGGAATCTGAAGCCGCCGCTGTTTCTTGCTTTGAGTGCCACCGCCGCCGCAAGGTTTCCGCCTGCGCTGTCGCCCATAAGGATAATATCATTGGAGGATATGCCTTTTTTCACGGCATAGCTGTATATCCTCCGTGCAGCTTCATAGCAGTCGTCAAGCCCCGACGGGAATTTGTTTTCGGGAGCAAGACGGTAATTTACCGATATGACAAAGCTGCCCGTAATTACCGAAAGCTGACGGCATACCCTGTGGTATCTGTCAATATCATCAACCACCCAGCCGCCGCCGTGAAAGAAAATGATAACTCTCTTTTTCGGACTGAGTACAGACGGCGGATATATCCTCACAGGAATTTTCCTGCCGTTTCGTGCTGTGATATCACGGTCAAAGTGACCGTCTCTTGCATTTGCCGCTGTACGCACAAGCAGATGCATAAGCTCACGCTGCTGCTTATAGACCCGTCTTATATCGGGAGGGTCAAGCCTGCTTATAATATATTCAGCTAAATCAAGCATTGCATTACCGCTGCCTTTCTTGTTCTTATATTTATTATACTATAATTTTTCCGAAAGGTCAATCGAATTATGCGGATTGATTCTATAAAACCACAGACCCCTTTTGTCTGCGGTATTCGCCTGGGGAAATTCCCTCTGTCCTGCGGAAAACCGCTCCGAAATAGCTCCCGTCATTATATCCCACAGCCTTGCTTATATCCTCGATAAGCATATCCGTGTTATCAAGCAGAGCCTTTGCCTCGGCTATCCTTTTGCGTGCAAGATATTCCATAGGACGCATAGCCGTCTTTTTTCTGAAAAGCCTGCAAAAATGCTGAACGGATATGCCTGACAGCTCCGCAAGGCTTTCAAGCCTTATGTCGTTCATATAATTCTTGTCAATATAGATTATTGCCGTATCAACAGCGTTATCGTTTGAGTTTTTTTCAGATTCCGATGAAAGCAGAAGCTTTTTTGCGTTCAGTATATATTCATACACAAGCACAGATTCCTTTTCACCCGAATTAAGAGGGTCGGAGGCGGCTGAAAAAATACGCTCCATTATCCTGCCGCAGCTTTCGCTTGAACAGCTGTCCGAATAGGCAAAGCGTGATAGTCCCATAGCCGCAAGCATTTCAGAGGCATATGCGCCCTTGAAAACTATCCAGCTTGTAGCCCAGCCCGATTCCGACGGATAGTATTCGTGGGGTATCTGCGGAGCGATATAGAACATTGCGCCCTTTTTCATATTGTACTGCTTTCCCTCTGCAATAAGCGTTCCGGAGCCGTCAGCGGAATACAGCAGCTGATGAGAGGACAGCCCCAGCGGTCTTACAACATGGGCTTCGGGGCTTCTGATACCTATCCCCGTAAGATAAAAGGGAAGTGATATCTGTCTGCTTATAACGGGATATATTATTCCTTTCATAGCTGTCAGTCTCTCCCTTACAGAAATATCGTTATTCTTATTATAGCACACAATGACAGCATATTGCAAGGCTCGGAAATAACACAGCCGCTGTTATACAAATTCAATAACAGCGGCTGTTTTCAGCAGTATTATTATGATCAGATAGTCAGGGGTCAGCCCACAGTAATAAAATCCATAGCCGAATAGCCGGTTGTGCCGTTGTAGCTTATCACATACCAGTTTCCCGTTTCGCCGTAGATATTCACCTGACCGCCGTTTGGTATCCTGCCTATTATGGCTGATTCGGTTGAGGGATAGCTTCTTATGTTCAGATTTGAGCCGTCTGTTCTGACAGTTCCCCGTCTTACGGGAGAAGGCTCGATAAAGGGGATTCCGAAATAATCGCATAATGACTGCACCATAGTCCGTGCAATGCTTTCAAGATTGTTTTTCAGCCACGCCTCGTCCTCGAAATTATCGTGATATCCAAGCTCGGCAAGAACAGCCACAGACCTTGTTCTCGTTACCTCTGCAAGAGATGTGGTGGGGATAGCCGTTACCTTTGAGGGAATGGGATATATAGTCTCCATATTGTTTGCAATAATGGTTGCAAGCCTTCTGCTGTATTCAGAATAGGGGGAATAGTATATTTCGATACCTCTGGAAACTCCTGCATACTGCCCTCCGCCTGCATTCGAATGAAGTGCGAGATGCACATCATACCAGCCCTTGTTTGAATCCTCGATAGCGCCGCCTACATTGCGGTCGGGGTCGTTTCTTGTGAAATCAATTCCCGAGGAAAGCATATAAGGCTCCATAAGGTCAGCCAGTATGTTCATATACTGCTGTTCATTTCCGCTGGACGCATATTTATTCCATTCCTGTGTAGAGGGACTTAAAAAAACATTGGGCATTCATATCCGACCTTTCATTGATAAATCTTATCAGTCAAATATATGAACGCCCATTCGGTTTTATTCATCAAAATAATCCGATTCAAATTCATAGAAATCAAGAGCTGAAATATCAGGCTCGTATTCTTTTGTTACGACCTCTTCATTTTCAACATATTTGCATATCATTTTATTGGTTTCGGGATCATATTCCGAATATACATTCCCTGCCATAGTCTGAGCCTGAAGCATCTTTTCGGGGATAAGGCTGTGTCCGCTTGCAAGCTGAGGAACTCCGCCGCTCATTCGGTATATACGACTTTCGTGAACACCGTCTCCGCCGTAAACGCAGTTGCTTATAAGCTCGGTAATGCCGTCGCCGTCAATGTCCGTAACGGTATCCCTGTCGGCAGGTTCAAATATACACCCATTGTCACCGTCCCTACCGAAACCGAAGCTTACGGCAATGCAGACAGGCTCACCGCATATGTCCGCAAGGTAATAATTATGAGAAAATACGCCCGTAGCTGCGATCTCGGTTATAACAGAGCCGCTGCAGCCCATTATATCGGTGAAATCACTGATAATAAAGCCCTTGGGATTCCACGTTACCGAATTATCGTAGGATCTCAGCGTAACGCTTCTGTCTGCACAGGTATAGGTGATATCCGCAGAGCTGCCGCTGTCGGTTATCTCAAACCGACCTTTGGGCAGGGGAGCGGTGTAGATAATATCATTCTGAGCGTCGTTCAGGCATATGTATTTTTCTGTGAAAAAGGGCTGATAGTAATTTGTTATCTCAAATTCGGAGGGCATTTCATATTCGCATATGACCTTTCCCGAATCGGGGGAAATAAGCACAAGGCGGTCAGCCTTTCCGCTTTCGTAATAAGGTTCATACTGCGCCGCAATGAATTCGCCGTTGTCTGACATTGTGTAATATACCATATCGTTTGTATCAAGACTGAATATTTCTTTAAGGTCGCAGAAAAGCTCTTTTTTAAGCACACCGAGTTCATAGGTATATATCTTCGTTCCCACTCCGTCAAAGCAGTCGGCTGTGTAAATCCTGCCGTTATGAATTCCTATAGGCATAGTGTCTTTGCTGTCGGGCAGAACAGTGCAGCTGTCCGACTGATAATCGTATATCCCGACACCCTCCGCCCATTCGTAGCCTGTTATCTGATAGATAAAGCTGTTGTGGTCATAGGGCATTGCAAATCTCATATGCTTGCTGTCAACGCCGTAAGGGTCTGTTCCCGTTACACGTTCGCAGAGAACAGAGCCGTAATCGGCATCTGTAACGCTGCCGTCGGTATTTTTAACGGAACGCACGTCCCAGCTGTACTCTGCATCGGATAATGCTATGCTGTCGCTTACTGCCCTTTTGCCTGTAAATTCAAAAAGCTCATAGGATTCTTTTTTGCTGTCATAAACCTCTGCCAAAGCGGTTTTTCTGCCGTTTGTAAGTCCCTCGGCAAAGGTTATGCGGCGGTCTCTTTCAAAGGACAGATTGAACTGCGTCGTTCCGTCTGCAAGGCTTATTCCCTCAATTCTGCTGATTTTCGCATTATCGGAGCTGAAATTGGGGTCGGGGAGAAAATAGCAGATAAGAACATCTTCGCCCGAATAAACAGTTTCGCCTGTGAAGAAAAACTCACCACGATGAGCATTTATATCAATAGCTTTCTTGAATTTATATGAAACGCTTTCGGGAGCGGTTCTTTCATCGGTAATAATCGGCTTTTCGGAAACCTCCGATTCTGCGGCTTCTGTTTCCGTAATTGTGATTTCGCTTGTTTCCGTTTTGCTTTCGTAAACGGAAACTGCTGATTGGGATTCGGATACAAAGGTCGTTTCTATAAAATCCGTTTCCTCTGCTTTTTTATCCGAGGGGGTGCAGGCGGTAAGCATTACTGCGGCTGTCAATGCGGCTGCTGCTTTTATTTTCACGGCGGTCACACCTTTCTTTATTCTCTGAAAAAATTATATCACCCGAAAAAATCCCTGTCAATTGCTGTACCGTTTTTTGGCTTGTCTGTAATAATGTTGTAATCTGTTTTTCTGTTGACAAATGATAAAATGAGTGTTACAATTATAATATGAAATCCTTTTCAAGAAAAAAGGTCATTTATAAAGAATCTGCTCATAAAATAATACAAATACACTACAGAACGGAGAATGACAATGCCCAAATATTTCGGTACAGACGGCTTCAGAGGAGAAGCCAACAAGAATCTCACAGTTGAACACGCTTTCAAGATAGGACGTTTTCTCGGTCATTATTACGGCAAAGAGCACCGCTGCTCGGTGGTTATCGGAAAGGATACACGCAGAAGCTCATATATGTTCGAATATGCCCTTGTGGCAGGTCTTACAGCTTCGGGAGCTGATGTGAGCCTTATGCACGTTACCACTACCCCCTGTGTTTCCTATGTTGTCCGCACGGACGATTTCGACTGCGGAATCATGATTTCCGCAAGCCATAACCCCTACTATGACAACGGAATAAAGCTTTTCAACAACAAGGGCGAAAAGCTTGAGGAAAGCGTTATTCTTGAAATAGAGAAATACATTGACGGCGAATATCCCGAGATACCCCTTGCGGAGCGTGACAAGATAGGCTGTGCAAGCGATTATTCCGCAGGCAGAAACAGATACATCGGCTACCTTATCTCCCTTGCGGTCTATTCTCTCAAAGGAAAGCGCATCGGTCTTGACTGCGCAAACGGCTCTGCCTTTGCCATTGCAAAAAGCGTTTTTGACGCTCTCGGGGCAAAGACCTATGTTATCAACAACGACCCCGACGGACTGAATATCAACACAAACTGCGGCTCTACACATATTGAGGGCTTGCAGCAGCTTGTAAAAGAAAAGCAGCTTGACGCAGGCTTTGCCTTTGACGGCGACGCAGACCGCTGTCTGGCAGTTGACGAAAACGGCGATATTGTTGACGGCGACAAGATACTCTACATCTACGGCAGATATATGATGGAAAAGGGTGCGCTGGAGCATAACACCGTAGTAACTACGGTCATGTCCAATATCGGGCTTTACAAGGCGTTTGACGAGCTGGGCATTTCCTACGAAAAGACTGATGTAGGCGATAAGTACGTTTATGAATGTATGAACGAAAAGGGCTATAAGCTTGGCGGCGAAAACTCGGGTCATATTATTTTCAGCAAGTATGCAAACACAGGCGACGGAATAATCACAGCCATCAAGCTTATGCAGGTTATGTGCAGCAAGAAAACCTCTCTTGCAGCCCTCTGCGCACCGCTGACTATCTATCCTCAGATACTCAGAAATGTCCGTGTTACAGATAAGAATGCAGTTCTCAGTGATGAAGCTGTTGCGGAGACTGTAAAGGCGGCTGAGAATGAGCTTGGAGCTGACGGCAGAATACTTGTCCGTCCCAGCGGAACAGAGCCGCTCCTCAGAATCATGGCTGAGGCAAAGACCGAGGAGCTTTGCAATAAGTATATCGAAATGATAGAAAGCAAGGTCAGGGAACGTGGCTTTATTGTGGGCTGACAATGTATATGCAATGTGCATAAAAATAATATAATATTTTTTATACGGCAAAATTAACATAACAGGTAGATTTTTCTTGCCGAAAGCTGTATAATAAGGATAAATAAATCACCCGAAAGGACAGGAATTTATGAATATCAATGAAGTAAAAGACCAGATGTGCGATGTCTGCCATAAAATGTGGCAGCTGGGCTGGGTTGCCGCAAACGACGGAAATGTTTCCGTAAGGCTTGACGACGGCACCTTCCTTGCTACTCCCACAGGTATCTCCAAAAGCTTTATCACTCCCGAAAAAATCGTTAGGATCGACGCAGAGGGAAATGTTATCGAAGCTGAAAACGGCTATCGTCCCTCCTCTGAAATAAAAATGCACCTTCGCTGCTACAGCGAGCGTGAGGACGTAGGCGGCGTGGTACACGCTCACCCTCCTACGGCAACAGGCTATGCGGTTGCAAACAAGGCTCTTGACGGCTACACTATGATAGAAGCCGTTATCGCTGTGGGAAGCGTTCCCGTTACTCCTTACGGAACTCCTTCTACATATGAAGTTCCCGAGGCTATTGCGCCTTATCTTAAAGAGCACGATGTAATGCTTCTGCAGAATCACGGTGCTCTTACAGTAGGCTCTGACCTGCTTACGGCATATTACCGTATGGAAACTCTGGAGCTTTTTGCAAAGATCTCACTTACAGCTCATCTGCTTGGCGGCGAGCGTGAGATATCCCGTGAGAATATCGATCGTCTTTGCAATATGAGAGAAAACTACAAGGTTACGGGCAAGCACCCCGGCTACAAGAAATATCCCTACGGCGACAAGTGATTCGGGAGGAGTATTATGAACGAAAGAGAGCTTATTGAGCAGATGGACCGCAATAAGGCGGCTATGAATCGTATCGACAGGCTTTTTTTCATAAGCTCATTTACCTGTATTCTTCTTAACGGCTTTATTTCAATAACCAGAATACTCTATTTCCCCGTTGCGTTTATTACTCTTGATTTTCCTATGGTGCTGGAATGTCTGCTTGCGCCTGCTTCGGTAGTGTTCAGTGTATTTTCCTCCTGCAAGAGAGAAAACTATACTCTGGCGGCATTGTGGGCATTTCTTATCAGAACATTTCTGATGATATTTATCAGCGGATATGATTCGAGCATTCCCTACCTGCTTATGTATGTTATTCCGCAGTTCCTCTGTCTAAGGCAATACGACAGACTGAGGATAATGAAGGGGCAGTTCGGCTATCCCGATTTCAATGCGGCAATATACGGACATAAGCCCTACAGCAGTATGGAAAAAGAGTTTTTTGCAAGAATGAACAGAAAGCGCAGGAGAAGGGAAAATCCCCATATGGATAAAGTTACGCCCCCTCCCACCTACGGCGATTACGAGGATATTTTTTCAAAGCGGAAAAAGCCCTTGTAATTTTTGGAATCCCTTATGTATATCAGGCAGCAGGACTGCTAAAATAAAGGAGTTGGTATTTTATGGCAAACAGATTTATCCTCAACGAGACCTCTTATCACGGTTCAGGCGCAATAGCAGCTATTGCAGATGAAGCAAAGGGCAGAGGCTTTAAAAAGGCTCTTGTCTGCTCAGACCCCGACCTTATCAAGTTCGGCGTTACAAAAAAGGTAACGGACGTACTGGATAACGCAGGGCTTGCCTATGAGATATTCTCCGACATCAAGCCCAATCCTTCCATTGAAAACGTTCAGGCAGGAGTAAGTGCAATCAAGGCGGCAGGTGCTGATTATCTTGTTGCTATCGGCGGCGGCTCGTCTATGGATACCGCAAAGGCTGTCGGAATTATCATCAACAATCCCGAATTTGCCGATGTAAGAAGCCTTGAAGGCGTGGCTGACACAAAGAACAAGTGCGTTCCCATTCTTGCAGTCCCCACAACAGCGGGAACTGCCGCAGAGGTAACCATAAACTACGTTATCACCGATGTGGAAAAGAACAGAAAGATGGTTTGCGTTGACCCTCACGATATTCCCGTTGTTGCATTTGTTGACCCTGATATGATGTCCTCAATGCCCAAGGGACTTACCGCCGCAACAGGTATGGACGCTCTCACTCACGCTATCGAGGGTTACATTACCGCAGGCGCATGGGAGCTTTCGGATATGTTCCATCTTAAAGCTATCGAGATAATCGGCAGAAGCCTCAGAGGTGCTGTTGAAAACACACCCGAGGGCAGGACAGATATGGCTCTGGGACAGTACGTTGCAGGAATGGGCTTCTCCAATGTGGGACTTGGCATAGTTCATTCTATGGCTCACCCTCTTGGTGCTCTTTACGACACTCCTCACGGCATTGCAAATGCAATTATTCTTCCTACCGTTATGGAATATAATGCTCCCGCAACAGGGGAGAAGTACCGTGAAATTGCAAGAGCAATGGGCGTCAAGGGCGTAGATGATATGTCACAGGAGGAATACCGCAAGGCGGCTATAGACGCTGTAAGACAGCTTTCAATAGATGTGGGAATCCCCGCAGACCTGAAGGAGATCGTCAAGGAGGAGGATATTCCCTTCCTTTCACAGTCTGCTTATGATGATGCCTGCCGCCCCGGAAATCCCCGTGAGACCTCCGTTGAGGAAATAGCTGAGCTTTACAGATCTCTTATCTGAAATCTGACATAAAACAAGGGACTTTGCAGGGCTGAATGTTCCTGCAAAGTCCCCCTTATGTTGCATAAACCGAAAGGAACTATCAAAAACATATATGAAAATAACTTTAAGAAATGTTACCTCCTCCCTTCCCGAATACAGCAGCGTGAAGCAGCTTTACACAAATGCTTTTCCCGCAAATGAGAGAGCGCCGTTTTTTCTGCTTCAGGCAAGGGCATACAGCGAAAGCTCCGATTTCTGGAGCGTCTATGCCGACGGAAAATGGGTGGGTATAGCATATGTGATATCCTGCAAGAAAATGTCATATCTTTTTTATCTTGCTGTAGCCGAAAGCGAAAGAGGACAGGGCTTCGGCTCGGCAATACTCCGTACTCTCAGGCGAATGTATGAGGGTCAGAGGCTTTTTCTTGCCATTGAGCCGCCCGAAGAAGCAAACGCTCCTAACCGTGAGGAGCGGGTAAAGCGCAGGCAGTTTTATATGAAAAACGGCTTTAAGCCCGTACCCTTTCAGATTCGTGAGGGTCCTATGATATATGATGTGATGAGTACGTCATCAGAGCTTTCCGCCGATGATTTCAAGGAGCTTGCCGAAAGCTATCTGGGAAAGGTCATTGCGTCAGCCCTGCCTATGAAAATGATGCCCAAAGAGGAGAAAGAGGAAAAAGCAGATGAAGCTTGAACTGAAAATTGACATTGACGAGCTGAATTACGCTCAGGCAATAAGGGCGCTTCTGCCCTACATCAAAAAAGAGGATCTGCCTATTCCCGATATGGTGAAAAACGCCGCAGGAACTCCCGGTGTGCTTGAAAATTTCCTGAAATTTATCCCCAAGGACAAGCAGGACGAAATGCTGCTGAAAGCCTTTGAGCAGAACAAGGTACGCATTATCGCAAAGGCTCATAAAATGGCGGACAAGGCAGATATAGACCTTGTTATTTCCGACATTTCCCTTAAAGAGCAGACCGATGATGTTGTTGTAATAAACTAACGAAAGGAAACAGAAAAATGAATGATGTTGTAAAATGCCTTACAGAGCGCAGAAGCGTGCGTTCCTATGACGGCAGACCCGTTCCCGATGATGTGCTGAATGAGATCCTTGAAGCAGGAAAATTTGCTCCCAGCGGAATGGACAGGCAGCCGACTATCATGGTTGCAATAAGAAATCCCGACCTTATTGCCGACCTTTCCCTTATGAATGCGGCGGTGATGAACGGCAATACAGACCCTTTCTATGGGGCTATGACCGTAGTTATCGTATTTGCCGACAGCACTGTTCCCACATATGTTGAGGACGGTACTCTCGTAATGTCAAATCTTATGAATGCGGCTCACGCTCTGGGCGTTGATTCCTGCTGGATACACCGTGCAAGAGAGGTTTTTGAAACCGAAGAAGGCAAAGCATTTATGAGAAGCTGGGGCATAGATGAGAAGTACAAGGGCATAGGAAACTGTATCCTCGGCTATTCAGACAAGCCTGTTCCCGAGGCAAAGCCCCGAAAGACGAACAGGGTAATATATCTTAACAGAAAATAATGAAAGGACAGCAATATTATGCTTAAAAACATTCCCAAAATCATATCACCCGAGCTTCTGAAAATACTTATGGAAATGGGTCACGGCGACGAAATAGTTATCGGCGACGGTAATTTTCCTGCGGTCACCTGCGGACAGAGAGTTGTACGCTGCGACGGTCACGGAGTTCCCGAGCTGCTTGACGCTATTATGCAGCTTTTCCCTCTGGATACCTATACCGAAAAGCCTGTAATGCTTATGGAGGTCGTAAAGGGCGACCCCGTTGTGCCTCTTATCTGGGAGGATTACAAAGCTATTATCAAAAAATACGAGCCTGAAAACTGCAAGATAGATATGCTTGAACGCTTTGATTTCTACGAGCGTGCAAAGAATGCCTTTGCGGTTGTGGCAACAGGCGAATCCGCAATTTACGCAAATATTATTCTGAAAAAGGGCGTTGTAAAATAAAACAGCCTGTGCAGAAGGGAGAGCTTGCAATGGCTTCGGATAAAAGAAGCGTTCTTGTATTTGATTTCGGTGCGTCAAGCGGACGTGCAATGCTGTGCACACTGGAAAACGGAAAGATATCAATGAATGAGGTCCACCGTTTTTCAAATGACCCTGTTATGGTTCATGGTACATTTTACTGGGACATTCTCAGACTTTTTCACGAAATAAAGCAGGGAATAGTCAAGGCAAACAATGCAGCCGGCTTTGAGAGTATCGGAATCGACACATGGGGAGTGGATTTCGGGCTTATAGGCACAGGGGGAGAGCTTCTTGAAAACCCTGTTAACTATCGTGACAAGCGTACAAGCGGTATTCTTCCCAAGGTTTTTGAAATGATATCTGCCGATGAGCTTTATTCGGCAACGGGTATCGAAATAATGGAAATAAACACCGCATTCCAGCTGCTTGCGGTAAAGCTTTCCGAAAGCGGACTCCTTGACAGAACGCAGAAAATGCTTCTTATGCCCGACCTTTTCAATTACCTGCTGACAGGCGAAATGCACAGCGAGCTGTCAATAGCATCAACAACAAGCCTTCTGGACGCTGAGAGCAAGGAATGGTCTGACAAGGTGATAAACGCTCTTGGGCTTCCCCGAAATATCTTTGCTGATATTATTCAGCCGGGAGAAAAGGCGGGTATGCTGACAAAGGAGCTTGCAGAGGAGCTTTGTGTTCCCGTATGCCCCGTAACAGCAGTGTGCGGACACGATACCCAGTGTGCGGCGGCGGCTGTTCCCTCAGAGGAGGAAAACACCATATTCATTTCCTGCGGAACATGGTCGCTTTTCGGTACGGAAACAGACAAAGCCGTAGTCACACCTCTTTCGGCAGGCTACAACATTACCAATGAAACGGGCTACGGAAAAAAGACCACCTTCCTGAAAAATATAATCGGACTGTGGTTTGTTCAGGAAACAAGGCGTTTTCTTGCAAAGCAGGGTCAGGAGTATTCCTTTGCCGACCTTGAAAAGCTTGCAAGGGAGAGCGAGCTTTTCAGATGCTTTATTGACCCGTCTGCTCCCGAATTTGTTCCTCCCGGGGATATTCCCGAAAGGGTCAGGGAATACTGCCGCAGAACAGGTCAGTATGTTCCCGAAACGCTTGGCGAGGTAATGAGATGTATTTACGAGAGCCTTGCAATGAAATACAGGCAGTCTCTTGAAGAAATATCAGAGTGCACAGGTCTTAGCTATGACAGGATATATATGGTAGGCGGCGGTATCAAGGATACCTTCCTCTGCGGACTTGCCGCCTGTGCCTGCGGCTGTACTGTAAGCGCAGGACCTGTTGAAGCCACAGCATACGGCAATGCGGCGATACAGCTTATTTCTCTGGGTGCAGTAAGCGGCATTGACGAAGCAAGGAGGATAATCCGAAACTCAGAGAATATCCGTTTGTTTGCTCCCGAAAACACAGGGGAGTGGGACAAGGCTTATGAGGCTTATAAGGGTGTTCTCGGAAAATAGTAAAAAAAGAATGTCTTGAAATATCAGCGTATTTCAAGACATCTCAGACTGTCGAAAAAGTGTGCTAACGAAAAAAGTTGCACAAATAAACACAAGGTAAAAGTTTCGGTCAAGCCTTTTCAAAGGCTTGCGGGTTTCCAAAGGGCAGAGCCCTTTGGTCGCTGTCCGCAGACAGCGAAATCCCCCTTATTTCCGTGAAATAACGGAGCAAGGGGTGAGAAATGCGACAGCATTTCGAGGGGAGGCGAAGGAATCAATTAGTTGATTCCAGATCGCACTCCCCTTGTAGAGTGGTTAAGCTTACTTACCCTTCAAAACGTTCCGGTGGAACGTTTTGAACAAAGCAATTTTTGTAGTTTTGTGCAAATGTAACAACAGCGTTTTCTTTTTCGACACGCTGGAATGTCTTGAAATATCAGCGTATTTCAAGACATCTTTTTTTATGAAAGACTGACAAAAAACTCTGCTTTTTCGGGAGCGTTTTCCTGCGTGGCATATTTATATCCTTTTTTTCGGTGAACTGTCAGAAATTCCATATATTGTCTGCGGTGGCATTCTGAAAGGAGATAGCCGCCCTTTACACGCCTGTAAGAAATATCAAGCATTTGACGGCAGCTAAGTCCTATGCTGAGGATACCGCTGTCGTACCTATAGGCAGAGTATATATTGAAATATCCGCTCATTACGCTGTTATAAAAATCCATTATGACCTTGTATTTGGGTTCATCACATTGGAATTTCGGGAAATACAGCATAAAATCGGAAACGCCGTCCTTTGTTTCAAAGGAGAGGCAGAAATCCCATTTTCGTGTCAGAAAATTAAAATACGGCTTGCTGTCAAAATAGATCTCTGTGTCGGTATTTTTTATCACAACACGTTCAAATCTCGAAAAACCGCTCATAGTCATATGCTTGACAGATCTTGGTATCACAGCAGTTTCATTGTGTTCAGTCAGATAAGAACAATAGTTATGATAACGCCAGCTTATTTCCTTGATGGAGCTGCTGAGCTTCCAGACCTTTTCACCTGACGGGATTCCGTGAGTAAGAATACCTTTTATAACAGGACCGTCAGGGGTCATATTTTCTTTTTCAAGCGCTGTATTGGAAAAGGGATTTCCGTTTATATAAGGAAGATGACGGGATATTACTCTGCCGTCAAGCTTAAAGCAGCTTTCAAACGCTCTGTCACGGATATATTTGACCCTGGTCAGGTTTATATCCTCAAGGGAGCTGCACCGACGAAAGGCGTATTCCTTTATTTCCTCCACGGTTTCGGGAAGAACGACACGTTCCACGGTTTTGTTATCTGAAAAAGCATATTCGCCTATGATCTCTATTCCCTCGGGTATGGTTATGACTTTCTGAGAAAGATTGCATTTAACAAGCGTTTTGCCTGCGATCATCATACCGCCGCTTTTTTCAAAGGGAGTATTGCGAAATGCCTGACCGTTACAGCGAATACAGTTGTCAATGACAATATCCTTAAGCCTCGGACAATCGGTAAAGCAGAGCTTGCCTATTGACGAGTTCTTTAATTCAACGCTTTCCAGAGAGGGGCAATATGCGAATGTATATTCGCCTATGTCTGCGCCTTGGTTTAAAACAACCTTTTTCAGATTGGGAAGACCTGAGAATGCACGGTCGGCTATTACCGTTCTGCCGTCAATATACACCTCTGAAATGCAGTCAGCCTTGAGTGAGCTTATATATGATACAGTTTCGGGGAGGTACAGAGCTGTAAGAGTTACTGCTTCATCAACGATTATTCTGTTTTCGGTACAAATTCTTGTTACAGGTCGTCCTTCGATATATTGAGGTATTACAGTTTTGTCAGAGCGGATATGTATGCTGAGGATGGAAACATCTCCTCTGCGTGAGGTGTACTTGAACTGAAAGCCTGCCTTCTGGGCTTCCTTAAAGGTCAGAGAAGTGCCTTTAGTGACTTCTTCAGTCGGGAATTGAGCTTTACCCTTGTTAACTATTTTGTATGATGTATATGATGTGCATGATTTTGGGGTATAGTGGTATTTTGGCTTATATTTCTGTGGTTCACGCAGATAATCATAATTGAAAACAGGTTTAGTAAAAGTTTTTTTATCCCTTTTCTTATGAATAAATTCGACATGGATAGGTTTTACCAAAGCCCATTTTACTTCATAATACATTTTTTTTAATGTAGTAATTAGTTTTTCTGCTTCGGATAGTATATCATAAAGATTCATGATCAATACTCCATTATCGTATAGTCCTTATAAAGACAACCAATGTCCTTTGGCTTCTTTTCGTCATTCAGATGCTCGTAAATCGGGGCGCATATTCTTGCAGCGCCGTCGTCAAAGGTAAGATACGGCTTGAAATCCTTTGATATTTCGTATTCTGCGGGAAACTGATTGGACACCCAGCCGGGGTCAACGCTGTACATAAAAATATTCTGTGCGGCAAATTCTCCTGCAAGGGAATGAGTCATCATATTAAGGGAAGCCTTTGCCATATTTGTGTGAACGTGGCGTGCAAGCTTGACGGTATGATTGAATCTGCCCTCAACAGAGGATACGTTTATCACAAAACGATTTTTGTGCGAGCTTTTTGCCATATGTGATTTAAGTCCTGCTGTCAGAAGAAAGGGAGCGGTGACATTTATCAGCTGGACCTCCAGAAGCTCGGCTGCAGAGATCTCCTCGCATTTTGACACCCAGGAATTGTGAGTGGGCGTTTCATAAAGGGATAGGTCAGTTTCTTCCGAAAAGGGAAGAACGCTGAAATGCTCCTCTTTTTCAGACAGGCAGCTTATGGGCAGCAGACCGCTGAAGCTTAGTTTCAGCTGTTCCTCTGCTGCTGCAAGCTCGGCATAGTATGACGGTGCTTTGCGGATAGTCTGTGCGGCGTTGTTTACCAGAATATCAAGTCCATTGGGAAAGGTTTCCTTTATAAAGCCTATAAGCCCGTCTATTCTGTCAGCACGTTTAAGGTCAAAACAAAAGATATGGAGTCTGTCACGGAATTGGCTGTAATCAGGCTCCTCTGAATATCTTTTCAGAGCGTCGTAGGGAAAGCGTGTTACAGCGATGATCTCAGCACCGTTTCGCAGGAGTCTCAGGCATACTGCATAGCCTATGTTGATGCGTCCTCCCGTTACTACCGCAGAATATCCGCTCAGATCGGCAGAAATGAGCCTGTGAGCCTCGTTCATTTTTTCGCAGTCGGGGCATATTCCGTAGTGGTCAATATTTCTTTTCCTGCATATAAGACATTGCCGCATATTGCTTCCCTCACTTTTTTTCTATTATAGCATTTCCCACGGTGCTTTGTCAACGCTTGACAAAAGGGCGCTGACGTGTTATTATATAAGTGCCTTTCCTCGTGTAGTATGCAGAGCCACATCCCCACGTGTGTGGAAAGAATACTGCTGTATTCTTTCGGGGCAGCTGCGGTTGTTTAATCGGTAAAACACCCTCCCTGCTAAGGAGGTAAAATGGCGGTTCGAATCCGCCCCGCAGTTTATTTTGATAATTTGCCCTGCTTTTGTAAAGCTTGCGGCATAAAGAAACGCTATGCTTCGATGGGCATAGCGTTTTTCGTATATTTACTTACATCACGCAGATTTAAGCATACCCAGAGTAAAAAGCACAGGCAGGGCGGTAAGGATAATGTCACCAAAATTAAAGGTATGAGCAAAAATGCTGCATACTATGGAAAGCAGGCAGATTGCTGACATAACCAGTCCCCAGATAAAAGCATTCTTTTTTGCGGAGCTGCTTCTGTAGGACATAAAGCCGTAAATGCCCATTGCGCCGAAGCCGCCGCAGGTAACGGCAATGCCGAGAATGTTTCCGATAAAGCCCATAAATGTACCCTGACGAGCCATTGAGAAAATGGCAAGCCCTACAAACATTCCGTGGCCTGTGAGAACTCTTATTCCCATAACCAGCGAAGCAAGAGCAACGATAATGCAAAGAACTGATGTTATATCAAGAAATTTTCTCATTTAAATATGTGTCCTCCTTTAGCTGTGTTGACATTTTGTTTATAAATATGCTATACTGATTTTACAAGTATTATCATACGTCAAATACTCTTTTTATGCTGTCATAATGGAGAAAAATTCCCTGTCTGCCAAGCTCTGCGATCTCCTCAGGGGAAGCAAGCTTCCAGTCAAGGGCTTCTTCCTTCTGAATAGAAACATCGCTTTCGTCAAAATCCATTTCAAAGCGGTAAATATCAACAAAGTAGTTGTCACCCTCGCCGGGATTTTCTCTGCTGTAGGTGAATACATATCCGCCGTCAGCATTTGAAACATCAAGACCTGTTTCCTCTTTTACCTCTCTTTTCACAGCCTCAAGCGAGGATTCGCCTGCCATAGCGGCACCGCCCGAAACCTCCCACCAGCCTGCTGCCCACGCCTTTGTCATAACACGCTGAGTTATCAGAAACTTTTTGTCGGGGCGCATTATAACGCCAAGCACGGTCAGGTGATACTCTCCGTCCTTCAAGCACCAGTCGTTCTTTTTCATAGTTCTGCCCGTAGGCTTCTTATCTTTATCGTAAATATCCCAAAGCTCCAAAATAATCAGCTTCCTTTCGATTTTATTGCCACATATACTATAACATTTATTGCATAATTTGTCAAGTAAAGGAGAAATACAATGAATATAAATGAGATAAAAAACAGATTAAAATCAGATGAGTATTCCTTTCTGAAAACCGATAAAAATCTCGGAAGAAACATAATTCTGCTGACCGTGGGCGGCTCTCACGCATACGGTACGGAGAATGAAAACAGCGACCTTGATATAAGAGGCTGTGCCCTGAACAGCAAAATGCAGATTCTAACAAATCAGAATTTCGAGCAGTTCACAAACGTTGAGACCGACACGACCATATATTCCTTCAATAAGCTTATCAGTCTCCTGTGCAGTGTAAATCCAAACACTATCGAGCTTCTGGGAAACAGACCAGAGCACTATTTTTACGTTCACCCTATAGGCAGACAGCTTATTGACAACGGGGATATGTTCCTGTCAAAAAGGGCGGTTCACTCCTTCGGGGGATATGCAGATCAGCAGCTTCGCAGGCTGGAAAACAAGTCAAACAGAATGGCGGGTCAGGCACAGAATGAGGAGCATATTCTGAAGACCATCGGGCACGCTTCATATGAATTCAAGCGGAAATATTTTGATATGCCCGAGGACTCTGTAAAGCTCTATATTGATAGATCCGACAGAGATGAGCTTGAAGCAGAGATATTTATGGATATAAATCTCACTCATTATCCTCTGAGGGATTACAAGGATATGATATCGGAAATGCAGAGCATTGTAAAGTCCTACAATAAAATCGGCTGCCGCAATGAAAAGGCAGTAACTCACGGCAAGCTCGGCAAGCATATGATGCACCTTGTCAGACTTTACCTGATGTGCTTCGATATTCTGGAAAAGGGGAAAATAGTAACCTACAGAGAAGCGGAGCACGATCTGCTGATGGATATACGAAACGAAAAATATCTTGATGATAACAAACAGCCTGTTCCCGAATTTTATGAAATGCTGAGCGGCTTTGAAAAAAGGTTTGACTATGCAAAAAACAACACAAGCCTGCCCGACCTGCCCGATTACGGCAGGATAAATGAATTTGTGGCAGAGGTCAATGAGAAGGTGGTAAGAAATGAGTTTTAAGATAAGCATACCCGAAAATGCGCAGCGCCTGATTCGTCTGCTGGGCGAACAGGGGCATACGGCTTATGTTGTGGGCGGCTGTGTAAGGGACAGCCTTATGGGGAGAGTTCCTCACGACTGGGATATATGCACATCAGCCACCCCACAGCAGATGCTTGAAATTTTCAAGGGAATAAGAGTTATAGAAACGGGACTAAAGCACGGAACGGTCACAGCGGTCATTGACGGTGAGCAGTATGAATGTACCGTTTACCGTATTGACGGCGAATACACCGACAACCGCAGACCTGATAAGGTAACATTCACCGACGATATAACCGAGGACCTCAAACGCAGGGATTTCACAGTAAACGCAATGGCATACAACTGCACAGACGGTCTTGCAGACCCCTTTGACGGCATAGGGGATATAGAGAGAAGGATAATAAAATGCGTTGGCTCGCCTGCTGAGCGCTTTAATGAGGACGCTTTGCGGATAATGAGGGCTGTCCGTTTTTCGGCACGTCTGGGTTTTGATATAGACCACGAAACAGCCTTGGCAATGAACAGTCTGAGCAAAAACCTTTCCAATATATCAAAGGAAAGGATACGCAGCGAGCTGTGGGGGATAATGAACAGCCCGAGCTGTGAAAAAATCGCAGAGCTTATATGTGACTTTCTCCCCGTATTCACGGAAATAATCCCCGAAATAGGGGATATGGCAGGCTTTGAGCAGAATAATCCTCACCACGATTTTGATGTGCTTTATCACACTTTAAATGCGCTTAAAGGCTGTGAATCGGCTGACCCTGTTACCCGTCTTGCGGTGCTGCTTCACGATATAGGAAAGCCCCGATGCTTTCAGGACGATGATGACGGAACAAGGCATTTCAGAGGGCACGGAAAGATCAGCACGGAAATGGCTGACGAAATCATGCAGAGACTGAGATTTGACAACGAAACACGGCATAAGGTCTGTCAGCTTGTATGCTATCACGATTCAGTAATAGAGGACGCTCCCAAGTATGTCAGAAAATGGCTCAACAAAATAGGTGCAGAGCAGTTTTTCAGACTGCTTGACGTAAAAACGGCGGACACTAAGGGGCAGAAAGCAGCTTTTGACAGGGAGCGGACAGAGAAGATCTGCCGAATAAGGGAACTTGCGGAGGAAATTCTCGAGGAAAAGCAGTGCTTTGATTTAAAAGCTCTTGAAATAAGCGGCAAGGAGCTTATAGATATAGGCTATGCCCCGGGGAAAAAGCTTGGCGATACCCTGAAGCTCCTGCTTGACGAGGTGATGAACGGAACTATCCCCAATGAGAGGGAGATTCTTTTGGAAAAAGCTGTAAGTATATATAATAATGACAATATGTGAGGTGAATGGAATGAAAGGAAAAATGCTTCTGCCGTTGCTTCTCTGCCTTGCACTGACTGCCTGCACAGAGGAGTACAATACTGCTGACGAAACAGTAACATTGTCTGAAACAACTGTCATCGAAGCCGCCGAAAGGCTTCCCGAAAATGACTGGGATTACGGCATTACAGGGGGAAAGGCGCATATCAGGAAGTATATCGGCGAGGATACCGAGGTGACAGTTCCCGAGACGCTGGAGGGCTGTCCCGTTACGGGGATAAATAGGCTTGCCTTTGAGGGGAGCGGTATCACAAGCCTTACGATTCCCGAAAATGTTCCCCTTAAAGCAATAGGAAAAGCAGATAAGCTCGTTACGCTGAATCTTCCGAGAAGCACCAAGGAGCTGAGCATTATCAATTTCACAGAGCTTTACAGCCTTGAAGCCGTGAATATCCCCGAGGGGGGCGAGCATTACCGCTCGGAAAACGGCGTTCTTTACTCGGCTGACGGAAGTAAGCTTGTGCTTTATCCGCCTGCAAGGGAGGGGGAATTTACCGTTCCCGAAAGTGTAAAGGTCATCGGAGATTACAGCTTTTGTGATTCACGTCTCAGCTCTCTTATCCTGCCCGACGGGCTGACGGAAATAGGCTGCTGGGCATTTCGGAACTGCAATATGCCGATCATTGCAGTTCCCGACAGCGTTAATAAACTGGCTTACAGTATTATCAACAGCGACAGCGAAACCGTCATAGAGTTTGACACCGCCAGCGATGCTTACCGTCAGCTGACAAACCGTGAAAATATTGTTTTCAGAAACGAAACTCAGCTGAAAAAAGCTGTGCGGACAGCACGGGACAAGTACGAGGGGCTTTATGAGGATGGCTGCCGTCTTGTTTTTTCGGATATTGACAATGATAATTTCCCTGAGCTGTTTGTGCTGAATGAATATTACGGAAACAGTCTTTTGAAATATTCATCGGAAGAGGGCTGGAAGGCACTTTTGTACGGCGATTACGGCTTTTTTGCGCTTTACCGTGAGCCTGAGACAGACGAATACTTTTTTGTGCTTATCGCTGAGGAATATGAGGCAGTATTATATGAACTTGCTGAAATAATCACCTTTGACGAAAACGGAACTGTCAATCGGCGTCGCTACGGCTCAAGCGATGTGGCATACCCTATGGGCGAGTATGACAACGGAATATTTATGGAATTTTTCGCAGGTAATGAGTATAAGCTTGCTGAATACAGCGGATTCGGTTTTCAGGCAGAGGATTACAAAAAAATGCATGAGGATTTCATGGAGCTTACATTGAAATCACTTTCCGAATACGAATGTGTTTACAGTATTGACCTGAGCGGCAGTTTCCGTGAGCTGTCGGAGAAATACCCTGCAAAGGAAAAGGGAATGCAGGTGTTTTTTGAAGGAGAGTTTGCCGATGAAATGTCTGAAAGCAGATACCGCTTTATGCCTGTTGAGGAGTTTACAGACCCCAAGGGTGGATTTGAATATACTAAGTTTTCCCATCACATAAATCTGGACAGCGATGTGCTGTCTCCCGAGTTTTTTGAGGAAATATCCAAAAAGGTGCCCGATCTTACAAGACTTTCAATTTCGGGAGACGAGGTTGACCTGACAGGTATAGAGCACCTTACAGGGCTTAAGACTCTGCATATTTCCGCAAAGCGTGTAACGGGGGGAGAAAGCCTGAAAGACCTTGATATTGCATCATTGTCGGTATTTGATACGGAAAATATTGATTTCGTCAGCAATCTTGATTCGCTGATAATTTTTGAATCCTATCGGAACGAGTGGTATATGACCGAGGAGGAAACAGCGCCTCCCGATTACCCGTCGGACTATTTTGCCCCTCTTTACGGAATAGACACTCTGAAATATATCCGTGTCAGCGAATGGCATTCGGGGAATATGACCGCAGAGCAGGGGGCGCATATCAGGGCGCACAGACCAGATATTCTTTTTTGCGGATATAAGATAGGCTGAGAGAATTTCAGAGTGAAAAAGTATGAGTGATGCAATAATGCCCCTGTCACTCATAAGACAGGTGGTCATACAGAAGCATTACAAAGCCGCTTTTGATATTGATGTTAAAAGTGGCTTTGCGTTGTTTGTGACATTGACTATATGTGTACACTATGTTATAATTAACTCAATGAAAATTTGAATTTATGGGGTTATGGATATGGAAAAGTATCATTATGTTGTACAAAGCGGACTTCTTCTTTTGTTATGTATTACGATGATATATAGTAATTGGGGAATCTATATAGATTATAGAAAAAAC
>JAGAJY010000046.1 GCA_017848125.1 Oscillospiraceae bacterium
AGACAAAAACGGACGCTACTGCGGCGGAATGATAGCCCCCGGAGTTGAAGCGTCTCTGGAGTCACTGGTGAAAAAGACCGCTCAGCTGCCTATGGTCGCCGCCGAGCCCCCGAAACGTATCATAGGAAAAAACACCGCCGAATGTATAAAAAGCGGTCTTATGTACGGCTCTGCGGGAATGACCGACAGCCTTATCGACCGAATTTTTGAAGAAACAGGCGAGGAGCATACCATCATAGCCACAGGCAATTCCGCAGCTGCGGTAATACCCCTTTGCCGCCACGAAATAACAATCGACACCGACCTGCCGCTGAAGGGTCTTGCGGCAATTTACGAAAAAAACCGTTAAAGAGGTGATCTATCCGTGAAAACCGAAAGTATTATATTTGACCTTGACGGAACTCTCTGGGACAGCTCGGAAAACGTTGCGGCATCATGGGAGGAAACTGTGAGAATGCAGAATAATCCTCTGCTCAGAAGCGTTCACATTACGCAGTCGGATATACAGGGCGTAATGGGTATGACCATGGACGCAATCGCCGCAAAGCTTTTCCCTATGCTCTCCCTGTCAAAGCAGACAGAGCTTATGGATATATGCACCGAGCAGGAAAATGATTTTCTTGCCGAGCACGGAGGAAAGCTCTATGACGGATTGGAGGAAACGCTGAAAGCGCTGTCCGCAGACCACCGCCTTTTTATCGTAAGCAACTGCCAGACAGGCTATATAGAAGCATTTTTTGAATACTGCGGATTTGAGCGGTATTTCACCGATTACCTCTGCTGGGGCGAAACGGGAAAGAAAAAAAGCGAAACCATAAGACTTCTTATGAAACGCAGAAAAATCACCCAGGCGGTCTATGTGGGTGACACCGCAGGAGACTGCACAGCTGCATATGAAGCAGGTATCCCCTTTATACACGCCGCATACGGCTTCGGCAAGGACATTCCCGAAGATAAAACAGCCGCCGTTATAAAAAGCATATCCGAGCTTTGCGGTATTTTCGGATAACAGAAATACAATGAAAGGAAAGTGACCGTATTGACCTCGGCAGGCGACAAAATACGCTTTATAATCCTTATGTCCGCCACACTTGCTGTTATGTCGCTGGGTGTGATACGGCTTATGAAAATACAGCTTGTGGACGGCGATTCTTATTTGCAGCAGTCTGTAAGCTCAGGCACGGCACATCAGATAATAAACGCCCCCAGAGGCGAAATTGCCGACAGTAACGGAAATTATCTTGTAAGCAACAAAACAGGCTTCAACGCCGTTATAGAAAAAGCCTTCTTCCCCTCGGAGGACTCGGAAATGAACCGAATCATTCTGAAAGTAGCCTCGCTTCTTGAAGAAGAAAATGAGGAATGGGAGGACGTTCTCCCCATATCCGCCGACGCTCCCTTTGAGTTTCTCCCCGAAAGGGAAAGCGACGTGGCAAGGCTCAGAAAAAGGATAGGCGTACAGGTCTACGGCACGGCGGAGGAATGTATCACCGCTATGGAAAGGCTTTACGGCATTGACCCGTCCCTTTCCCCAAGAGAACGCAGAGTTGCCGCAGGAATACGCTACACTATGGCAATGCGTGATTTCTCCGTTTCAAACCGCTACACCTTCGCCGAGGATATTTCTATGGCGGCGGTTGTAAAGCTGAAGGAGCTGACCTACGACCTTGACGGCGTGAATATAGTTCAGGAGGCTGTCCGTGTGGTGAATACGGGAGATGTTATCCCCCACCTTATCGGAACAGTGGGAGCAATATCCGCCGAGGAATACGAAAAGCTCAGCGGACAGGGCTATGCTCTGAACGATTCCCTGGGCAAGGGCGGCATTGAAAAGGCTATGGAAAGCACCCTCCGAGGAAAAAAAGGAGTGCGCACCCTCGAAATAAGAAACGGCTCGGTGGTAAAGGACGAAATAACCGAGGACGCAGTTCCCGGAAACACCATCAAGCTTACCGTTGACAGCAATTATCAGCGGAATGTGCAGACGATACTTGAAAATCATATTTACTGGCTTCAAAACCAGACCTCTGACAAGGCAAAGGGCACAAAAGCCGACGCAGGAGCAATAGCTGTGCTTGACGCAGACACAGGAGCGCTTCTTGCCGCCGCAACCGCTCCCACATACGACTTAAAGGAATACCTTGAAAACTATTCGGCTGTGGCAAACGGAGAAAACTCTCCCCTGCTAAACCGTGTCACATCGGGACTTTACCGCCCCGGCTCAACCTTCAAGACCATTACCGCAACCGCCGCTTTAAACGAGGGCATAATCTCCCCTACAGATACGGTGGACTGCCGCAAGTTCTACACCTACTGGGAGGACTGGAGTCCCAGCTGTCTGGGCTTTCACGGAAAGCTCGATACGGTAGGCGCTCTCAGGGAATCCTGCAACATCTTCTTCTACGATGTGGGACGAATCACGGGAATAGACATTATTTCCAATTATGCCGCCGCCTTCGGACTGGGCGAGGAAATGGGTCTTGAAACGGGCAGAGGAGTAAAAACAGGCTATATCGCCAATCCCGACACCTTTGAGGCAAGACAGCAGGTGTGGCAGGCAGGAAACGTTATCCAGGCGGCTATCGGTCAGTCCGATACCTATGTAACTCCATTGCAGATGGCAGGTCAGGCGCTTATGATAGCAAACAGAGGTGTCCGCTACGAAACCTATCTTGTGGACAGTGTTTACACCTATAATATGACCTCCCTTGTGAGCAAGACACAGCCCGTAACTGCGGCTGTTATCGAGGACAAGACAGGCAGTACATTCAGGACCGTCATTGACGGTATGAAGGAAGCCGCCGCCTTTGAGCCATATACCTATCCTGCGCTTAAAGACTACTATACAAGCAGCTATCTGCTTTCCTCCCTTCCCTTTGAAGCGGCCATAAAGACGGGTACTCCCCAGACCACCAAATCCGACACAGGCTCGTCCTTTATCGGCTTCTATCCTGCCGACGACCCCGACATTGCCTTTGCAGGCTATATCGAAAACGGCGATTACTCCAAATTTATGATAAAGGATATTATCGAAGCCTATTACAACAGGGAAGTGCGCATAGCTCCCATTAACGGTCTTTCCGAGGAAGAAACCGCCGAAAGACTTGCAGACAACGAAGAAATGAGTGATGAAAATGAGTAAGAAACGCCCCCTCACCGCTGATGAAGTAGCATATTTCTGCTATCAGCTGGGACAGATACTTGATTCGGGAGTACCTGTCTATGACGGTCTTTCCGTTATGGCGGCAGAATCAAGAGCCAAGAACACGCCCGAAGCAAATGCACTTCTCAGCTCCGTAACAGCCTCCCTTTCTATGGAAAAGCCTTTATATGCCGCTCTTGACGAGGCAGGCGTATTCCCCGAATACTGCGTGAAGACGGTTATGGCAGGCGAGCTTTCGGGACGGCTTGACGAAGCCCTCGACGCTCTTACCGAGTATTACGAGAAGCAGGCAAGGCTCAGCGACAGCGTGAGAAACGCAGTTACCTCCCCTATGATAATGCTTGTAATAGCCGCCGCCGTGGTGCTTGTGCTTATTTTGAAGATACTGCCTATGTTTGCGGATATTTTCAGGGATTTCGACCCCAATGTGTATGAAGCAGTTTCCGAAAGCGTTGCCGCCGCAGGAAAGGTAGGAGCAGTGGTGCTTGTTATCTGCGGTATCCTTTTTGCCGCAGGAGCGGTATTCCTTGCCGCAAACAGAAAAACAGAAGGCTTTGCCGAAGCCTTTTCCGCTCTCCCCTTTTTCAGAGAAGCCGCAGAAAACGTGGCTATGGCGAAATTCTCGGGAGCGGTGTCGATGATGATAATGAGCGGTCTGTCCGCTTCGGAGGCTATGGCAAATGTAAAGGGAATAAGCGCACACAAAAGGGTCAGCAGGAAAATAGACCGCTGTACAGAGCTTATTATGCAGGACGTTCCCTTTGCTGACGCTGTTGAGCAGTCGGAGCTTCTTCCCGTATTCTATGCACAGACCCTGAGGGTATCCTACAGCTCAGGCTCTTTTGACAGCGCATGGCAGAAGATAAGCCGCCGTATGAGCGAGGAGGCGGACAAGTCCATAGAACGGATAATAAGCGCCGCAGAGCCTGCTCTCACCGCAGTTCTGACCCTTGCCGCAGGTGCGGTCATGCTGACTGTTATGCTCCCTCTGATGAATATAATGTCGGTGATGATATAGCATCGGGGAATTTCACGTTTTTTTAATAATAAATGATTTCACAATTCATCATTTTATGGTATATTTATTTTTGTGTGAAATAAAATAAAATGCAGAAAAAGGTCGGGCAGAAAACCCGACAGGCTTCGTATATGAATGTATGAGGCTGCGTGAAAGGATTGAGCAAAAGTATGACCATATTCAACGTCATCCACCTGTTCGGAGGGCTTGCCCTCTTTCTCTACGGAATGAACCTTATGAGCGACAAGCTGGAAAAGCTCGCAGGCGGCAAGCTTGAACAGATCTTTGAAAAGCTTACCTCAAACCGCTTCAAGGGGCTGCTTCTCGGCGTTATCGTTACAGCAATAATCCAGTCATCATCAGCCACAACGGTTATGCTTGTAGGCTTTGTTAACTCAGGGATAATGCGCCTTTCTCAGGCGATCTCAATAATTATGGGCGCAAACGTGGGAACTACCGTTACTGCGTGGATACTGAGCCTTTCGGGTCTTGAGGGCGACAGCTTCCTTATCCAGCTTTTCAAGCCCACCACCTTCGCCCCCATTCTTGCCCTTATCGGCGTGATAATGCGTATGTCGGGCGGCAATGACAAGAAAAAGGACGTAGGCGGTATCCTTATCGGCTTCGCCATTCTTATGACAGGTATGGACACTATGAGCGATTCTGTCGCTCCTCTGAAGAACGACCCCAATTTCGCAAAGCTTCTTCTCCTGTTCTCAAACCCATTTATGGGCGTTCTTGCCGGTGCGCTGCTGACTGCAATAATTCAGTCGTCATCTGCTTCTGTGGGTATTCTCCAGGCGCTTTCCTCCACAGGTCAGATAACCTTCGGCTCGGCGCTCCCCATTATTCTCGGTCAGAATATCGGTACCTGCGTTACCGCAATGCTCTCCTCTGTGGGTGCAAACAAGAACGCTAAGCGTGTTGCTGTTGTTCACCTTTCCTTCAACGTTATCGGAACAGTTATCGCTCTTGCAGCATACCTTATCGGCGATGCAATATTTGATTTTGCTTTCAAATCCGCTCCTGTTACGGAGTTTTCCATTGCCGTTGTGCACACCATATTCAACCTCTGCGCAACAGCACTTCTTATCCCCTTTACCTCAAAGCTTGAAAAGATTGCATATATGGTAATAAAGGACAGCGAGGGAAGCGGAACTCCCGAAGCCCCTGTTATCCTTGACGAGCGACTTCTCACCACCCCCGGCGTTGCTATTGAGCAGTGCAGAAACGTCACCAACAGAATGGCTTCCATTGCAAAGACCACTATTTCCCTTGCCATAGACCTTTACAGAAGCTATGACGACGAACACGCCCAGATGATACTTGACAACGAGGATACCATCGACAAGTACGAGGACGTTACAGGCACATACCTTGTAAAGCTTTCGGGACGAAGCCTTACAATGGACGACAGCAGAACTGTTTCCTGCCTGCTCCATTCAATAGGCGACTTTGAGCGAATTTCCGACCACGCCGTAAACATTCTCGATACGGCAAAGGAAATAAATCAGAAGAACATCAAATTCTCGGATATGGCAAAGCGTGAGCTTAACGTAATGTTCAGCGCCATCGAGGAAATAATGGATCTTACGGTAAGAGCCTTTGAAACAAAGGATATTGAGCTTGCATACAAGGTCGAGCCTCTGGAAGAAGTCGTTGACTATCTGAGAGCGGAAATGAAAAACCGCCACGTTGAGCGCCTTAGAGAAAAGACCTGCACCATTGAACAAGGCTTCATCTTCACCGACCTGCTTACTGACCTTGAAAGAATTTCCGACCATTGCTCAAACATTGCCGTTAACCTTATCCAGATAAACGACAACAGCTTTGAAAACCACCGCTACCTCAATGACATCAGAAGCGAGGATAATGTAAAGTTTGCGGAGCTTTTCAAGGAATATTCGTATAAGTACCCCCTGCCTAAGACAATGCGCAAGGATAATGCATAATATTCAATGCGTAATTCGTAATTTAAAAATTTGCAATGAATAATAAAAAGCTGTCACACGGATCTTACAGTCTGTGTGACAGCTTTGTTTTTATGCCTTCACCTCGTTTTCGAGGTTTTCCTTTCCTGCAAAATATGCGTCTGCGTTGGAGAGAGTTACCGAAGCGATGGCGCTAAGGGCTTCTTCTGTAAGAAATGCCTGATGTGAGGTGATTATGACATTGGGCAGGGAGATAAGCAGGGAGAGCGTTTCATCGTCGATTATATCCCCCGACCTGTCCTCATAGAAGAAATCCGTTTCCTCCTCATACACGTCAAGTCCTGCGGCACCGATACGCTTTTCTCTCAGTGCTCTCAGCAGAGCATCACTGTCGATAAGCGGACCTCTTGATGTGTTGATGATATAAGCGGTCTTTTTCATTCGGGCAAGGCTTTCCTCGTCGATGATATAGCGTGTTTCCTTTGTGAGAGGGCAGTGAAGGGAAATAATGTCGCTCTTTTCAAAAAGCTCCTCCTTGGAAACATAATCAAAGCCCCTGCTTTCAGCATATCTGTTATCGGGATATGGGTCGTAGGCAAGCACCTTCATTCCGAAGCCCAGACAGATGTCGATAAACGCCCTTCCTATCTTTCCTGTGCCCACAACACCTGCCGTTCTGCCGTGAAGGTCAAAGCCTGTAAGACCGTTGATGCTGAAATTGTGGTCTCTGGTGCGGATATAGGATTTGTGTATCTTGCGGTTGAGAAGCAGAAGAAGCGCCATTGCGTGCTCGGCAACGGCATAGGGGGAATAGGCGGGAACTCTCAGTATAGTCAGCTTTCCCGAAGCGTATTTCAGGTCAATGTTGTTATAGCCCGCACAGCGCATAAGCAGAAGCCTTACGCCTCTGCGCACAAGCTCATCTATCGTCCTGCTGCCTATGGAGTCATTGACAAAGGCGCATACCGCAGAGCAGCCCTCCGCAAGAGAAGCTGTTTCCTCGGTAAGCTTGTCCTCGTAATAATGTATGCGGTAGTTTTTATTATTCTTGTCAAAATATTCTCTGTCATAGGGCTTGGTATCAAAAAAAGCGATTCTTTCCATATGTGAGCGTTCCTTTCATAGATCTCACGATTATTATGTCCAAAAAACAACAGATATAACGCACTTCATAAAAATATGTAACCAAATTGTAATAATTTTTGTCAAAAAAACTATTGGCAATAAGGAAAAAGTGTGTTATAATGTAGTTAATTCTTGATAGGTATGGTATAACCGTGCCTATAGCAAAGTTGAATTTCAAATAATAAATTGTAAAGGAGTTATCCAAAATGAGCAAGAAGCTTTTCAGATCAATTGCTGCTACAGCTGCCGCTTTTGTTATGGCAACACAGGCAATGGCTTTCAGCGCATCAGCAATTCAGGATTATTACTATTACTACAACGGAATTTATTATTCCTCTCCCGTTGAGGCTGCAGAAGCTGCAAACGGCAATGTAGGCGCATACGAAACTGTTCCATATTCCAGAATCCCCTCCTCCGCACAGCTGAAGTATTATGATACTGTATCAAATAAGTATTATGATACCAAGGATGCAGCTGTTACCGCAGGCGTAACAAACCCCATCGAGATCTATGTCGGCTCCTACTACATCAACACCAACTATGTCACAAGCGGAACAGGCTACTACTGCTCCCTCACAGGCAAGTACTACAGCACATATGACGCAGCTCTCTCCGCAGCAGGCGGTCAGGCTAAGTATGTTACATATGTAGGCACATCTGCTACAAGAAACCTTTACTACAGCTCCTACACAGGTCTGTACTACAGCACATATTCTGCAGCTCTCAATGCTTCCAAGGGTGACGCTTCAAGAGTAACCTATATGGGCGGCGACTATTGGTATGACTATTACGGCTACGGCAAGTACTACAGCTCCTACACAGGCAAGTACTACAGCTCATATTCTGATGCAGTAAATGCTTCCAACGGCAACACCGCATATGTTACCTATGTAGGCAACTACTACAACGGCTACTACAACGGCTACTATAACGGCTACGGCTACTACTACAGCTCCTACACAGGCAAGTACTACAGCACATACGAGGCTGCTCTCAACGCCTCCAAGGGTCTTTCTTCCTATGTAACAAATGTAGGCTACCTCTACAATCCCAATAACACTACATCTGCCGGATCTATCTACAAGTATTACTACAACGGTGTTTCCTACCCCACACTTCAGGCAGCTAAGGATGCAGGCGGTACTGTAGGCGTTGACATTTATTACTCTGTTTACGGCAACTCCGAGCGTGTAGGCTATTATTACTACTACAACGGCACCTACTACGGTACACTTGAGGCTGCAAAGAATGCAGGCGGAACTGCTCTCGGAACTGACATCACATATGTTCCCTTCAACTATTACGGCAACGCATACAAGAATTACTACGGCTATTACAGCGGCTACGGATATGTTGACCCCTACTACTCTCTCCGTGATGTTCTGAACAAGGACAAGACCACAACAACTTCCAACAAGGAAGCTGAGGACGGCGAGCCTTACATCTACGGCAAGAAGAAGAGAGCAGGCTGGGATACTATTATCAAGTACATCAACAGTGCTGCAAAGGGCTCTAACATCAAAGTTGATATGAACGGTGCTAACGTTGTTACCAAGGACGTTCTCAAGGCTCTTGACGGCAAGAAGGTAAGCCTCACCTGCGTTCTCGAGAACGGCGTTAAGTGGACTATCAACGGCAAGGACGTTGACACCGCTAAGGATATGGTTATCTACACCGAGTACAACATCGACTTCATTCCCAAGGGTCTTGTAAACAAGGCTTCAAAGAACGCTGTTGCAAAGGCTCAGATCGGCATTTCCAACAACTATGACGATTTCGGCGCTGAGGCAAGCGTAACTGTAAGATTCTCGGGCAAGCGTGCAGGCTGCACAGCTGTAGTTTACCGCTACGATCCCGATTCTGACTGCCTCAAGGGTGTTGCAAAGGCAAAGGTTCAGTCTGACGGAAGCTGCACATTTGATGTAACAGCAGGCGGTCCTTACCTCATCGTACTCAAGTAATTCTGCTAAAGAATTACTGACAGCATAGTCAAAAAGATTTGCACGGATACTTTTGATATTATATCAGAAGTATCCGTGCTTTTTGCGTCTTTAAGTTATACGGTTGGATCTTATGTAGTTTTATCGGTGATTATAAAAGCTGAAAGAAATATGCATAAAGATCCGCCTCTGCCGTAAAGCAGAAGCGGATCTTTTCCGATATCAGACCATTCTGTCACAATATTATTTCTTAGATGCTTTAATAGCTGCTTCAAGGCTTCTCAGACGAATCTTGACAGCACCCAGATTGCTTATCTCGTCGATTTTCAGCTGAGTGTAGAACTTGCCCTTGGGCTCAAGGATAGAACGCACCTCGTCGGTGGTAACAGCGTCAATGCCGCAGCCGAAGGATACAAGCTGAACAAGCTCCATATCAGGCTGAGTGGTGATGTACTGAGCCGCACGGTAAAGCCTTGAATGATACGTCCACTGATTGAGAACGTGAAGCACGGGGGTTTTTGCCAGATGACAAACAGCGTCCTCGGTAATAACAGCCATTCCCAGCGATGTAATAAGCTTATGTATGCCGTGGTTTATCTCAGGGTCAACGTGGTAGGGTCTGCCGCTGAGAACTATTATGGGCATATTCTTCTTTCTTGCCTCGGCAATGATCTCCTCACCCTTTTCAATAACAGCGGTGTGATACTCGCCGAGAGCGGTCATACCAAGCTTCCACGCTTCCTTAACGTCCTTTTTGTTAAGGTTGTACTTGGCAAAAACCTTGCATACAGTCTGAACAATGTGACGTTCGAGGTTGATGTCCATATAGGGATAGAAGAAGTTATCCTCGTTAAGCTCGGGGATATTTGCCTTTAAAAGCTCGGGATAATATGCCACAACAGGACAGTTGTAGTTGTTGTCTGACTCGCCCTCGTCAACGTTATAGGTTTCACAGGGATAGAAGATAACGTCAACCTTCTTTTCAAGCAGGTCAACGATATGACCGTGAGCAAGCTTTGCGGGATAGCATACGGTATCAGAAGGAATGGTGTGCTGACCCTTGAAATACAGATCTCTCGTACTCTCTGCGGAAAGCACGGTTTTTATATTCAGCCTGTGGAAAAATGCGGTCCAGAAGGCAAGCTGGTCGTAATAGCCCAGAACCATAGGCAATCCCACAGTCGCAACAGGCTTTTCGGGAACATTTTTCTCTGCAAGCCCTCTGATAAGCTGATACTTGTATTCATACAGACAAGGAGCGTCCTCCTTCTTTTTGAGTCCCGCACCCTTTTCACAGCGGTTTCCGCTGATGAATTTGTGTCCGTCGGAGAAGGTTATCATTGTAAGTGAGCATTTTGCGGTACAGCCGCCGCAGTTGAGCTGCTTTGAGCTGAATGAGAATTTTTCAAGGTTTTCGGGAGATATAAGGCTTGATCCAAGCTTGTTCTCAGCCGCACAGGTCTCCTTTGCGTAGAGAGCCGCACCGAATGCACCCATAAGTCCTGCAATGGCAGGTCTTACAACATCTCTGCCTATCTCCTGCTCAAAGGCTCTGAGAACAGCGTCGTTAAGGAATGTACCGCCCTGAACCACTATGTTCTTTCCCAGCTCCTCTGCGGAATTTGCACGGATAACCTTGTAAATGGCATTCTTGATGATAGACGAGGACAGACCTGCGGATATATCCTCAACGGAAGCGCCGTCCTTCTGAGCCTGCTTTACAGAGCTGTTCATAAATACAGTGCAGCGTGAGCCTAAGTCAACGGGACGCTCCGCAAAAAGTCCGAGCCTTGCGAACTCGGCAATGTCGTAGCCCATAGCCTGAGCAAAGGTCTGGATAAATGAGCCGCAGCCTGAGGAACAAGCCTCGTTGAGCATAATGCTGTCAATGGCTTTGTTGCTTATTTTGAAGCACTTGATGTCCTGACCGCCGATGTCTATGATGAAATCGACCTCGGGGCAGAAATATGAAGCCGCCTTGTAATGGGCAACAGTCTCAACCAGACCGTAATCAACGCCTACGCCTGCCTTGATAAGATCCTCGCCGTAGCCTGTTACAGCCGAGGAACGGATAGCTATCCTGTCCCCGATAAGGCTGTAAATTTCCTTCAGCTGAGCTGTGATAACATTAAGGGGCTGACCCTTATTTGATACATAATGCTGGTAAAGAAGCTTTCCGTCAGGGGTGATAAGCACAAGCTTTGTTGTGGTAGAGCCTGCGTCGATTCCCAGATACGCTTCGCCCTCGTAGGTGTTTATATCCGCTGTGGGCAGGTCGTGTCTGCCGTGGCGAGCGGCAAATTCGTCATACTGAGCCTGATTTTCAAAAAGGTGCTTGCCTGTGATAATATCATCGTTCACCTTTGCAGACTTCATCTTTTCGGTGATCTCTGCGGCGGTGAATATCTCCTCCTCGGATTCAGCGGCATAAAGAGCACTGCCGTATGCCATAAAGCACTGAGCATTTTCGGGGAATACCGCATTTTCCGATGAAAGCTCCAGAGTGTTTATAAATGCACGTCTCAGACCCTTGATAAAGGTGAGAGGGCCGCCTAAAAACAGCACCTTGCCCCGGATCTCTCTGCCCTGTGCCAGTCCCGAAACGGTCTGGTCAACAACTGACTGGAATATTGAAGCGGCAATATCCTCACGTCTTGCACCCTGATTGAGCAGGGGCTGGATATCCGATTTTGCGAACACTCCGCAGCGTGAAGCAATTGGATAGAGCTTTTCTGCCTTTGAAGAAAGCTCGTCCATCTCGTCAACCGTAATGCCCAGAAGGGTTGCCATCTGGTCGATAAATGCGCCTGTACCGCCTGCGCAGGAGCCGTTCATTCTCTGCTCTGTGCCGCCTGTGAGGAATATTATCTTAGCGTCCTCGCCGCCCAGCTCTATAACGCAGTCAGCGTCGGGATAATCCTTCTTTACGGATATAAATGCGCTGTGTACCTCCTGAACAAAGGGAAGTCCTGCGGCATTTGCAAGACCCAGACCCGCAGAGCCTGTTATTGCAAGCTTGAACTGTGCGTCGGGGAATGCCTTTCCTATTTCAGCCACCTGCTCAGCGGCAGTTTCTCTTACCTTGGAGAAATGGCGCTGGTATTTTGCGTGGATTATTTTTCCTTCATCAAGTATCACTGTTTTTACTGTGGTAGAGCCTATATCCAGACCCAGCGAATATATTTTTGACATCAGTCTGATCCTTTCACTTGAATTTTGCTTATTGCTCTGCGTATATCCTCCGCAATTTCCTGCGGAGTCCTGTTTCCGTCAACTCTCAGCTGAGAATGAGCGGTGTAAAGGGGAACACGCTTATTATATATTTCACCAAGGGATTCCTTGGTATTTGCCATAACTATGGGGCGGTTTTTGTCACCCGAAATGCGGTCGTAGCACACATCATAGGGAACATCTATATAAACCACCGTGCCGTATCCTGCGGCTGTTTCTGCGTTTATCTCTTTCAGCATTGCGCCGCCGCCGCAGGCAATAACGCCGCCCTTTTTTCCAAGCTCGGCAACTGCTTCGGTTTCTGTATTTCTGAAAAATTCCTCGCCCTTTTCCTCAAATATACGAGGAATGGTCATACCTGTTTTTTCCTCGATATAGCTGTCCATATCAGTGTATTCAAGACCGAGCTTCTCTGCAAGAAGCCTGCCTGCGGTAGTTTTTCCGCAGCCCATAAAGCCGCAAAGGTAAATCGTCATAATTCGTCTCCTTATATCAGAGTTCAACGCTTTCGCCGAAATCATCGGCGGAATATTCCTTTATTTTCTCAAACAGATTTTCCTCCAGACAGGAATAGAACATTGCAAAAAGCACGTCCGCAAAGCCCAGCAGGAACATATTTTTATTGGTTATCTCCGCAAGAGAGGGAACGTTGGTGTAAATGTAGGTCTTGAACCAGTCTGCATTGTAGGGAGGAAGCCTTTTTCCCTTGCGGACAAGGTATTTTATTTCCATAAAGCTCTCAGTAACAGCTTCCTTGCAGTTTTCCGCTCCCTTTGCAATAACAGCGTTATAGACCTTGTAAAGCTGGTCGTCGGTCATAGGACCGCTTGCGCCTCTGAGATTTTTCAGCACAGGTATCCGCACAGCAAGGCTGTAAACCATAAGGGGCAGTACCTTTTCATACTCCTCTCCCAGCATTTCGCCGCAGCTTCGGCTGTCAATATGCAGACCCAGAGCGGTGAGGGAATCGGTGTCGGTAATGTTATTTAGAACTATTTTGAAAGCGTCCTTTATATTGACCGTATAAAAGCTTTCCTCCGCAATGGAGTATATGTATTTCACGGCATTGAAAAGGCAGACGCCGCCCTTTACTATCTCATCGGCAAGACCGTTTACAGCGGCAGTTTCGTTGATAAAATCCAATCCATCATCTCCCCGTGGGTCAGTTCCTTGTTATCCTCTCCCAGTTGGGCAGAGTTATCCTTCGTCCGTCAACGGTAATATCGTCGGTGTCCTCGCCGTCTTTTCTGAGAAGCTCCTCGGACTTGTATTTGCCGTCGTTCATAGCTTCAAGGACTGTGCTGTATTTTGGCGGCTCAAAGGGCTTGAAACGGCGTTCCTCGGGTGCTGCCTCCGTTCCTGCGGGGGATATTCCCGAATCCTCCTTGCGTTCAGCCGCCTCCACAGCCTCGTCAAACATACTGCTGTACTCGTTTGACGGCTTCTCTCTTACAATAACAGGCGGCTCAAAGGGAACAGGCTCGCCTTTTTTTCGTCTGCTGCGGCGTGTCTGCTTTTTGATCGCAGTTTCCCAGTAATCGAGGAATTCTTCCATCTGGGATATTTCCGCATTGCCCTCTCTGATGTCCCTCTTTGTATCGGAAAGATAGCCCGACCACTCACGGAACTCTCTTTCAGTCATAAGAGAACCGATACGCTTATAAAGCATATTGTAAATGCGCTGTCCTCGCTTTTCAAGCTCCTTGGGAACTTCTGTGGGTGTATATGGCGGCTCCATTTCAAGGATAGCCTGTCTTACGGATTTAGGCGCAGGTTTTTCGGGTGGAGCTTCTTCGGGCTTTTCCTCCGCTGCCTCGTCCTGCCCCGAAGCTTCCGGCTGCTCTGTTTCCATAGTAAAATCGGGCAGCGCTATCTGCTCGTAAACAACATTCTGAACAGTCTGAGCAGGCTCGGGGGGCTGTTTTGCTGTATTCTCGTCAGCCGAATTTATATCAGCCGCCGCTTCGTTAAGAGCGGCTGTAATATCATCAGTCTCGGGGATTTCCTTTTCCTGACGGGGAGAGTCAATCTCCTTATCGGGAACGTTTTCCTGCTTTCTGATAAGCCCTAATTCCTCGTTTATCTGCTCAAAGCAGGTCTTTCCGCTGGAATTTACTCTGCGGCAGTAGGGGGATTTCTCATCTGCGTCTCTTACAAAGAATCTTCCGCAGCGAGGGCATTTTGACATATATATGCCCTCACGGCACATCAGGGTAAATTCAAGGTCAATAAGCGCCTTGAAGCTGTCGGGAACATAAACAGTTTCCGCTGATGCCATTACCGCTTCGAGAGCGAATTTCATATCATTATCCCCGGGACGGGGCATATCCTTTACATAGCTGAATGCGTCAAGCGCAGTCTGGTCACGGTTGTGGTCGTTTAGCTGCTTTTCCTCCCACATCTCGGCGTTTCCCAGCACATCGGAAAGCCGTCTGTAGATATTCTTTGAAACTCTGCCCATCATAAAAACAGCGTCGGGGAGCTGTGCAGGTGTGTACATTCTGACCGAGGGCAGCTTGTCGGTGGGACAGCCTGTTTCATTTGCGGCAACGCTGAAAGCCAAGTCGAAATACTCCATACGGGTGCGGTATTCCTCGGGACGGAGCATAACATTTGCGTCACATTCATAAATAAATTTCAGCTTTGAACGGGCATACTCCTGCATACGGACGATATTTATCCACTGGTTTATACCTCTGCCCGTCTTGTATTCGCTGACACGGTTGAAGATCGCCTTTTCATAAAGGCTTTTGGGGGAAATACACCTTGCCCAGAGTTCTTCAAGACCTATCCCCTCCGAATGGCATATATAGGCAATAATGCAGTCGATGACCACCGAGGAAAATTCGCTGAATGAACAAGCCTCCACATAGGGGTGGCACTTCACAAGGGAATTTATCGCCATATTTTCAAGATTTTTCGATATTCTGCCTGTTTTTCGGGCATTTCTTCCTGCCTCGATGCACTGCTCCCAGAAATATGTAAAATCAAACTCAACGAATCTGAGAAGGGTTTTTGACAGCTCAAGCTTATGAAGGCTTCTGCTGCCGTTGACCGCAAATACTGCCGACGACGTAAATATCACCTCTTTGCCCGTACTCCTCACAGGCGCATACTTTGATTTATTATATCATATTTTGCAGAAAATTTCAACGCTTTTTAATAAATTTAATTATCCAATTTAAGTAAAAATAAGGTGTGCCGCACAGCTGTACAGCACACCTTCAAGCTTTTCTTATTTAATAAGACCGAACGTGATTATCATAGCCGCCATCAGAAAAACTGCCGCAAACTCGATAATCGTAAAAACCGAGTGGATAACACCTACAGCACTGACCTTCTTCACGACAGATCCCTCCTTGAACTGACCGAAAGCATTCGGACGGTTTTATTCTTAATATAATTATACCCCGAAAATGCCCGTAAGTCAAGGAATAACGCAGATTCTCCGCATTTTCTCCGTATCTCACAAATCAGAATCCGATTTTAGTGCATTTCGTCAAATTTAACATAAAACAGGTTACAGGCGGTAAATAATATGATATAATTATACAAACGATTACAAGGAGATGATTTTACGCCTGACTACAAGCTTATCCGCAGCAAACGCAAAACCCTGTCCATCTGCGTTGACAAGGACGGCACGCTTATCGTAAAAGCCCCTTACGGACTTCCCGAGGAGCGGATAAACGGCTTTATAAGCGAAAAAACCGACTGGATAGAAAAGCATACCAATGCCGCAAAACAGCGTACAGACAAGCTTTCCGCAAGGCTCAGCGTTCCGCCCTCGGAGCTTCCTCTGCTGGGAGGCTTTGCCCCTGTTAGCCACGAAAAGCCCTACGGACTGATAGACAACGTATTCCACCTGCCCGAGGGAATGACCTTAAACGAACTGCTGCCGTATCTTCGCAGACTTTATACCCTTATCGCAAAGGATCGGCTCATACCTAATGTATGGCAGACCGCAGAGCGTATGGGAATAAATATCGCCGCAGTAAAGATAAACTCCGCAAAAACACGCTGGGGGAGCTGCTCTGCACAGAAAAGCATCAATCTGTCAAGAAATCTTGTTGCCGCTGACCCCATGCTTATCGAATATGTAATAGTCCACGAGCTTTGCCACACCGCTCATATGGATCATTCGCCTGCGTTCTGGGAAATGGTGTCCCGTTACATACCCGATTATAAAGATCGCAGAGAAGCGCTTAAAGAGGTTCAGACGGTGCTGTCTGAGTTCGGGCTGGAGTAACACAGCTTTTCTTTCAAAGCGATGATCCTTTCCTCAATCTGCTTTATGACCTCAATAAACACCTCATCGCTCTCCCCTGTTGGGTCAGGCAGCCTCCAGTTTTCGTCAAATCCCCTGCCGATATACGGACAGCCCACATCACAGCCCATTGAAACCGCTATATCAGGCTCGGGTATTTCATCAAATGTCTTGCTGTACTGCATAAGCTCCATATCTATCCCGTAAAGCTTTTTCATAAGCCTTACAGCGTCGGGATTTATACGGGGCTTTGTCTGCGTGCCTGCGGAAAAGCTTTCAAACACATCTGACGCAAGATGTCTGCCCAGCGCCTCGGCTATCTGACTTCGGCAGGAATTGTGAACGCATATAAATGCTGCTTTTTTCATTTCAAAACTCTCCTTTTTTCACATTATAAACGGCTGTATCAGATTGATACAATATCCCACAAGAATAATACCGACAATACATATGGCAATAAAAATCGTCAGAAGCTTTGGCTTTAACGCCTTTCTGAGCATTATCAGCGACGGGAAAGAAAGCGTTGTAACAGCCATCATAAAAGAAAGCACAACACCAAGCAAAGCCCCTTTAGCAAGAAGCGCTTCCGCAATGGGAATTGTTCCGAAAATATCCGCATATATGGG
>JAGAJY010000047.1 GCA_017848125.1 Oscillospiraceae bacterium
AACAGCCGAAAGATAGAAATTAAGCTGACCTGCAAATTCGGGTTTGAACTCGCCTGTCTTTAATTCTATGACTACATAACAGCGCAGATTGAGGTTGTAGAACAGCAAGTCAATATAAAAATCATCTCCACCGACGTTCAGACGGTACTGATTTCCGAGAAAGGCAAAACCAGTTCCAAGCTCAAGTAACAGCTTTGTAACGTCCTTGACAAGAGCCTCCTCAATATCCCTTTCAACCATATCCTCTCGGAATGGAATAAAATCAAACACATACGGGTCTTTCATAGTCTGAACAGCAAGCTCGCTTTGAGGAGCGGCAAGGCGGCTTTCAAAATTAGAAATCTTATCCACAGTTGTCTGTCGTTCATATAAACCGCTTTCTATCTGATGAATAAGTACACTGTGCGACCAACCGTTTTCACAGGTTTTTCTGATATACCATTCACGTTTTGAAAACTCTTTGACCTTATCTAAAATAGCGCAGTTGTGCGACCAAGGAATTTGTGCAGACACCGTCTGCACAAATTCCTCATCGGGATATTCAGCCGCAAATTTAGCCATATATTTCAGATTTCGTATAGAGTATCCCTTCGTGTCGGGGAACGATATGCGAATATCGGCGGCAAGATTTTCGATAAACTTATTTCCCCAAGTCTTATGTTCATTAATAATCCTGCCGATGTTGTAATAGAGCATAATCAGCTCTCTGTTTACGCTTACAGCAGCTTTGTATTGTGCACTTTTTATTTCAAGCTTAATTGTTTCGACAATATCAAGATACTCGTTATTGTTTATAAGCATAGGCTTTCTCCTTTTATGGACTTTATGGGATTATTATAACACATATTTCGTGAAATTCGTTTTCAGATTTTTATAATAAATTGAAATTTGTTATTTTCTACACAACAATCCTATTTTCTTTCTAATGTATACCAAACATCTATTTCATCTTTAGAAGGTGCTTCCCACATAGATAATAATTTCCCCATAAGTCCTTCATCCAGATAATAATCTGAACCACCCTCACCATTTAATACCCTAATGTTTCGTTCTTCAATATTTTTATTCCATGTTCTGTCATCAACATCAATATAATGCCATTCACAATGAACATTTTGAGAACGGCAAAACTCGGTTAAACTTCTCCTGTTTTCTAAACTCCAAAAACCCCAATCTAAAATTACCGTACAACCTATGTTTACCAATTCTACTGATTTCTTCTTAAAGTAGCTCCAAATTCTTAAAGCCATTTCGTCGTGTTTCTCACCTAAATCATTATCAAACAAATCCTTTGTTAATTCATCACATGATAAAATAACTGCTTTCTCTTTTTCTTTTATTTGATTGGCATAATAGGTTTTTCCGCAACATATTTTCCCACAGATTGCTATTATCTTTGCCATTACTATCTCTCCTTGTCGTGTATAAATTCAAGTTTATCAACTTATCCGATATCCTACATTATACCACACCAATCCTCAAAAAGCAATATAACTTATTTACAGACAAAATAAAAGCAACCGTATTCGTTGCTATATATGGCAAAACAGCGGAGAAAAGCTCTCCGCCGTCCTTTGATTATGCTCTATATTGTAAAACGATTTGTTCCAAAACTTCGTGTTCAACCATAAGTTGTCGCATTTTCTCCCACGACATAATCTCAAGAAATGTTTTTGGTCTTGGATTTTTCATTGCATACTGTTTTCGTAGCAGCTGCCACATCTTCCAACATTCCTTGTCTATCTGTCTGGGGATAAGTTCCCATTTGAACCGTCCTTGCAGTGACGGAATATCTTCTGGGTAGTTCTCCGTCATAAATTTCCGTCACTCCTGTCCCCAGCGCTCAACAGGGTTTTTCATAAGTTCTTGTTCTTTAGCGGTTAAGCCGAGGTCAAGCTGTTCGAGATATACGAATGTTTCTTCATCCAATTTGTAAGTTCTGCCGCCCTCAATCTTGATTTCGGGGTAGTAGTGGTTATCTTCTTCACACCAAATTTGTCTGATTTCTTCCATAATTATATCCCTTTCTGAATATGTGTTATGCTTTAATATTAAGTGCAGAAATATCCAATGGAGAATTAAATCTATGGGTCTTATTTGGGTATTGTTGATACTAAAAACTACTGAAAAGCACAAAAAGTGAGCTTATTGAAATGTGCTGTAAATCGCATTATTAAGCCATTTACTGCCAAATAGCAAATATTAAAAAATGCGAGAGGGTTGTTTCGATTCCCGTACGGGTCACCAGTAACATTTGCTCACATTTGGCTTAACAAAGCCGATTGTGAGCTTTTTATTTTGCTCGAAAATCACGCTTGTTCTTTGTTTGTTCTTTGTTCTGAAATTTTTTGCATTCGGTGAGCCGAGGTCACGACACCTCCGGCTCTTTTTTGTTGAAATTAAGTGCGTTGGAAACAGCGTCGGAGACCTTCGCTTGTGCCTCTTGCAGCATATGACAATATACGTTGCTCGTCGTACTCACCGTAGAATGCCCTAACGCTCCCGATACCGTCACAATATCCACGCCCGAATTGACAAGGAGCGAGGCGAACAGATGTCTGAAACTATGCAAGCCATAAAACGGAAGATTGTTCTTGTCACAGAACTCGTTCAGCCAGAAATACGGCGTTCCGTTCTGCATAGGCTCTCCGTTCCACTTGACATAAAGTCTGTCCGTTTCCACCCACTTGTCGCCGCAGTTCAGGGCTTGCTCGTCCTGCTCCGCTTTCAGTTCCTTTAGCATATCCATAATGCTGTCCGCTATTTTCAGAGTACGCTGTGAACGCTTGGTTTTGGTTGTATCGGTGTATGTACCACGCTCGGCGGTGTAGTTTGAGGTACGGCGAACGCAGATTATGTTATGCTCGAAATCAATGTCTTTCCATTCAAGGCCTAACATCTCGCTGCGTCTGAAACCGCTGTAAGCAATCAGATAGAAGAAAACCTTGTACTTTATCGGCTCATCGGAGAGCCTCGTCAAAAGCAGCTCCATTTCTTCCTGCGAGTAAATCTGCTTTTCCTTTACCTCGCCTTTGGGTATCGTGACCTTTGAGCAGGGATTGTCGGACAGCAAGTCCATTTTCACCGCATAGCTGAACACATCTGAAACAAAACTCAAATTGTGTCGGATAGTTTTCGGAGCAAGGGGCTTGCCCGTCTTTTCGTTTGCTCCATCTTTTGCAAGGGAGTTCACGAATGCTTGTAACTGCCTGCCCGTTATCTTGTCGATACGAAGATGTCCGATAGCGGGATAAATGCGGTGGGTGAGCTGTTTCATCCGCTCGTAGGTTGTACTGCGGAGGCTGAGCTTTGCGTACTGTTCAAACCATTCCTCCGCAAGCTCATGAAACTTGATAGCAGTTGTTCTGAACCCTCTGCTGCACTTTTCTTCAAACAGTACCGCTTGACGTTGCAGTTCCTTCTCTATCTGCCTTTCGGTCATTCCCTCGGCAGGTTTCCAAGTCATAGCCTGTTCCTTGTGATTGCCTTTTGTGTCGTATCCTACGGAAACTCGTATCTGATATGAGTTTCCTCTTTTTCTTATGGTAGCCATATATTTAATCTCCTTAATTAAATCTAAATTTATGACATACCCCTGTACAAATCTATTTTAACACATTAAAGTCTAAAAATCAAGCATTTCTTTTTCAGATTTGTACAGGCGGGTTTTGTTCTGCACATAGTTTTGATATTTGTACAAACTCATTTTTCGCCAAACTGTTGATATGATTGATTGATTAAGTTTAAATACTTTAGTTTTATACTTATGTTTATTAGTTGCACCTTATGTTAAAACCTGTTTGTCATATCAGACAGACTGATTTGTCGTATCCGTACAAACCTGAATTGCGTTTTCTCCGCATAAAACTGCCCTTTTTAAGGTATCCTCGGTAAAGCGGAAATATCTGCGTGCAGGCAATCCCTTTACGCTGGTTTCGATAAGCTCCGCTCTCACAAGCGTGTCTATACCACGCTCCTGTTGTCTGCGTGTAAGTGAGGTGCTTTCCTGCAAATCCGCTATTGTGGAGTAAAACCAGCCGTCCTCTTTAAGCATATCGTGCTGTAAGTAATATAAGTGCTTTCCGAGCAACGCTCCGTAAACTATAGCCGCATTCACGCCCAAAGCGTGAGCGAGGGGACGGTTTACAGAAATACTGTTACCCGAATTGAAAAGATTTAAAAACTCGCTGTTCATACCTTGCCACCTCCGTTGAAATACGCAACCAGAGCCGCCTTTGGAACGAGTATCTTGCCGTTCTTGCCCTGACCTGTTCGTACAGAGGGAATTTCCTTTCGTGCAATTAGCTGACGGACGGTGTACTCGTTAAGTCCCTTGATGACCTCGCTGCACTCCCGAACGGTGAGCATTTCCACTTTTTCCTGCTTTGTTGCTTTCGGCTGGGTTTCGCTTTCGTTCAAGCTGTTCAGAAGAACTGTAATCTGCTGTAAGATTTCCTGTGTTTTTTCGTGTGACATAGAATTATCCTCCTTGAAGTTGGTTATTTCCGAAATATCTTCGGCTGACTAAATTCTATCACACCGCATTGACAAAGGCAATAGGTTGTGCTATGATATACAAGGATAGTGTTTTGCAAAAACACTGTATTCTACACTAACAAATCGCTTTATAATACGCATTTAAGCGTTATATTACTTTATCCTTGTATGGAGCAGAAATACACCACACACTACAAAATAACGAACTACACCAAAATAAAACACAAATTACCACAATACAAAAATCACATTATCCTTGTAAGATTTTTAAAAAACGAGGTGCTTTTATGAATTATGAGAAGAAATTTGATATAAATTACGATTATGAGCTGGTTTTACTGCTTTCAGATAACTGTGAAACACTTATCGGCGGCTCGTCAAAAAATATCAAGAAGGCATTGAAAGATACCCATAACCCCAACCTGTCCGTAAAAGATTTAGATGTATTTTTTCAGAAACAACCTCTCGGAACTTTCGCTATTGATGTATGCGTATCGTCACAAAGTCTGGAACGGTTACAGGAGCTTGCGGACAAGCTCTACGCTAACCTATGTGATAAGAACACAAATAACCGCAAGGTTGCAGAAACGCTGAATAACCTTGATGTGATATTTAAGATTGACAAAAGCAGCACCACAAGACTTATCTCAAGAACAATTTCAAAGTGGTATGCTTCGGCAACTGATATGTATATGAATGCACATTTTGGTCTTGGATTAAAGCAGACTGAACGTGCGGAGCTTGGCGAACAGTTCAGATATGATGTAACGGAACTGATAAAGAATACCGCAGCCACGCTGAAGAAAAAATCTCCACAAAAAGCGGAGATTTCAAAAATTGTTCAGATTGACAGCGTTGATATTTCTGAACTACTGCATATGTATTCAGATTACTTAAAGAGCAGAAAGATTTATCATATTCAATGCAAGTTGTGTAATAACTATTTTCTTGCAGGCTCGCAGAATTCACTTTATTGTGAAGATTGCAAGATACTCCGTAAGAAGAACAGCAAGGCAGTATACAAACAGAAATGTACCGATGAAGTTCATCGTATGCGGCAAACGGTAAAGTATCATCTTGAAAATTTCATTCATAAAAGCAAGATATGGGTTACTCTTTCTGACGCTGAAAGAGCTGAATATGAAACTTTTCGCAAAGAATATATTCGTACATCAGCGGCTATGCTGCGTGAATATGAAAAAAGCGGAGATACAAAGCTGGAAAATGAAATCAAGGCTTACATAAACGATACGGATAGTAAAAGAGCTGACCTTGAAGCTAAATTTATAAATAACAAAGCAAATGCTTGACTTTTACACTTTAATATGTTAAACTCTAATTGTAACAAGAATTACGAAAGGAGTTTACTTATGGAGAAAATCAGACAAGTATGGTGTGAGGAAGATAACCGCTACTACCCCGAAATCAAGATTGAGAACGGCAGGACTTACAAGCTGGACGAGGAAAAATTCGTATATCTTGAACAGCTTGACCTCGGCTTAACCGATGAGGAACAGAAACTTATGGAAAACCCTGTTGACCGCTGGGGACAGGAGTGGCGAAGATTTATGCAGATGAATTACCCCGAAGAAATCCCCTCTCTGCAAGGTAGGCTCAAATGGGAGATTATACCCAGACAGATAGATGAGGAATGTTGGAAGATGTGGGAACTGCTCCGAAAACAGTATGCAGAGAAAAATCCAAGACCGACAACTTTCCTTGAAATTGCAGAATGGGAGAAAACACGAGCGTTTATCATCGAACACGAAATTATGGAGCAGTTGGTTTTGCAGTATCGGGCATAACGACAAAGAACAGCAGGGATTGTATTCTCTGCTGTTTTTCTGTTTCGGCTGATTTTATGAAAAACGAAATTTTCGTTATATTACAGTTTCGATGATTTTTGTGATTTTCGCAAAATCAACGTCAAGGGCATTTTTTCAATTTTTGAAAAAATCGGGATTTTAGGGGTAGCAATCCCCTAACGAAAATGTGCTGTTGGAAAACGAAGTTTGACAAAAGTACAATTGAGTATTGTACATTTGACTGAACTTATTAAAAATTATAGATTACGAAATAGCACTATTGGAAAACGGAGTTTGCCAATAGTGCTATTGAGTATAGCACTTTTTACCGAGCATCGGTAATTTCAAAGAGCAAAATCAGCAAAATCTGATTTTTGGAAAAATACATTGCGGCTCAAATTTTTCGATTTTCGCAAAAATGAGAGTTGGCAGTAATTTTCAATTTTATGAGAAATGAAGATTTTTAGGATTTGCCCCGCAGGGCGAAATTGTCGCTTTTGAGAGTTCACCTCTCGAAAGTGCTATTGAGTAT
>JAGAJY010000048.1 GCA_017848125.1 Oscillospiraceae bacterium
AAAAAAATACGACGGCTTTACGCTGGATAACATAAGCTTTAATGTCCCCAAGGGCAGTATAATGGGCTTTATCGGTCAGAACGGAGCAGGAAAAACGACCACGATCCGCAGTCTGCTGAATATCATCAAAACCGATTCGGGCAGCATAAAGCTTCTCGGAATGGATCATATCAAGGACGAATACGAAATAAAGGAGCATATTTCCGCCGTGTTCGACGAGCTTCCCTTTCACGACGACCTGAACGCCAAAACCCTTTCCTATATTATGAAAAGCATCTACAAGGATTGGGATAATGCGAAGTTCAGAGAATATCTTGAACGCTTTGCCCTCCCCGAAAAGAAGAAATTCGGCAAGTTTTCAAAGGGTATGAAAATGAAGCTCCAGATAGCCGCCGCCCTTTCCCACAATGCAAGACTTCTTGTTATGGATGAGGCTACAACAGGTCTTGACCCCGTTGTAAGAAATGAGATACTCGATATTTTTCTGGAATATCTGCAGGACGAAAACAACAGTATCCTTATGTCCTCTCACATTACCACCGACCTTGAAAAGGTAGCCGACAGTGTTACCTTTATCGACAAGGGAAAGCTTCTTCATACAGGCTATAAGGACGATATACTCGAAAGTCACGGCGTAATAAAATGCACCAAAAAAGATTATGCGGATATTGACCCCTCAGACATTTTAAGCGCAAGAATATCCGATTTCGGTGTGTCTGCAATGGTTTCGGACAAGGCTTCTGCAATGAGGAAATACAGCGGTCTTGTTATTGATAACACCACCCTTGAAGAAATAATGCTTTTCTATGTAAACGCTTCAAAAAAGGAGTGGACGTGATGAAGGGACTTATTTTCAGAGAGCTTTATCTGGGAAGAAAAAATATGCTTGTTGTTGCGGCAGTAAGCTTTGTATTCGGAATAATAGGCATACTTATAAGGCTCAGTATGAACATAGGAAATCTTGCCCTGCTTTCCGAGGAAACGCTGACCGAGCTTGATTTAAATACATATATGATTTTCTCTGTAATGACAGGCGCACTTCTTCTTATGATAAGCACCGTAATATCCGAGGTATCGGGAATGGACTACAAAGCAAAATGGATGGGCTTTCAGTACACCACCCCCATAACGGAAGAAAAGTATATGCTTGCAAAATACCTGCTTATGCTTGCCCTTACCGCCGCCGCCGCCGTTCCTGCCTTTATCAATGCGGCGATAATAGGCGCACTCAGCGGCAGACCACTTGATATGAACATCACCTCGGTGCTTGTTATGATTTCCTGCGTGACTGTGCTTCTCAATGTATTTCAGACCGCTCTGACGCATCTTCTTCACAGCCTTGAAAAGGCTATGTACGTTTATATTGTTCTTGGAATAGCAGCTTATATGCTCTTTGTTGTAAAGCTTGATTCTATGAATATAGGCAGCGAATCGGACAGTCTTGCAAGCCTTTCAAATGAGGTGTTCGGCTTTTGCAGGGAATATATGGGCATTGCTGTCATTGCCACGGCAGTTCTTGTAATAACAGGCTATTTTCTCACAACAGCATTTATGAAAAGGAGGGAAAAGTAATGTTCGGACTGATAATAAAACAGCTTCGGCTGCAGCGGATCCATATAATACTTCTTTCCCTCGGGATCATCGCTGTAGCAGGATTAAGCTTTTTATTCAGCTATTTCAGCATAAGCTCGAAGGAGCTTGACCCCACTTCACCCGTACTCCCGCTTTTCATGCTTCTCTATATTTCCGCAGATGCAGTTTCTACAGCGTCCTTTACCGCAGACGAAAGCAAGAAATGGGCTTCCTTTATAATTTCCACGCCTCTCGGAGCAAGAGGACAGGTAAAATCCCGGTATCTTCTTACGATTTTTATGCTCTTTGCAGTAAACACTGCCTGCTTTGTCATCAGCAGCATCTGTGATATTATTTCGGGAGAAAGCGGCTCAGGCATATTCGGCTTCTCTTCCCTTGCGTTTTATTTCCTGCTGTTTTTCAAATCCGTAGAGCTGCCCTTTACGGTTTATTTCGGCAGCAAGATGGGAAATAATGTAAAAACAGGAATTATAATGGGTCTGTTTTTTATCATCGGCGTGTATCTGCTTTTCGGCGATCTAAGCATTTTCGGCTCATGGGACAGCTTTATGAAGTGGCTTACAGGAATTTTCACAGGCGATACGAAAGCCACAGAGTCTATGATAATAACCATGACATTAAGCCAGCTTGCAGCCCTTGCGCTTTACTATGTTTCCTACCGCATTTCCTGCAAGCTTTATGCAAAGGGGGCAATGAACTATGAACACTGAAAAAAAGCTTATCATAAAAAGGCTTGTAATATTCTGTGCCCTTGCCTTTGCCCCTATGATAATAGCTACCCCAATACTGTGCCAAATTGTAGGCGGACCTCTTTTCTCCGAGGAAAACGCCGTTTCTCCCGTAACAGCTTTCTACGCTATGCTTGGAATGTGCACCCCTATGCTTGCAAACTTCCTGACACGCATTATAACAAAGGAAGGACTTGACGACCCTTATCTCAGTCTATCCTTCCGAAACGGCAAGGGAAAATACTATCTTCTTTCGGTTCTTGTACCTCTTGCCTATTCCCTTGTATCTGCGGTGCTTATGGTTCTGATATT
>JAGAJY010000049.1 GCA_017848125.1 Oscillospiraceae bacterium
TATGGCACCGTATGAGTATTTTCTCGCTGCTGCGTAACGAAAAATCTCCCCCTGCTGCGCAGCAGGGGGGAGATGAAAGAACTATTCTATTACAAATTCTTTTTGTTTTTTACGCTGTCTACTTGACAGGGGGCACATCACTTAATTCATCCGTGCCGTTTGGTTATATCATACTGAAATCAGCCGAAATATCTGTTGAGAAGACCCTGGAATGCCTTGCCGTGTCTTGCTTCATCCTTTGCCATCTCGTGAACAGTGTCGTGGATAGCGTCGAGATTGAGCTGCTTTGCTCTGGAAGCAAGGTCAAGCTTGCCCTGAGTTGCGCCATGCTCAGCCATTACTCTCATCTCAAGATTCTTCTTTGTGGAATCGGTAACAACATCACCGAGAAGCTCTGCAAACTTTGCAGCGTGCTCTGCTTCCTCAAATGCGATTCTCTTGTATGCCTCGGCTACCTCGGGATAACCCTCTCTGTCAGCTACTCTGGACATTGCAAGGTACATACCTACCTCTGTGCACTCACCCATAAAGTTCTGATTGAGGCCCTCGATTATCTCCTTATCGTCAACCTCCTTGGCAATGCCTACAATGTGCTCGCAGGCAAACTTCAGACCGTCGCCGCCCGAAACCTCATTGAACTTGGAAGCGGGAGCATTGCACTGGGGACATTTCTCGGGAGCAGCCTCGCCCTCATAAACATAACCGCAGATAGAACATACAAATTTTTTCATTTTAATTTCCTCCGTTTTTTATTATTTTCAGAGAAGTCATTAACTGAACTGTCCTCTGATTCTGAGCATCTTAAATATACCCGTTTGGTATATTTATAGAATATCATACTTTTTTTCATTTGTCAAGACTATAATTACATAATTCCCGCTTTTCGCATAAATTCGTCGGTTTGCACAAGTCCTGAGCGGTTATATCGGTCAACAATTACAAGCTTGTTCCTCATACTTCCATCACCGTAAATCACATTTCCTGTTTCACGGCAGGTCAGCACTATTCTGAAGCCTCTGCTTTCAAGTACAGGATAACTCTCCTTTGATACAAGTCCGTAAGGAAATGCATAAACAAGGCTTTCGCCGAAAAGCTCTGTCCATCTGTCCGTATCGTCAGCAAATGCTGATGTATATTCGTCAACAGATTCTCCGTCCATTCTTGACGCACCCTGACGGTTATTCAGGCTGTGCATATTATAAGTATGACAGCCTACATAAAAAATATTCCCATCAGATAACAGAGCTGCGTCCTTTTGCGTAAGATATGCATATGAGGGATTGGGATCGTTTTCCTGTTCAGACTGCACCGAAAACGCTCCCGTAACATTGACAACCGCTTTCATATGGTATTTTTCAAGCAATGGCAAAGCATAGGTCATATTGTTCAGATGTCCGTCGTCAAAGGTTATCAGCACAGGCTTTTCGGGCATTTCACCCACTCCGTCGGCATAGTCTGCAATTTCCTTGGGAGTAACTGCGGTGTAGCCTTTGCTTTTAAGATATTTCAGATCCTCTTCCAGACTTTCGGGAGTGATAACATAATCCCCTGTCCGCTCCCTGTCCATCAGCACGCTGTGATACATTACGGCAGGCATTGATACGCCCTCGGACAGCTCTGCCGAAGCGGCTTTGCTGTCACTGTTTCCATATAATGAATACAGGAATATTCCTGTCAGCAGAAGTACAGATAAAATAAGTGCAAGCTTTCTCATAACATTCCCCCGTATTTATATATCTATGCGGTTTTTAAGAATAAATTCCCTGTAATCTATGTGTAATAAAATGTAATCAAATCGTATCCGATGTGTAATTGAATGTAACGATTTATTATGGTAAAATATTAACATAAAATACATCGGGGGCGGGGCTGTGAAAAAAAGAAAGCTTTTCTGCGAATACGGCAGGGTTTGCTACGAAATATCCTTGTTAAAGGAATATGCTCTGCGTGACTTTAAGGATATGATTTCGTCGCTTAGGGGCAAAAAAACCGCAAAGGAAATATCCGCCGAAAAGCTCCCTGTTATCATTAAAGGGCATTGCTCGGTGATAGCAAGAAGGCTTGCCGGAGTTGATATGCAGCTGCAGTACAACAAGGAAACCAACCTTATGATTGCGGCTGAATGTATTAACGGTGTTATCATAAAGCCGAATGAATACTTTTCCTTCTGGAAGCTTGTAGGAAAGCCCGACCCCAAAAAGGGTTATCTGGAGGGTCTTACTATCTCGGGCAGCAGGCTTGGAAAAGCAAGCGGCGGCGGTCTTTGTCAGCTGGCTAATCTGATACACTGGCTTGTGCTCAACAGTCCTCTGGAGGTAACAGAGCTTCATCACCACAGCGACGCATTATTCCCCGACGAACGCAGACGAGTTCCCTTCGGGACAGGTACATCTGTATTCTATAAAAATGTGGATTACCGTTTCAGAAATACTCTGAATGAACCTGTTCAGCTTCTTGTATGGGTTGATAAGGGTGTGCTTTACGGTGAGCTGAGAAGTCTCTCCCCCTGCAAGCTCAGATATGTTATCCGTGAGGAAGGACACTGCTTTGTCAAAGAGGACGATGATTATTTCAGATGCAGTAAAATTTACAGAGACGTTATTGACAGGGACAGCGGAGCACTTGTGCGCACAGAGCTTATACTGGAAAATCATTCACGGGTAATGTACGACCACAGCCTTATTCCAAAGGAGGAAATATCCGAAAATGTATGATGAACTGCCTGTGAGAATACTTGCAAATGCAGAGCGCTTTCCTGCCAGAACAGCTTATGTTTTTGAGGACAGAAGCATTTCATACGGTCAGCTTGCGGAGTATTCACGTTCTCTGGGATATTATCTTTCAAAAGACCGCTCCCCTGTTGTTATCTATGGACATAAATCCCCCGAATTTATAATATGTATCCTTGCCTGCCTTATTTCGGGACGGTGCTATATCCCCTGCGATACATCAATTCCCGTGAGCCGTGTGAAAAAGCTTGCGAATCCGTCAGGAGCGGATATGCTGATATTTACGGAGGAGGGTGACTGCCCGGGTATTCTTTCCTGTGAATTATCCCGAAAAGAGCTGAGGGAGTGTTTTTCCCACGAAGGCATATCACCTGTCACCTCGGGGGACGAGAATGCATATATTATCTTTACCTCAGGCAGTACAGGCGACCCCAAGGGTATCCCCGTAAGACGTGAAAGCCTGATGAATTTCTGCGGATATGCCGACAGCTTTTTAAGCGGAGCTGTTCACACAGGTCACGCTCTGTTTTCCTTTGACCTTTCCGTTGCGGATATTTTCCCCACTCTGCTTTCGGGAGGAACGCTCATCGAAACAGACGGTATTCCCCTTTCGGACACGGACAGCTTTGTATGCACGCCGACATTTTTAAGACTTTGCCTGCTGTCAGACAGATTCACAGAAATAAATCTGCCGTCTCTTAAAACAGTCCTCTGCTGCGGAGAGGTGCTGCCTGCTGATACGGCAGAAAAGCTGTTTGAACGCTTCGGAGATATCCGCCTGATAAACGCATACGGTCCTGCGGAATGCTGCTGCTTTGTCAGCGCATACGAGGTAAAAAAAGGCGATAATGCCCCTTTGCCTGTGGGAAACGGCAAAAACGCCTGCAATATCGGAATAAGAAACGGCGAGATATTCATTTCGGGAGCAAGCGTTTCACGGGGATATATATCGCCCTGCGGAAATGACAGCTTCCGTGACGGCGGATATTACACGGGAGATATGGGAGAAATAAGGGACGGTATGCTTTATTTCCTCGGAAGAAAGGGCGGCTTTGTGAAGCGGTCGGGATATAGGATAGAGCTTTCGGAAACAGAATCGGAAATTCGGCAGATAAACGGTGTTTCAGACTGCATATGCATTGCCGTTCCCGACGGAATGGGGCAGGCAAGGAGCATAAAGGCTTTTGTTATTTTGTCGGAGGATATTTCGCCTGTGCAGATAAAGCAGCAGCTTGCCCTTCGTCTGCCTGCATATATGCTGCCCAATGCAATAAAAACAGTACCTTATTTTCCGCTGACTCCCAACGGTAAAATAGATTATAAAGCCCTTGATGATAAATAATTGTAATCGTTTATCATCAGGCTATACATAATACACATACTGTACCACGGATACAGCAAGGTGATTTGAATAAAATGTTAAAAATAAGTATAAGCTATTGAAAATTGTAAAATTATGGAGTATAATTATTTTGGTATAAATTTTTTTGATAGCGAGGTGAGTATGCCTTGGGTAAAATATCAGACAAACA
>JAGAJY010000050.1 GCA_017848125.1 Oscillospiraceae bacterium
AAAAGACTTCACGCCCCTTCACATTTCTTGACACTCCCCTCCCTCCTCCCGACGATGATGAACGACTGATTTTTTCAGGAGTCGATCATTCCACAACAGGCGGAACTATATCGGGTCTTTGCTCACTTATCGAAATAAAGAACAATCCCGACAAGACACTGACTGCACAGAAGGCTCTGGGGGATATGCTTTCTCTCAGCAGGACGGATATGTTTGAAGCGGGAGTTAATCTTGTTCACAAGCTGAACCTTGTTGCAAACGTTATGGGTGCAGGAGATTCTGACGAGATACCCATTATAATGTACTACGGCAATCCCACAGCTGACGATGTTTTCTTCCTCTGCTATGCTCAGAGGTGCGGATTTGATGTTATATGCATATCCCCTGACAAAAGCTGTCTGTCTATGTTTGAGAGATGTCCATTTGCTGATAAGCTCCAGAAGCATCAGCTGCCGCAGTCACGTCCTGTTATGCCCTTCCCCGAAAGAATGGTCAAGGAAAAAATCTCAACCGTTGCCTACAGCGCCGAAAGAGAGCTTGATTCTGCTCTTTACGGTGGAGATACGATTTTCCGTGACAGGCAGTTTGATAAAATGGATTCAGCTGTGCTGAGAACAACACTTGACGAGATTTTCCTTTTGTGGGATCAGCCTGCAAAATTCCGTTCGGGCTTTGCCGTAAGAGGCGACAGGGTCATAGTACCTACGATTTTTGCAAAGCTCAGCGGTGTTGAGGACGGCAATCTTAAAGCCTACTGGCGGCAGGTCGAGGATATGGTAACTCCACTGACGAGATACATCATAAAATCGCCCTCATACAAACGCCCGTCATCGGCAATGTTTAACACATATACAAGATTTATTTCGGGAAACCGCATAGATACGCAGGGGCTTATGAAATCCCCTCTCAACAAATACAGTTTTCTTTCTGAATCCCTGCAGGAGCTTATTTTTGAGAAAATGCAGGCTGTCATTGATGACGGTATGCTGGAATTTGACGATCCCGCTGAAGCAGTCTGCTATGTTATCCATGCAGGACTGAATATGGACAGAGAGCTTCTTCGAATTTTGCAGAAATTCGATTTCACAAAGGATATCCCCAAGGTCATCGTTGTGGATTCCATAGAAGAGCCTTTCTCAAAGCTTGAATGTGTCCAGCTTCTTCTGCTGTCATATCTCGGCTTTGACGTTCTCATTCTTTCTCCCTCGGGCTACAGGGATATCGAAGCTTTTGTTCTTGACGACGCCTTTGAAACTCATACGCTCAATGAGTTCAAATATAATGTTTCCGTCCCAAGGTTCAAAACCCCTGACGAAGCAAAATACCGCAAGCAGAAAAACAGTTTTTTCAAAAATTTATTTAGAAAAGGAAGATAGTTATGGCTTTACAGTTTACTCCCTCAGAAGAAAGAAAATCCGAGGTTATTCAGGCTGAAGCAACCGTTAAAGAGGATACCGAGCAGACCCTTAACCTGAAAATAACCGAGCCTCAGACCTATTCTATCATTGACACAAGCAATCAGCTTAAGCAGGAGCTTGCTTCAAGCGATGAGATCGACAAGCTTGTAAGCACCATCAATGCAAACGACCCCAACTCTATTATCACCTTCGGCAATCAGGTCGCAGAGGAGATCTCCAAGGCGTCCGATCAGGTGCTCAACTCAATGAATATGTCACAGCTTGACGATTCCAGCGAGCTTCTCAACGCTCTTAAGAACATTATGGATCAGTTTGACGCAAAGGAGCTTACCGAGGAAAAGAAGGGTCTTTTTGCAAATCTCAGACGTCAGCTTGACAGAATTCTTGCAAAGTATCATACAATGGGCGAGGACGTTGACAAGATTTACGTTCAGCTCAAAAAGTATGAAAGCGAGATACAGCAGTCAAATGTTAAGCTTGAAACTATGTACAATGCTAACATAGACTACTACAAGCAGCTGCTCAAATACATTATGGCAGGTGAACAGGCTTGCAAGGAGCTTGACCAGTACATTGCAGATTTCCGTGCAAAGGTGGAGAACAACCCAGACGCAGGCACAGCAGCTATGGATCTCCAGACTCTTGAACAGACAAGAGGAATCATGGAGCAGCGTGTAATGGATCTTAAAATTGCCGAAAACGTTGCTATGCAGACTGTTCCTATGCTCAAGGCAATGGAATTTTCCAACATCAATCTTATCAGAAAGATAAACTCCGCATTTATCATTACAATGCCTGTATTCAAGCAGGCTCTTGCTCAGGCTGTTATGCTCAAGAGACAGCGTATCCAGGCGGACGCTATGAAGGCTCTTGATGACAAGACCAATGAGCTTCTTCTGAAAAACGCTCAGAATACCGTTGAGCAGACAAGAATAACCACTATGCTTGCAAACGGCAACTCCATCAAGGTAGAGACTCTTGAAAAGACATGGCAGACCATTGTTTCGGGTATCGACGAAACAAGAAAGCTTCAGGAAGAGGCTCGCACAAAGCGTGCAGAGGACAGCAAGCGTCTTGAAAAGCTGAAGGAAGAGTACAAAGCTAAAATGAACAGCTGATTTCTCTGAAATCTTGTTATAAAAAGTGTGCGTTCGGCGGACGCACACTTTGCAAATTTATCTTTACCGCCGGGAATGGAGAATTTACGGTTATGGGAATGACTATGACTCAGAAAATACTTGCGGCTCACGCAGGTCTTGAAAAGGTGGAAGCAGGTCAGCTTATCAAATGCAAGCTGGATATGGTGCTTGGAAACGACGTTACAACGCCTGTTGCTATCAATGAATTTGAAAAGGCAGGCTTTACAAAGGTTTTTGACAACACAAAGATCTCAATGGTTATGGACCACTTTACCCCCAATAAGGACATCAAGTCCGCTGCTCATACTCTCCAGTGCAGAACCTTTGCAGGTCAGTATGACATAAAGCATTATTATGATGTAGGCGATATGGGAATCGAACACGCACTTCTTCCCGAAAAAGGAATCGTTGCTTCGGGCGAATGTATTATCGGTGCGGACAGCCACACCTGTACATACGGCGCTCTGGGCGCATTCTCCACAGGCGTAGGCTCTACCGATATGTGCGCAGGTATGGCAACAGGTGAAGCTTGGTTCAAAGTCCCCTCAGCAATCAAGTTCAACCTGACAGGCAAGCTTAACGAATATGTAATGGGCAAGGACGTTATACTCCACATTATCGGAATGATAGGCGTTGACGGTGCTCTTTACAAGTCAATGGAGTTTATGGGAGAGGGTCTTGCTTCACTTTCTATGGACGACAGACTTTCTATGGCAAATATGGCTATCGAAGCAGGCGCAAAGAACGGCATCTTCGCTGTTGATGATATTACAAGAGAATATCAGAAGGGCAGAGTTGACAGAGAGTACAATGTTTATGAGGCTGACGAGGACGCTGTTTACGAAGCTGTTTACGATATTGACCTTTCTCAGATAAAGCCTACCGTTTCCTTCCCTCACCTTCCCGAGAATACAAAGACTCCCGACAACTGGGGCGAGGTCGCTATTCAGCAGGTAGTTATCGGCTCATGTACAAACGGTCGTCTTGAAGATATGGAGATGGCTGCAAAGATACTTGAAGGCAAGCACATTGCAAACGGCGTTCGCTGCATAGTTATTCCCGCAACACAGCAGGTTTACCTTGAATGCTGCAAGAGAGGCTATATGGAGACATTTATCAATGCAGGCTGTGCAGTTTCCACACCTACCTGCGGTCCTTGTCTCGGCGGTCATATGGGAATCCTTGCCAAGGGTGAAAGAGCTGTTGCAACAACCAACAGAAACTTCGTTGGACGTATGGGACACCCCGAGTCTGAGGTTTATCTCGCTTCCCCTGCTGTTGCGGCTGCTTCCGCAGTTACAGGAAAGATCTCTCAGCCCTCTGAGATAATGTAATGGGAATCCCCTATAATCAATTAACCGAAAGGAAAGAATACATATGAAGGTTTGCGGAAAAGTACATAAATACGGTGATAATGTTGATACAGACGTTATCATTCCTGCAAGATATCTGAACACTGCCGACCACAAGGAGCTTGCGGCTCATTGCATGGAGGATATTGATACAGAGTTCGTGAAGAACGTCAAGGACGGCGACATTATGGTTGCCGAGCAGAATTTCGGCTGCGGCTCATCAAGAGAGCACGCTCCCATTTCAATCAAAGCAAGCGGAATTTCCTGCGTGATCGCTTCTACCTTTGCAAGAATTTTCTACCGCAACGCTATCAACATCGGACTTCCCATTATGGAGTGCGACGAGGCGGCAAAGGATATTGACAAGGGCGACGAGGTTGAGATCGACTTCGACACAGGCGTTATCACAAACAAAACAAAGGGACACACATATCAGGCACAGCCCTTCCCTGAGTTTATAAAGGAGATCATCAACGCAGGCGGTCTGCTTAATTCTTTGAAATAATATTTTTATACAAGCTAATCTGACTGATAGATTTCAGTCGGATTAGTTGTGTTATACGATAAAATACCTAAGGAGAAATTACAATGAACAAGAAAATTGCAGTAATAAAGGGTGACGGAATCGGTCCCGAGGTCGTTACCGAAGCAATGAAGGTACTGGACAAAACCGCTGAGAAATTCGGTCACTCATTTGAGTACGATCAGCTTCTTATGGGCGGCTGTTCAATCGACGCAAACGGCGTTCCTCTCACAGATGAAACCATCGAAAAGGCAAAAGCAGCTGACGCTGTGCTTATGGGCTCTATCGGCGGAAACACAGCAACCTCCCCCTGGTACAAGCTTCCTGCTGACAAACGCCCCGAAGCAGGTCTTTTAAAGCTGAGAAAATCTCTCAATCTGTTTGCAAATCTCCGTCCCGCTCTGCTTTACGGCGAATTGAAGGACGCTTGCCCCTTAAAGGCTGAGATAGCTGAGCGTGGCTTTGATATGATGATAATGCGTGAGCTTACAGGCGGACTTTACTTCGGCGCAAGAAAGACCGAGGAGGTTGACGGCATTGTTACCGCAACAGATACCCTCACATACAATGAAAATGAGATAAGACGAATTGCAGTCCGTGCCTTTGACATCGCAATGAAGCGCAGAAAAAAGGTTACAAGCGTTGACAAGGCAAACGTGCTTGATTCATCAAGACTGTGGAGAAAGATCGTCGAGGAGGTTGCCAAGGATTATCCCGAGGTTTCCTACGAGCATATGCTGGTAGATAACTGTGCTATGCAGCTTGTAAAGGACCCTGCTCAGTTTGACGTTGTACTTACCGAGAATATGTTCGGCGATATTCTTTCCGACGAGGCTTCTATGATAACAGGCTCTATCGGTATGCTGGCTTCCGCAAGCCTTAATGATACAAAGTTCGGTCTGTATGAGCCCAGCGGCGGCTCTGCTCCCGATATTGCAGGTCAGAACAAGGCAAACCCCATTGCTACTATTCTTTCCGCAGCTATGCTTCTGAGATATTCCTTCGATATGGACAAGGAGGCTGACGCTGTTGAAGCGGCTGTTGCAAAGGTTCTGAAGGACGGCTACCGCACAGGCGATATTATGTCTGAGGGTATGAAGCTCGTTTCCTGCTCGGAAATGGGAGATGTTATTGCGGCAAATATCTGAGATGAATCAGATGAAAAAATCATTTGAGTCTGTTATTTATCAGAAAAAATATGAACCGCTTTTACTTGAATTTCTCGAAAAGTGCCTGCCCGAATCGGGCAGGTCGCTTGATATAAACGGGCGGCACAGCTGTTACAAGGATATCGGGAATTTCTATAAGGTTTTCTACTGTATGTTTGATGATGACAGAATAATAGGTGTCGCTGCCGTTAAGGAGCTGACTGAAACAAACTGTGAGCTGAAATCGCTGTATCTGCTTGAACAATATCACGGAAAAGGCTTGGGAAAATGCCTGCTTAATAAAGCAATATCCTATGCAAAAGAAAACGGATACAAAAAAATGTATCTTGATTCCCTGTCCACAAGCAAAAAAGCAATTGCCCTATACCGTAAAACAGGCTTTACAGATACAGAGCGGTATAATCAGAATGAACGCTCTGATGTGTTTATGGTTTTGGATCTTTAAATACAGAAATATGAATGGTCAGCTAAAAAAAGCAAAATATCTGCGGCAATAAAACAAGGCTTGTGTATATCTCCTATGCAGATGAAGCGGAGGCAAGACTCATAAATAAACAGCTTATATGATAAAAACAGGCTTCTGCACAGATTCGTACAGAAGCCTGTTAGTATATATATTTCAGTTAAGACACAGGGTACGACATAGGGTAACTGCCTATTCCTCTGGAAATTGCGGTTCTTTCCATTTCGTCAGCAGTGTACATTTTCACCTCAGAATCATCTATGGCACTGTTATTACACCATACTGCAAATTCAATATCCCTTCCGTCAGCCGATACCTTGAATGCGTAATATCCTTTAAAATCCTCACCCATAAAATTAGCTATGGATAAATTGTCAGAACCGCCCGATGCAACAGCTGTACCTCTGTTCTCACCTTTATATATTTCACCGCCGTTGATATTAAGCTTTTCATAGCTGCTTGTAATAGCGATTTTTGAAGCATTATACACATTTCTTGCATTTGCCTGAATAGCTGTCATTCTTGCCTGATTTGTGTAATTTATGAGCGAAGGAACTATAACTGCGGCAAGCACCGCTATTATAGCAATTACGACAATCAGCTCAATAATAGTAAAGCCTTTTACCTTTTTCATAATAATCTCCCCTTTTATATAAATTATACATTATTATATAAACGCATATATTACTACTCAATTACATTTCATAGCCGATTATATTAACATTTATAAAACAAATCATTTTTTCTGTAAATTATAATCAAATTTCTCATTGTTTTGACAGCACAAATGATTTTTTATGCACAATGATGTAAAAAATCTATAAATCGCATTGAAAATTTTATAGCGTTACCCCCTTTAACTTTGAAAGATAATGTGCTATAATTAAATTACATAAACAAGGATAAACATTCCTTTGCAAAGAAAGGATCATCAGTACCTATGTCCGACAATTCAATTGAAGGAGCAGCACTTCGCAGAGTAAGACTTTTCTCTCTGCTCCTTACGTCAGCAATAGCATTTTCGGGCTGTGGAGAAGCTCAGGAGCCTGTTGCCAAGAAGACCCCCAAGCTTCCGTCTGTAACCGAATATTCCATCGAAACTACTTCCTATGCACCTGTAACCAAAGCATTTTCAGATACAACTCCCTCAGAACTTCCCCCAGTCAACGACAGTGAAACCGTTTACTCAAAAGATGCGGCAAGCAGTCAGACAGAACAGGAAACTGCGGAAATTCAGGAAACCACTGTTTCAGAAGCGGTAACTACCGAGACTTCTGCTGAAACTGTTACCGAGGTTTCTGAGACATCTGCTCCAGTTACATCTCAGCTTCTTGCATCAGCATCATCGGATACTGCTGTTTCAACAAATTCCGAAACCACCGTTCAATCAGCGGAAACCCTTGAAATGGAAACAGAATGTTATGTTCCTGCCGCTTCATCCCCTGTGGCTTCTGTTGAATATGACAGCGAATTCTTTTCATCTGACCTTTTTATCGGTGACTCAATTTCAACAGGCTACTCCCTTTACGGATTCCTTGACGACAAGAACGTTTATGCAAAGGTAGGGCTTAACCCCTCAACTGTACTTACCAAAACTGTTGCTACCTGCTACGGCGAGATAGGTATTTCCACAATGCTTGCCTATACAACACCCAAAAGGGTGTATATTATGCTGGGTTCAAACGGTATTCAATGGCTTTCTGTGGGAAATATGCTCCAGTCCACCGACACTCTTGTTGAGCTTATAAAAGAAAGCTGTCCTGACTGCAATATCGTCATTGTAAGCGTTCCCCCTGTTACCGCAGACTATGACAGCACCGTAGAGGACGTTAACGTAATGGCTAAGATAAACGAATATAACGCCAGCCTTAACGCATACTGCACTTCAAACAAAATGCTGTTTGTTGACGCCGCTTCTATCCTTAAAGATGAAACAGGCTATTTTAACAGCACATACGCTGAGTCTGACGGTATGCATTTTAAATCATCTGCATACAAGACGCTTCTTTCCAAGATACAGACCGATGTAACAGGCTTTGAAAAGCTGAATCTTCCTAAGACTGCCGAAACAGAGGTCAGCGAATCTGAAACGACAGAAAGCGAAACGATATCGGAAACAGATGTATGTGATGAAAGTACCGAAACCTCCTCTGTCCTTACAGAAAAAGACGTTCAGGAAACCTTTCTCACTCTCCCCGAAGATGTAACGACAACTGCCGCTCATTCTGCGGAGAAAAATGATGATTAAGATTAACTATCAGGCAGAGCTTGACAAGCTTATCTCACAGCTTGATAAAAGCACTCCCCCGTCACTTCTGCTTCACAGCTGCTGTGCTCCCTGTTCGAGCTATGTTCTGGAGTATTTGTCTCAATATTTCAGGATAACCGTATTTTATTACAATCCCAACATTTATCCCGAAGATGAATTCTACAAAAGATGTAAGGAGCAGGAACGTTTTATTGATCTTCTTCCTTCTTCAAATCCAATTGATTTCATAGGCTCTGAGCATATGAGCGAGCGTTTTTATTCCGCTGTGAAAGGGCTTGAGCATATCAGAGAAGGCGGCGAACGCTGTTTTGCCTGCTATCGAATGAGACTTGAGGAATCAGCGGTAATTGCAAAAAAGATCGGAGCGGATTATTTTACAACGACCCTTTCCATCAGTCCTATGAAAAATGCTCAGAAGCTTAATGAGATAGGCGGAGAGCTTGCGCAGAAATACGGAGTAAAATATCTGTTTTCAGATTTCAAAAAACGAAACGGCTACAAGCGTTCCACTGAGCTTTCAAAGGAATATGGCATATACAGGCAGAATTACTGCGGCTGCGTATTTTCATTAAAAGAGCGTGAAGCTGATCTAAGATCCAAGGAAAACTTAAATTAAATACTATACTGCCACCGGGTAGTTAATGCGAAAGCATTCGTAACACATCGTTAGGTCTTTGAAGATGTGTACGAATGCTTTTTTAATGTGAGGAGAATTTTTATGAAAAAGATTACCGGATATTTTTCTATGGGTGAAATTATTCTGTGGTGCAGCTCTGTACTGCTTATTCTGATTTCATTCCTTATCTTTGACGGAAAGGGCTTTTTGACTCTTTCCGCCTCGCTTATCGGCGTTACCTCACTTATATTCTGTGCAAAAGGAAATCCCATAGGTCAGCTTCTGATGGTTGCTTTCAGCATCATATATGGAATAATATCATATTCCTTTGCCTATTACGGAGAAATGATCACCTATCTGGGAATGACTATGCCTATGGCTGTGTTTTCCTTGATTTCGTGGCTTAAAAATCCTTATAACGGAAATAAGTCCGAGGTTGCGGTTAATTACATTTCAGGAAAAGAAGTCTGCTTTATGGTTATTCTGACAATTGCTGTCACAGTTATATTTTATTACATTCTGAAAGCTTTCGATACTGCAAACCTTTTTCCCAGTACAATTTCTGTCACAACAAGCTTTATTGCCGTTTATCTGACATTCAGGAGATGTCCGCAGTTTGCTCTGGCATATGCGGCAAATGATATTATCCTTATCATACTCTGGTCAATAGCAAGTACAGAGAACAGCAGATATATTTCGGTGGTCGTTTGCTTTGCGGCATTTCTTGTTAACGATATTTACGGATATATCAGCTGGCAGAGAATGGCAAAAAGACAGCTTTCTCAATAAAAGCGTAAAATGCAGACAGTTTTCGGACTGTCTGCATTTTTTCATCATCTTCTTGCCATTGTGTTGACAAGATATGTAAACTCATTCTTATATTCGTCGGAATCGAAATCCATCTTTGAAAGTGTGCTGTAAATATCAGAATATGTCACATCGCCTATGTATCGGCTGTTTCTCAGAAGCATACCAAACTGCGCAACAGATGCCGCAAAGGTAAAATTATCGGAGGGTGACTTTTTGTAAAGAGAGCTTTCAACAGGATACGAAAGAAGCTTGCTTTCGCTTCCCTCAGGTTCCTTGTAGCGGATACTTACAGTCAGAAGCTCTCCGCTCTTGTTTCCCGATTCAGAGGAATATTTAAGCTCTGAGCCAATTTCCATAGGACTGTCAACAGGTACAAGCTCATAGAGAACTGTTACGCTGTGACCTGCACCAAGCTCACCTGCATCCTTGGTATCATCATCAAAATCTTCTGCCGCCATAGTTCTGTTCTCATAACCGATAAGACGGTAGCCCTTGATGTTTGCGGGATTGAATTCCAGCTGGAACTTAACGTCCTTTGCCGCAGTGTAAAGTGTTCCGCTCATTTCATCTACAAGAACCTTCTTTGCCTCACGCTCGCTGTCAATGTAGGAATAATTGCCGTTTCCGTGGTCTGCAAGTGCTTCAAGCTTGTTGTCCTTGAGATTTCCGGAACCGAAGCCAAGCACAGAAAGGAATACGCCGCTTTCACGCTTTTCCTCGATAAGCCTTGTCAGCTCCTCCTCTGAGGAAAGCCCTACATTAAGGTCACCGTCTGTTGCAAGGATAACTCGGTTGTTTCCGCCCTCAATGAAATACTTCTCGGCAATTCTGTAAGCAGTATTTATTCCGTCAGCGCCTGCGGTTGAGCCGCCTGCTTCAAGGCTGTTTATTGCGTCAATGACTTTTTCACGGTCATTTCCGTCCGCTCCTTCAAGAACCACCTCGTCTGCACCTGCGTAGGTAACAATTGAAATTCTGTCACGGGAGCTGAGCTTATCCGTAAGCATTGTAAAGGACTTCTGAACAAGCGGCAGCTTATCCTCGCTGTGCATTGAACCGCTGACATCTATCAGGAAAACAATGTTCATAGGCTCTCTGTCATCAAGCATACTTTCCATGCTTTTTGTGTTGATACCGACCATCAAAAGCCTTGTTTCCTTGTTCCAGGGGCAGTCGGACAGCTCTGTGTGAACTGCAAATGGCTCGCCGTTTTCAGGGTCGGAATAGCCGTAATCAAAGTAGTTTATCATTTCCTCGATTCGCACAGCGTCGGCAGGCACGTCAACGCCGTCATATATCATTCTGCGGACATTTGTGTAGGAGGCTGTGTCCACATCTGAGGAGAAGGTAGACAAAGGTGCTGAGGACACGGCAGTATAGCCGTTTTCTTCAATGTAATTGTATTCCTCAGTATTGACCTCGGTCATTTCTTCGTCACCGAAGAAAAAGGATTCCGTTTTAGTCTGCTCTGCGGAATTAAAAGGTGCTTCATCAGCAGCATAATATCCTTCTTCTTCACAGACTTCCTCGGCAGGTGCTGCCATATCCCCTTTATATGCGTTGGTTTCAGCCTGTATATACTGACCGCCCTCTGATTCATCCGTACCGCCTCCGCAGGCAGTAAGCATTGCAAGAACAGCGGCAATGGCTGTAATTCTCATAAGCTTGTTTTTTCTTGTCATAAAAATCAAGTCCTTTCAGCGTCACGCTCGGAGCTTCTCCCATTTTTCAAATAGATTTGAAAGAGAATACTCGGCGGTTAGATTCATTCGGTCGTAGAAAAAGTCATCGGGATAGGTTTGCGGATAATTCAGATATACGCCGTTTTCTGACAGAGATTCCCAGCCGTTGTGTACCACAAGCTGTCTGTCGAGAGTAAATTCTATCTGGGGAGCATTATCGAAAACAACGATATATCTGCCGTTTCTGATTTGTATTGGCAGAAGATATTCCCTGCCGTTTTTCAAAGAATACGGCGAATCGGAATAAACCCTTGTATATTCGGGAAATTCGGATTCTTCTTCGCAAACAGCGTGAACAGTACGGACAGAGTATATGATTCCCCCGTCCTCTGAATAATCGGAAGATATAATTTCGCAGTCGAGAAACATATCAGTCTGCAAAAGGATATTTTCCTCTACAAAATACTCGTCAGACCAAGTATTATCGGTTATCCCCGTGTATGCGTCTGAGTCTGTTTCGGCAAGGGACAGCGTATAATAGCTGTTATCCGAGCTGACTGTAAGCTCAGTATTGTAATCCCAGCCCGATGACGCTGTAACTGCGCTGACAAATCCGTATCTGACCGAGGATTCCTCGGAATATTCCTCCGAATATCCCTCGTTAACGGCATTATCGCTTTCTGCTATGGGAATCTCTCCCGACATAGTGCTGACAGCGCATATCACAGCGATGAAAACGGCGGCAGCTGACAATCCTCTGAGAGCTGTGTTCCTGCCGACAGGTCTTGCGTTACATTCCATAGCCGCCGATACAAACGGGGTGATGTCCGTATCAGCAGGCTCGGAAGATGAGATCCTCTCCCAGAGCTTATCCATATCGGGTGCGGAAGCCTCAGCAGAATTTATGTAATCCCTATCAAATCTATCATTCATCTCCGCACACCTCCTTATAGAGCTTTCTGAGCTTTGCTATTCCCTGACTGTATCGCCAGGCGGCTGTTGCTGTCGGTATGTGCAGCACCTCTCCTATTTCAGAAAAGGTCAGACCGCAGCACAGCTTAAGATGGACAACTTCACGTTTGTTTTCATCAAGCCCTGACAGCAGCTGCTGTACCGTAAGGTCTGATGTTACCGATTCCTCTGTATTTTCATCGTCGGGAATATCCGAAAGGGGGTGACTTTCCTCGTCCCCGCCTGATGACTCCAAAGGAATTTCCCTGCTTTGCTTTCGCATAAAATCTATTGCAAGATTTCTTGCAGAAACAAGCAGCCATCTTTTATGTCCCAGTCCCGATCTATAAACCGAAACTGCGCTGCTAAGCTTCAGAAAGAACTCCGAGGTCACGTCCTCGGCTGTGTGAGAGTTTCCGCAGAGATTCAGCACCGAGAAATATATCATCTTGGCATATTCCTCATATATTGCTTTCAGTCCCTGCATATTTCCCTGCCTGATAAGTTCGGCATTTTCCGCAAATTTGCTTTCAGTCAATTTATTCACCCCGTCTGACCGTTTTCATAAGTATATACGAATGAACCGCTGTATTTTTATGGCATTCGTTTGTAAACATTCTGTTAACTAAAAATCTGCGGCAAAGACTATATTTTCTTTGCCGCATAAATAAACGTAAATCAACATCGCAGAATGTTGACAATAAATTCTCGTAAATCAAGTTAACCTCATAAAGCCCTGTAAAAAGCATAAAGTCCTTCTAAACCTGCTTGCAGATGCGCTATATCAAGCAGTCAGAGTTTTTCTGTCAGCCTAATAAAAGTTTGCAAATACAAACATAATATTCAATTTGGCGGTCTGTTTTCGCAGACCTTGGTATCGGAATAATCGGAGATTTTTTTTAAGACAAAACCAGCAATGCCCGTGATATGTTTCGGCACAAGTCGTTCAATTATACAGCATTTGGATATTGTATTTATCGTCCTGCCCTCAAGCTCATTCAGACCAATACCGAAATTATAATACCACAGATCACTGCCGTACTGCGATTTCTGCACGGAGAACACTACCGTTACCCTGCCGTCAGATTTGTACCATGTTAGCTTGTTCTTTTTGTAGCCGTTCTGCTTTAATGGCTGACGTATCTCTTCTGCTATTTTTCAGATGTCAATTTATTTTACTCCCTTCAATTTCTGCAAAAAAGCAAGAAATATCATTTTGAATATGGGTATCTTTTATTTTCCAATATTCATCGTGAGTTATGCTTTCAAACCACATCTTATCGTCTATATAAAAGCATATATCCTCCGCAAATTCAGGAAAAATCATTTTAGTTATATTCGGTATTTCCCGAATAATGCTCATAGTATGAAAGCTACATTCATAATATGATACCTTGTATTCTCCCCATATACCCTTTGGCAAAGAATTATCTGAATGTATATACTTTTCCAGACGGTCATTCAATATATGATATTCATAATTCAGATTTCTGTCTTCACTCCAGCAATAATTCTTCAGGCTGAAATAATCACTTTTTCTGAAAGCATATTCAATAAACTTTTTCCAGATTTTACTATCGTATAAATCCAACCACATAAATATTTTCCTTTGGGCTTATTTTAAAACAGCTTCCCACTTAAAATCCTCTTTGAAATCATTGTAACACTCTTCGCATATCCAATGATATTCATCTTCGGTGCAATATCCGCTGTGAAGCGTATCGGGATGATCGGAGATTTTTTCAAAGCAGAATTCGCAATGCTCGTGATCTGTTTCGCCTGCTCTGTTTTTGAACAGCATCTTTTTCAGTTTCACTCCCGACAGATATGAGTCCTGTCCGTTGACACGCCAATCAGGCATATTTAGTCCCCCTTATTTTTTTCTATTACCCAATCAGATATAAAATAATAAATGAATCTTATAATTGTTGGAGTACTTCCATAATCAATTATCGGCGGAATGAAAGCCAGACCCCAATACTGCTTCTGTAAAATAAACAGTATTGCGACAGCACCCGAAGCACCGCCCACAAACGGCATAACAGACGGACATTCTTTTTTATTACAAATATGATTCCGTTTTGGATAATAAAGTATAACGAAATTATTCCTAAAACTGCTGTAACAGTTAACCCAATTGCATTGCAGGTATTCGGATTCATTTTCTGCTCCAATCATTTTTCATTTATATTTCATTATACAAATTCATATTTTACGTTTTTTCAGATATTAAAAAGCATCATTTTTTTCGCAGAATATCTAACGTATGATTTGACGCTCCCACAATATCCTGCCTTTCACAAATTGCGAGATGATATTCCACCCACATTTTAAATGTAAATTCATCCATCTGATCTACAAAATCACTCATATAATTTGTTGCTCCGTCAGAAGCAATAAGCTTTATGCGTTCAACATTCACACAGCTGTCAAGATCTGCAATTTCTTCGGTACGAATCAATTCAAAAAGTTCTTTCGGCTCACTCTTACAATGCCAATCATCACTTATCATATCGTTTTCCAGCACTCTTTTTATATTATTGTGGAGAAAAGCGTGCTGTATAATCGTTGGTTCATTCATACAATATGCAATCATAATAAACCCATTCTGTTTTGTAACCCTTACCGCTTCGGATAATGCTTTGATTTTATCCTCTTTTGAATACAAATGATACATAGGACCCAGAACAAGCGTCATATCAAAGCTGTCATCTGCAAGCACAGACAAATCAAGAGCATTTCCCTCAATTACCTCGATAGATTCGCTACCGTTTAATTTGCTCTTTAATATATCAATATTATGCTTGACAAGCTCTACAGCAGTCACATCATAGCCTTCGTGTGCAAGAGAAATACTGTATCGACCTGTACCTGCACCGACTTCAAGAATTTTTGGCTGTTCATTCCCACTTAAGTAATCGTGTATGTACTTTTGTGTTGTAATATATTCAACTTGACCGTGCTGTGATGTTAGCCTTTCGTCCTCGTTAATGCTATTGTAAAATTCATTGATAAAATCCATATTCTTCACCTCATTAAGTCAGAATGCAATTGGATAATTATATTTAGTTAACAAAAACAATTTTAACTTTATTTTACTTCTTATTCCCCAAAAGATTTCTCAGCATTTCAACACGAAGTCTGTCCCTGTGTTCAGGCTTTACAAGATAGTACAGATAGCTTTCAAGAATATTAACAGGGTGCATAAGCCTGCCCTCTATCTTGAAATTCTCATAGCCCATAGGCACATATTTCTCAAATATTGCTTCGGGGGAAATGTTTGTCTCAAAGGCAAGAATATCGTAAAAATTCAGATTAGTGTTGGGACAGGGAAACTCCTTGTCGGCTATAGGCATGGCACGTTCCTTATCGTTTCCGAAAACCTGCCTGTTAAGTGCAAACTGACGTTCGCCGAGAAATTCATAGTGACTTTTTCTGCGCTTACAGTGCGGTGTGCAGTAGGAATTTACAAGAAGCTCTATTTTTTCCTTATGGGGCAGAGCTTCAAGCTCGTCAAAGCGGTTGTTCCAGTTGTAATCGAGAACTACCAGCTTGTAGTCCTTTTCAAGCTCCGCAAGAAGCTCCTTATGCCCCTCGATCTGCTTTACCGTTGAGGAAATAAGCGGATATTTCGGATATGTCTTTCTGATGTATTCTTCAAGCACCGGCACGTTCACTATTATCTCATTCAGACCGTTTTCTGCTTTTTCGGTTATCATATTGCAGAAAGGGTCAGACAGATGCTTTTCGGTAACAAGCGGATTTGTAAAGGTGTAGCGGACAGGTATCCCTCTGGAATTGTACTCTTTCAGTATAAAATCTATAAATTCTCTGCGGACTGCTCCCACCGCCGCTCTGCCGCCGTTCCATGCAGCAGGGGGAAAACAGCCGTAGGACGAGGCTATGGTTATATTATCGTAAAACAGCTCAGGCTGTGCTTTCAATGCGTCGGCAAAGGCAAGATTCATTCTGAAATTACCGCAGAAATCGGGAAGATGAAATTTTATGCTCATAGCGTTCATTACCCTTTTCAGGGCAATATTCTCCTTTCATTTTTTGTTGCTCTGATATTATTTTATCAGATTTTACACATAACGTCAATAGTCTGCGGTATCATAATTAACGATGATTGACAGGATTTTGTATTTATGATATAATATTTATCAGAATAATATGATGATAAAAACTCGAAGGAAGGTCGATGAAATGATGGATCACAGATTGCTGTTAAATATTGTCAGACACCTTAAAACAGTATGCACTCACCGCTATTTTGTTATGAAACACTGCTTCAAGGCAGGTCTTTACTGGCAGGGACTTACTCACGACCTGTCCAAATTCAGCCCCACTGAATTTATCATCAGCTGCAAAATGTATCAGGGTACACGCAGTCCCAACGAGGCTGAACGTGAAAAAAAAGGCTACAGTACCGCTTGGATGCACCACAAGGGCAGAAACAAGCACCACTTTGAATACTGGACTGACTACAACCACATTTCAAGAAAGATGGAGGGGGTCAAAATGCCCCTTATCTATGTTGCGGAAATGTTCTGCGACAGAGTTGCCGCAAGCAAGGTTTATATGGGCAAAAGCTACACCGATTCCGCTCCTCTGGAATATTTTCACAGAGGCGAGGCGGTGAGACTTATCCACCCCGACACTTCAAAGCTTCTTGAAATGCTTCTCACTATGCTTTCCGAGCAGGGCGAGGAATACACCTTTGCTTATATCCGAAGAATTATTCACAAATAATTGTACTGCTGCTGTCCTTTGAGACAGCAGTTTTGTTATATAGAACAAATATTCTAATTCACAAAACAAACATTTGTTGCAATTGCCAATTGACAAATTCGCACATTTGTGTTACAATTATATCATTACAATTGATTTGTTACATATGTAAATTTACTCAGGATATTTTTGTTAAATGATACAAAAATAATCTGTAACTGTTATTTTTTTCCTTACAGGATTGTTTATAGATTATAGCACACAAATTAAACCGAAAGGACAGACGATAATGAAAAAAAGTATTGCCGCAATTATTGCTATCACACTTACATTCAGCACTATGCAGGCTCTCCCCTGTTCTGTTTATGCTGTGACCGAGACATCTCAGTCATCGGCAGCCGAAGAACAGAAAAGTGAGCTTACACAGGAGGAACAGATGAAAAAAGCACTTACAGCAGTCAAATCAAAAATCACTATTCCCGAAAGCTACAGCGATTTTTCATACAGCACAGACAACCGCAACAATCTTTCGTCCTACAGCTTTACATGGACAAATCCTGCAGACAACCGCTCATACAGCGCAAGAGTTACGGGTGATATGATCACTTCCTACAGTCACCCCGACCGATACAAATACACAAACAAGCCCTCGGTTTCTTCTCAGAAATCCTCTTATTTTGTAAACAAGGCTATGAGCTGGGTTTACAAGGTCAATCCGTCTATGAAAGGCTTTCTGAAAAAATCCGATGTGAATATAAATCTTTTCTCTGATTCTGTCAGCGTTCAGTTTGAAAGAACTTACAGCGGAATCAAGGTAAACAATAACCGTGTGAATGTAAGCCTTGACAAGAAAACGGGAGAGGTTCTTTCATATAACTGCTCATGGTGGCAGGGCGCTGAATTTGCCGAGTCTGCTGAGGTGCTTTCTCAGGATGAGATAAAGGAAATTTACTGCGGTGAGGTTTCTATCAAGCCTTATTACCGAATTTACAAGGATACCGAAACAGGCAAGAAAAAGACAAGCATTGTTTACACTCCACAGAACAGCTTTATTTACAATGCTCTGAGCGGTGAACACTCCACTCGTGAAGCCGATTACGAAAAGTATATGGATACTGACAGCTATGACAACGGAATTGCACTTGATACTGTTGTTGAGACAGAGGAGGCTGTTGCTGAGGAGGATATGGCAGAGGGCGGTGTATCCTTCACCGAGCAGGAGCTTGCAGCGGCTGAGGAGCTTGCTTCTATGCTTACCTCTGCGCAGTTTAAGGAAATTGTTCTGAAGGACAAATATATGGGCGTTACTGAAAAGTATATGATGAGCAATTTCTCTATCAGAAAGAATGAAAACGCAAAGTGCGGATATGCTATTTCATGCGATATGAGGATAAATAACAAAAACGAAAGCAGAAATGTTGATATTACTGCGGACGCAAAATCAGGCAGAATTATGAGCTTCTACAGCTATGACAGCAGTTCAAAGGAAATATCTGTCAAGAAGGCAAATTCTATTGCCGATGAAGCTCTGAAATACTATTTCGGTGATATTTCGGGAGAATACAGGGCAGATTCGGAGAATACAGCACCGCTGAAAAGCAAAGGCAAATACAAGGAAACAAGCCGTGAATTTGTTTATAACAGATATGCAAACAACATTCAGGTTTCGCAAAACTACATTATCATAACTGTGACAGGCTCGGGAAAGGTCAGCTCTGTAAGAAGCTGTCACGACAGGAATGTTGATTTCGGTGACGGGCTTGTTATCAGCAAGGAAACTGCTCTGGAGCTTCTCTGCAAGCAGCAGGATATGACTCTGGGCTACAACGGATTCCTTGACCTTACATCAAATCCACACACATATCTTGAATACACAATGCCCGACTGGACTTTAAATGCTGTGAACGGCAAGCTCTGTGACTATTACGGCAAGGAAACTGTTTCAGCCGCAAAAACCTCCGACAGCTGTCCTTATACGGATATAGCGGATTCTCCTTATAAAAAGGAAATTGAGGCTTTGTATGAGCATAATGTGAGAATTTTTGACGGAAATAAGTTTAATCCCGATGAAAAGATCACACGAAATGAAATGAACAAGCTTCTGGATATTTTAACAGGCTACGGCTATGAACCTATGCCGTTAAATGATAATGCGGCAGGCAATACCGCTTCCAAGGACGGCGGTTATCTTACAAGAATGGAGCTTGCAAAGGAATTTACAAGGGCTGCGGGAATTGAGAATGTTGCAAAATACTCCTCTATTTTCAAATCCCCGTTTACTGACGTAAAGGACAATGACAAGAATATCGGCTATGCGGCTTTAGCATACGGTATGGGCGCTGTTGACGGCGGAAAGGACGGAAAATTCTATCCCAATGCTTATGTTACAAGGGAATATGCTTATCACTGCGCTTATGGATTTATTGTAAATTCTTCGGGTGAATGATTTAGACGAAAATCGGCTCACATTACGTTTGATGTAATGTGAGCCGAAGTATTCTTCGTCAGTCCTTTTTGGCATATTTAAAAAGCATTGTTTCGGTGTATGGGTCGTAATAAATATCACGGGTATCTTTAAGTGTAAGCAGATATTTTTTTTCAAAGGAAAGGGGCAGAACATATGCGTTGTCGATCAGATAATTCTCTGCCTTGCTTACCATATCCTTTTTTGTGTTAAGGTCGGGACATTGCCTGATTTGGGAAAGCATAGCTTCAAACTCAGAATCCTCATATCCGCTTCGTTCATATACCGCTTCAAGAAAGGCTTCGGAAAGGTTTACACCACAGTCAACGGTATCAATGCTTAAAATATGCTCCTCTGCCGACAATGCCTTGCGGTAATCCGATTCATTCATAAACACTGCCTGACAATAGAGGTCAAGCTCCTTTTGAAAATCGGCTGTAATCGCATAGGAAAGCGGCTGAGAATTAAGCTCGTCGGACACAAGCAGTGTACTGCTGTTAAAATCAATCGACGGATATTCAGCGAGCATATTTTTCCAAAGACTCTTACTGCCCGAAAATGTTCTTTCAGTCAACGGAAAAAGCTCTCGGAAGCTTTTGTTTGAAACGGTTATTGACGGCGGAATAATATTGTCCGAATAGACCGAATCCTCGGAAAGAGCTTCTTTCAGAGTTTCTCTGCCGATTGAGGAATAAAGGGCTTTACGGACATTCTTATCCGAAAAAGGCTCAAAATCCGCTGACAGAAACAGACAGCTGCTTTCGTTTACATATTCCTTTATTTCATAGTCTTTGGCGGTTTCTTTGTCATAATGTGCAAAAGAATCGGAAATGTATGCATCAGTCTTGAAATTTGACTTTTTCTCCTGTGCCTGTCTATCTGAGGTTATTTCGAGATTTATCAGGCTGGGATATGTTTTATAGCCCTCTGTCGAATTGCAGTTTATCCTTTCAAGGGTAATGTGGTTGTCATTCCAATATGGGTCATAGTTCCAGTCGCTGAGATAAAATGCTCCGCAGGAATAGCAGTCTGCCGCCGAAAGACCGTAACGCCCCTGTGTGGAGAGAAAAAGCTCCTTATTGCAGGGAGCGGATGCGGTATGTGACAGCAGCTTAAGAAAATCACAGTCGGGGCTTTCAAGCTCTATTACAAGCGTTTTTTCATCTGCTGCCTTTACACCAAGCTCTGATATAGATTTCACTTTTCCGTATACCGCACGACTGTTTTTTATTGCTGAAAACAGCTCGGTATAAGGCGAATGGGTATCGGGGTCAAAAATCCTCTGAAATGCATATTCATAGTCGTATGCGGTAAGAGGGACTCCGTTTCTGCCGTCATAGCCGAACCAGCACAGCCCGTCACGGAGCTTGAATGTATAGACAAGTCCGTCAGAAGATACGCTGTAGCTTTCGGCTGAGCCGTTTATGAGCCGTCCGTCGCCGTCTGTATCCATAAGAAGGGCATATGTGTTTCGGATAACTGTCATAGACTGACTGTCCATTGCCATCTGAGGGTCAAGATTTTCGGGATTTCGGGAAATTACTGCATAAAATTCACCGTCTGCACCCTCGTCCTTGTCTGAGCAGGCGCAGAAAAACAGCATTGCAAGTGCTGAAATAAGATAAACCGCTCTTGACATAATGCTGTCTCCTTTATTTTTTATATATCAGCCGTTACGGCTTTGTTTTCCGCAAGGGAACGCTTAACGTCTATTATCCGCTGATTGGCGCTTCCTCTGAATCTGATGTCGGGACTGCTCTGCGATTCAATATAAGGTCCGTCAACAAGAAGATCGGTAACGCTCAGAAGCTTCATATAGCCGTTTTCTTCCGTCGCCCCTGACATCAGCTGCTCATAGGTATAGCCCGTATAAGTTATTATATTATATCCCTTTTCTCTGATACGCTTTCCTATCTCGGCAAGAGCAGCCGCCTGACAGAAGGGCTCTCCCCCGCTGAATGTAACTCCGTCAAGAAGCGGATTTGATGAAATCAGCTCCATTATTTCATCGGCAGTTACGGGCGTTCCGCAGTTAAAATCGTGAGTCTGGGGATTGTGACAGCCCTTGCATCTGTGAGGACAGCCCTGCACAAATACAGTCAGACGAATCCCCGGACCATCTACTATAGAATCGTTTTTCAGACCTGCTGTCATTATTATGACTTCATTATTTTGCTCCAATTCGCCTGATCCTTTCGTGAACATAATAATGTTCTTCCTCACGTCTGCCGCATCTGGGGCAGACATCGCCTATTATTCCCGTGTAACCGCATACAGGGTCACGGTCAACAGGGTGATTTATAGAGCCGTAGCCGATTCCCGATTCCTTCATACATCTGACTATCTTTTCAAATGCATCAAGATTGTTGAGCGGGTCTCCGTCAAGCTCTACATAGCTTATATGACCTGCGTTGGTAAGCTCATGGTAAGGAGCTTCGATCTTTATTTTCTCAAATGCACTGAGCTTGTGGTTAACGGGAACGTGGAAGGAATTTGTATAATAGTCCTTATCGGTCACGTCCTTTATTATGCCGAATTTCTTTCTGTCAATACGGACAAATCTGCCCGAAAGCCCCTCGGCAGGCGTTGCCAGGAGAGAGAAATTCATTCCCGTGCGAATAGTTTCCTCGTCCATACGCTTTCTCATTCGGGTGATTATTTCCATACCGAGAGAACGTGCTTCCTCGGATTCGCCGTGATGGCTTCCGATAAGAGCAGTCAGGCACTCTGCAAGACCAATAAAGCCCATTGACAGAGTTCCGTGCTTTAAAACCTCGCCCACAGTATCATCGGGGCTTAATTTATCGGAATCTATCCACACACCCTGACCCATCAGAAAAGGAAAGTTTCTTACGGTTTTCTGCGCCTGAATACGGTATCTGTGCATAAGCTGCTCGCAGACCATATCCATCACTTCTTCAAGGCTGTCGAAAAATGCGCCCACATTTCCGTTTGCTTTTATGGCAAGACGGGGCAGATTTACAGATGTAAAGCTGAGATTTCCTCTGCCTGTAACAATTTCACGGGAAGGGTCATAGCTGTTTCCAATTACTCTTGTACGGCAGCCCATTGTGGCGATCTCCGTGTTATAATCCCCTGCCTTATAATATTTCAGATTGAAGGGAGCGTCGATAAAAGAGAAATTCGGGAAAAGTCTTTTTGCAGAAACACGGCAGGCAAGCTTGAACAGGTCATAGTTTTTATCTTCCTGATTATAGTTTATGCCTTCCTTTATCTTAAAAATGTGTATGGGGAATATGGGAGTTTCGCCGTCGCCGATACCTGCTTCGTTTGCAAGCAGGATATTCTTTATTACCATTCTGCCCTCGGCTGATGTGTCAGTACCGTAGTTTATGGACGAGAACGGCAGCTGCGCTCCCGCACGGCTGTTCATTGCATTAAGATTATGGATAAATGCTTCCATAGCGCTGTAAACAGCCTTGTCAGTATCCTCCTCAGCAGATTTTACGCAGGCTTTCTGAATACGCTCTGCGGTTTCTCTGTCGGTATATTCAAAAAGCTTTTCAAGCTCTGCTTCCTTATATCCGTTATTATTATCAAGCACGGGATAAATATTTTTCTCTGAAAATATTTCCGAGGAAATTTTTTCGGCAACTTTATGTCCGTTTTCAATACCGCAGAGAAGCTCCAGACAGCGAGCCATATTATCATTATACTTTTTTCTGTAGGTCTTGGCAGTTCCCTGAGCCATTGCATAATCAAAATTTGGAACGCTCTGACCTCCGTGCATCTCATTCTGATTCGCTTCAATAGCTATGCAGGCAAGAGCGGCGTATGATGATATATCCTGTGGCTCTCTGAAATGCCCCTGAGCCGAGGAAAAGCCGTTTCTGAAAAGCTTGATAAGGTCTATCTGACAGCAGGTTGCGGTGAGGGTATAGTAATCCATATCGTGAATATGAATATCGCCCTCATCATGAGCCTTGGATATCCTCGGGTCAATAACGTACATTCCGAAGAACTGCTTTGCGCCCTCCGAGCCGTACTTGAACATAATACCCATAGCTGTATCGCCGTTGATATTGGCATTCTCACGCTTTATGTCGCTGTCCCTTGCGGACTTGAAGGTGAGATTTTCGTATATTTTCATCAGACGGGTATTCATTTCCCTTGAACGTGTGCGGTCGGAACGGTAAAGAATATATGCCTTTGCCGTTTTTGCGTGACCCTCCTCAACAAGAACCTTTTCCACAAGGTCCTGTATCTGCTCAACAGTGGGAGTGCTCATATTTCCGTACTTTTCCTCGCAAAGTCCGCAAACCTTTACCGCCAGCTCCATTGAAGCATTATAATCAGTTCCGCCAACAGCTTCCGCCGCTTTATAAATCGCCTTTGCGATTTTTTCTATATTAAACGGGTCTTTTCTTCCGTCTCTCTTAACAATATGAGTAATCATATTTCAACCGTCTTTCTGAATAATCATGTTGATAGTATAAGCTATAACACACTAAATTATAGTATATAACATTTTACACAGCTTGTCAACTGCACCCTATTACAAAAAGAGACGACAATTTTGTTAATATTGCCGTCTTGACTTTTTGCATATTTTATGATTTGTTTTCTGCGGAAATATTATTTTTTCTGTATGCCATATAGCTTTCAAGGATAATTACCGCTGCAACCGCATCAACGACATTTTTACGCTTTTTCCCTCTTACATTTACCTCATTAAGATAATTATGAGCGGAAACGGTTGTACAGCGCTCGTCCCACATAACCACTTCTGTACCCGTCATCTCACGAAGCCTGTCGCCGAACAGAGTGCATTTTTCCGCTCTTTCGCCTATGGTATTGTTCATATTCTTGGGAAAACCCACGACAATAAGCTCAGCCTGCTCATTTTTGGCAAGCTCTGCGGTTTTTTCAAGACAGCGCTCAAAGTTTTTTTCAAATATGACCGTAAGCGGAGAAGCCAGAAACTCACTCTTATCGCACACAGCTATCCCTGTTCTGCTGTCGCCGAAATCCACGCTCATTATTTTCATAGTCTGCCTGTTCCTTTCAAAATTATTCCTCCGACAGCTCGTCCTTACACCATTCGGAAACCGCAAGAGTTGACAATCCGTCTGTCAGATGTGAGCTGTCATTTTTGAATACAATGGACGGAACAAGGGTGTCGCTGTATTCTATAAGAGATACCGCCGTATTGTCCGACCAGCCGGGGTCTGTGTAGTTTTCCCATTCAATGCCGCCTGCATAAGTAAGATACGCTTTTATTGCCATTCCGTGAGAAACCACAGCAATGGTTTTTCCGTTGTTTTCTGCGGCAATGCGCTTCATTGCTGACGCCATACGGTCATAGACCTGCTTTGTGGATTCGCCGTTTGGTGCGGTAAAGTGATTTATTTCCTCTTTCCACAGCTTTATCTCACGAGGGAATTTTTCGGGAAATTCTGCCCACTTCACGCCTTCCCAGTCACCGCCGTTTATCTCGACGATATCGCTGTCGGTTACTATAGGCAGACCGTGATGCCTGTTGACTGCCTCAGCTGTTGCCATAGCTCTTTTAAGGGGGCTTGAATACAGCGCTTCGATTTCTATATCCTTGAATCTTTCGGCAAGACAGTCAAGCTGACGCAAGCCTTTTTCGCTTACCTCGGTATCTGTCCTGCCTTGAAAAAATTCCTTTACATTGCCCTCTGCCTCTGCATGACGGACAAGATATATCCTTACCACGGCTTCACAGCTCCTACAATATCCTTCAGCATAATATCCTTTGTGCGGCAGTATTCGGATAGACCCTCAGTAATTTTCACAGGTGTCATAGGGTCATTGAATATGGCTGCACCGACCTGAACAAGAGAAGCGCCTGCCATCATTATCTCAACTGCGTCCTCCCAGCTTGAAACGCCGCCCATTCCGCATACGGGGATATTTACCGCATTAGCAACCTGCCATACCATTCTCACAGCCACAGGGAATACGGCAGGTCCCGAAAGACCGCCCACATTATTATGGAGAACAGGTCTGCCTGTGCGGATATCTATTCTCATTCCAAGAAGTGTATTTATAAGAGAAACAGCGTCTGCCCCCTCAGCTTCGCACGCCTTTGCAATATCGGCTATGCTTGTTACATTGGGCGAAAGCTTCATCATAACAGGCTTTTTTGTTGCACTGCGGACGATTTTTGTTATCTGAGCCGCACCATCGCAGGAAACTCCGAATGCCGCACCGCCTGCCTTAACGTTAGGACAGGAAATGTTTACCTCTATCATATCAACATCGGTTTTATCAAGCTTTTCGGCAATAGTTCTGTATTCATCAGCGTCAGAGCCTGCAATATTTGCTATTACAACAGTATCCTTTGTTTTAAGATAAGGAAGCTCCTCGGCGATAAAGTGGTCGATCCCGGGATTCTGGAGTCCTACGCTGTTAAGCATTCCCGAGGGAGTTTCTGCGATCCTTGGGGGAAGATTGCCGTTTCTTCTTGAACCTGTTGTACCCTTTACAGAGATCCCTCCAAGCTCGGAAAGAGGATAGAACTCCTCAAATTCCTTTCCGTAGCCGAATGTACCCGATGCGGGAACAATGGGGTTCTTGAAGTGAACTCCTGCAAAATCAATACCCAGCCTTGTCATATCAGTCATCGAAAAGCACCTCCTCTGCCTCAAAAACAGGACCGTCCTTGCAGACGTGGGCATAGTATTCCTCTCCGTCTCTTATGGTTCTGCAAACGCAGACCAGACAGCCGCCAACACCGCAGCCCATTCTTTCCTCCAGAGATACCTGACATCTTACACCTGCATTCTTTGCCTGCTCGATTATTCTTTTGAGCATTACCGAAGGACCGCAGGCATAGATAATATCAGGCTTCTCTTTTTTCAGACAGTCTGCGAGAGCGTCTGTTACAAAGCCCTTTCTTCCTGCCGAACCGTCATCTGTACAGAGTATGGTTTCAGCGCCGCTTTCCTTGAAATCCTGCTGAAGAATAACCGCAGAAGCATTTCTGAAGCCGCTTATTACAACGGCATTCTTACCGTAATGCTGTGCAATTGGGAGCATAGGAGGATTTCCGATTCCGCCGCCAATTATCACAGCCTTTTTATCCTTTTCAAGAAGCTCAAAGCCTCTGCCGCCAAGAGGAGCAACTATATCCACAAGCTGACCCTCGGAAAGCTGTGAAAGAGCCTTTGTTCCCTTACCTCTTACCTCAAATATGATACGCAGAGTTCCTTTTTCCTTGTCTATACCGCATATGGAAATAGGTCTGCGGAGCATAAAGCCGTCAACCTTGATATTTACAAACTGACCGCACATAGCTGCAGCCGCAACATCGGGACAGCTGATAGTCATATCGTATATCTCTGCGGCAACAGCTTTTTTTCGGATTATAGGGTAAATACCCTGTGTGTATTTCATTCTTACGACCGTCCTTTCATTATAACGGCTTACGCCTTACATCATCTATCACATATTCTGAATTGTCGGGAAGCATTTCGGGGTCTGCTTCAAGATAATCCATATCAAACTCTGTTTCAGCTGTCTCGGGCTTATTTTTCGGTTCGGAGGAGCTGTTATCAAACCATTCGTCGCAGGTTGCCGAATCAACGCTGATACCGTCCATTCTGCCGTCCTGCACCGCAGGAACAACAGCAAATTCTGTAACAGGACGCTCGTTATCTGTGTAATAATCCTGCTTCTTTCCTTTTTTCAGCCATGCCTCACGGTATTTTACAAATCTCGAATGTCTGTCCTGCTCAATGCCATAGTTGAAATCGGGAAAGCCCTCCTGCGTTTTCAGATAATCAAGTTCCTTGTAGCTTCTTAGAGCAAAATCCTCTGTCCAGAGTCCTGCAACAGAATAAAATATGAGCAGGAACATTCCCATAATCGCCATAGGCTCATACCTGAAAATCAGATTTGTAAGTGAAAACAGAAGCAGTATCAGATACAGTATCATAGAAGCAATTGTCAGCTTTTTGTTAAGATAAACGTCCGCAAAGTAACTCATCACGGCTATGGGCGGAGTAATAAACAGCGTTGCGCCATACCAAGGGAAGGAAATAGTTCCTATCTCCTCGGCAAGAGTAAGCGCCATTTTTATTCCTGCATTTGTGTAGCACAGCCACAGATAAACACCGAATACGCTTACGAATATCATAATCAGATTAAAATAGAAATTATAGTGTCTGGCGATCTGCATATTCTTGCTTACAGCCTTCATACGCTCCTGATTCTCGGCGTAATTATACTCACGTATCGTCTTTTCTTCAAGCTCTGTCATATGCTTACCCCTTTATTCTGTCAGTTGCTTTCGGGAGCCTTGATTGGAGGTATATGAGATGTAATATCCTCCTTCATTCTGAGCACCTCACGTCTTGCCGCTGCCGCATATTCTCTTTCGTCGCAGCCTTCCTTCTTGTATGCACACATTACCGCTCTGGAGGAATTAACTATAGCACCCAGACCATTCTTGTCAAAGCCCACAGCTACACCCTCTGCACCGCCGCCCTGTGCACCGTAGCCGGGAACAAGGAAGAAGGTATGAGGAAGCTTTTCTCTCATTTCAGCAAGCATTGCGGGATAGGTTGCACCTACAACAGCGCCCACAGCGGAATAGCCATAGCTGCCGATGTTGTCCGCACCCCACTTTTCGCACATATCGCCCATAGTTTCGTAGATAGTCTTTCCGTCGCAGAGACGTCTGTCCTGAAGCTCTCCCGAGGATTTGTTTGATGTTTTTACAAGAACGAATATACTGCCGCCTGTTTTAAGTGCAGGTGCAATTCCGTCAGTACCGAGATAACCGTTTACTGTAAGGGAATCAGCTCCGAATGCGGCTGTCCTGTCGCCGAATACGTCTGTAGAGCCGAGATATGCGGAGGAATATGCCTCCATAGTTGCGCCTATATCGTTGCGCTTGCCGTCAAGGATAACATACATTCCCTTGGACTGAGCGTATCTGATGGTCTTGTAAAGTGCCTTTACGCCGTGGTAGCCGTACATTTCATAGTAAGCCGCCTGAGGCTTTACTGCAGGGACAACATCGCACACAGCGTCGATTATTCCCTTGTTGAACTTATAGAGAGCCGCTGCAGCAGCTTTAAGACCTGCACCGTGCTTTGCCACACACTTATCCTTGATAAATTCGGGGATATATTCAAGCTTGGGGTCAAGACCCACAACGGTAGGATTCTGTGTTTCAATGATTTTTTCAATAAGTCTGTCAAATGACATACTATCACTCCTTTTGATTACTGACGGATTTTTATATATTTCCCTGCCTGCGGAAACGGTAAGCACTACCTTTCCCGTGAGGGTCTCTCCCTTGAATACGCTGTTGCGTGATTTTGACGCAAATTCCGACGGGTCAACCGTCCACTCTCTGTTAAGGTCCGCTATCATAAATTCAGCCCTTGCGCCCTCCTTTATAACAGCTTCGTCAATACCCAGAAGCCTTCTCGGAGCGGCTGACATAAGTGTCACAAGCTTTGTAACGGGAAGTCCTCCGTTTTTGCAAAGTGCTGTATATGATGCGGCAAATGATGTCTCCAAACCGACAACACCGTTAGGAGCTGTAAGAAAATCAGCCTTTTCCTCGGGGCTGTGGGGAGCGTGGTCGGTAACAATGCAGTCAACCGTGCCGTCTCTTACGCCTTCAAGCACCGCAAGCACATCGGAAGCCTCTCTCAGAGGGGGATTCATACGGCAGTCAGCGTCACGGTCAAGAAGCTTTTCTTCGGTAAACATAAAATAGTGGGGGGCGGTTTCACAGGTGACCTTTATTCCTCTTTTCTTTGCGTCCCTGATTATCTCAATACTGCCCTTGGTGGAAACGTGGCAGATGTGTATCCTTGCGCCGCAGGAATCTGCAAGGGCTATTTCACGAGCTGTAATGCTGTCCTCCGAGGCTCTGTCCATACCCTTTACGCCAAGGGCTTCGGAAACCTTGCCCTTATGCATGATCCCGCTGTTGATTATGGCAAGATCCTCGCAGTGAGAAGCAACCAGCATTCCGTTTGAATTGGTCATTTCAAGCGTCTTTCGCATAAGCTCTGCGTTTTCCACAGGTCTGCCGTCATCGGAGATCATCTTGATGCCTGCCTTAATATATTCATCAAAATCAGAAAGCTCTGCTCCTATCATACCTTTTGTCACAGAGCATACGGGATATACCTTTACACCTGTCGGAGCAGCTTTTTCAGTCATATACAAAGCAGTTTCAGCACTGTCGCATACCGGCTTGGTATTGGGCATACACGCAACTGCAGTAAATCCGCCTGCTGCTGCCGCCGCACAACCCGATACAATATCCTCCTTGTAGGTAAGCCCGGGATCTCTGAAATGAACGTGAATGTCGCAAAGAGCAGGAAAAGCCGAAAGCCCTGAGCAGTCATAAACAAGGTCGGCTTCTTCGGTTATATTCTCCCCCACACGGGAAATAAGCTCTCCGTCAACGAGAATATCAGCCTTAACAGAATCATTCTCGCTGTAAACAGTAAGATTCTTGTACAGAGTTCTCATAAAACCAGTCCTTTCCGAATTTGATCCCAACAAAAAACTGTCTGCCGAATACGACAGACAGTTTTGAAAGCTCATATAAAACCGTTTGGCTATGTAATAAATACATCTGCACGGTAAATATCAAATTCAAGCTGCCCTGCCGAACAAAGGAAACCGACAAACAGGTTGCCATCACAATGAATATTATACCATATTTTTATACTAAAGTCAACAGATAATCAAATGAATTTTTGATGAATTTGACCGTAGTTATTCCTCATCGTCCGAACTGCTTGTAAGCTCCGTAAGCTTGCCTTTTATTCTGTTTTTAACAGCAACAAGCGACTTGGAATACCTATGCTTGATAAGTGTTTTTGCAAGTCTTTCTGTAAAAGCGTCCTTCTCCTCGACAAGGCGGCTGTACTCGCTTTTAAGCTTATCCATATTAGCAGCGTTCATATCCTGAACTTTTTCCACTACATTATCTTTAACGTCAATTATCTTATCAACGTTGGTTTTGACCTTCAGTGTACCTGAAGCAAGCTTCATGCCGACCTTTACAGACCCCGAAAGCATAAGCTCAGATATTTCGTCAATTCGTCTGAATCTCTCGTTAAGCTTCTTTACCGCCATTACCGAGATGACTGTATCCACAGCAATGAGGATAGCCATAATAACAACTATCACCATACCTGCCTTAATGGGAATAGCGTCGATAGCCTTTATGACCATAGGCTGAACATATCTTATGCAGATAACACAGCCCGCACCGAAAAACAGGGAATTTCTCAAGCAAATAAGACCCTTGTAATTAAATTTCATATGGGAATAATCCCACCATCTTGCATGGAAAAGCTTTTCAAAAAGCCAGCCCACAAAGTATTCAAGAGCTGTACACAAAACTGTACAAGCTATAAAAAGCGGAAAAACCGTATGACTTATGGGTCTGAAAAATATCACGACCATTATTACACCGAAGCCTTCTATAGGACATATCGGCATATTAAGGAAACCTCTGTTCTGGTACTCTCCCGTTTCATAGGTCATGTCAACGACCTCAACACACCAGCCTATAAAGCTCCAGAAACAAAACATCAGAAACAACTGATACAGGCTGAATCCGATGTATGGTATCGTCTGCATACTTATGCCCCTCCCGAAACTCAGACAAGATCTGAGCCATTTGCTCTGAGTCTGAATCTTACACCGAGAAAATCTGCGGATTTCTTACAAAGTATCATTCTTTTCATAAAAATCTCGAAATACTCCATTACCGAGGATATTCTGTTATCAATGGTAAGCTCAAGAATAAGCTCCTTTTTATCCTCACTGAAACTGAGATTGGAGCTTTCCACCGCAAAATTCACTCTGTCGTGAATATCGAGGGCAAGGTCTCCGATATTTCTTACTCTGCTTCGGCGCACATCAGCTTTATCTGCAATGATAAGCGCAGCTGTGATGGCATTTAGCGGCTGAGCAGTTCCCTCATCGTGATTTCCGATAGCTGAAATGATATCGCATATCTCATCAGCAGGCATATTGAGATTGTCAAGAAGTCTGAACGCCATGACCGCACCGCTCTGAGCGTGGTCAACACGGTTTATAACATTGCCAATATCGTGCAGATAGGCAGCTATCATTCCAAGCTCGACCTTTCTGTCGTCGCAGTCAAGCCCTTCGAGTATCATCTTGACATACTCAGCCACCTTTTCAACGTGTGCAAAGGAATGTTCCGTATAGCCCTGAGCCTCAACAGCCGCATCAGCATTTTTTATATATGTGTGAATATCGGGATTCTGCTTAATATACTTATAAGTTACATTACTTGCCATAAAATAAACAAGCCCCCTGAATTATCGTTACCTGTTTATTATACCACAATTATGCGATTTGTCAAGAAATTTATATACCTGTTTGTAATTGTAACCAAATTTTAACTTGATTTTCATTTATGTAAGTGATATAATGTAAATCAGATAGATATGTCAGCAAGAAACTGACCAACAGAACAAAAATCACGGAGATGTAACAGAATGAATATACAACGACTTACTGTAAGCTTTGCTGTTGTTTCCGCAGCAATACTTTACGGCTGTACTCGCCTTGGAACAGGAAATGAAACGAATACTGCACCCGAGGTTGCTGCAGAGACGGTTTCAACAGAAGCTGTCACCGAAGCTGCAACTGTAACAGAGATTATTACAGAACCTGTTTCCGACAAGGAAATGTCACTTACCAAAGGGAAAAGCGTTACCTTCACATTCCTTGGTGATTGCCTTCTTGCCACGAATGCAGGTGATACAAGAAATGATACCTTTATAGAATACTCTAAGAAAAAGCCTGCGGAATATTTTCTTGAAAAAGCTCTCCCCTATTATGAGGACAGCGATTTTGTAATGACCAACAATGAGTTTGTGCTTACAGACCGAAATCTTTCCAGAACAGCCAAGAACGGCAAAGCCTTCTGGTTCAAAGCCCCCACAAGCAATGCGCAGATACTTAAAAGCGGCGGAATAGATATGGTTTCCATTGCAAACAATCATACAATGGACTATGGCACAAAGGGCTACAATGATACAGCCGACGCACTTGAAGAAGCAGGGATACTGTGGGGCGATGCAGACCACCCTATTTACGTTGAAAAGGACGATGTTAAATTCGGCATACTCTGCGTAAATATGTTCGGAACGAATTATGAGCCTATCGTTACGCCTAAAATAGAGGAGCTTAAAGAGAATTGCGACATTCAGATTCTGTTTTTCCACGGCGGCACCGAAAAGGAGCACATCCCTGAGGACTGGCTTACAGAGCTTTGTCACAAATATGCTGATATGGGCGTTGACCTTATTGTCGGCTCGCACCCTCACGTTTTAAGACCAATGGAAACATATAACGGAGTGGATATTATATATTCCCTCGGTAACTTCTGTTACGGCGGCAGCAGGCTTCCCGAAAACAGGACAGTCATTTTTACAGAGACCTTCAATTTTGATGAAAACGGTGCGTACATATCTCAGGAGGAAAGCTTTATTCCATTTTATGTTTACGGCGGTGAGCACAATAATTGGCAGCCCACCCCTGTTACAGACCCCGTTGAGATATCAAAAACCCTTGCATATATGTACGGCGGAAAAGAATCGCCGATAAGCTAAGATATTACGGTCAGAAACGGTCATCTCGTTTCTGACCGTTTTACTGTCTGTACACTCAGATAAAAAAAGGGTTCTCACACGGAGAACCCTTTGAATTATTCATTAAAATCAGCCGTTGCCCTTAGCCATAGCTGCAACTTCCTCAGCGAAGTTGTCAACCTTCTTCTCAACGCCTTCGCCTCTCTCGAAACGAACATACTCAGCAACCTCGATCTTGCCGCCGAGAGCCTTAGCAGCATTCTCAACGTACTTGCCAACGGATACCTTGTCGTCCTTAACGAAAGCCTGCTCAAGGAGGCAGTTCTCAGAATAATACTTGCCAACCTTACCCTCTGCGATCTTAGCTCTTACCTGCTCGGGCTTGGAAGCCATCTTGGGATCCTCAGCCATCTGAGCCATAATGATGGTCTTTTCGTTCTCGAGAACCTCAGCGGGAACAGCATCTCTGTTAAGGTAAGCAGGATTCATAGCAGCAACCTGGAGTGCGCAGTCCTTACCAACCTCATAAGCCTTGTCAGCAGGGAGATCGGTATCAAGCTTAACCATAACACCGATGCTTCCGCCGCCGTGAACGTAAGGAACAAGAACACCCTCGAGTCTTACAAAACGACGGATAACCATATTCTCTCTGATCTTGATGAAGAGATCCTGAAGTGCCTCCTCAACAGTCTTATCACCGCCGCTGATTGTTGCTGCCTTAAGTGCATCAACATCAGCAGGATTCTTCTCGATAACAGTCTTTGCAACAGCTGCAACGAAAGCCTTGAACTCATCATTGTTAGCAGCGAAGTCTGTTTCGATATTAACCTCAACAACTGCACCTACATTGCCTTCAACAACAGAAGTAACAATACCCTCTGCAGCTATTCTGCCGCTCTTCTTAGCCTGAGTAGCAAGACCCTTTTCTCTGAGAAGGTTAACAGCCTTTTCAGTATCGCCCTCTGCCTCTTCGAGAGCCTTCTTGCAGTCCATCATACCAACGCCTGTTGCTTTCATAAGTTCCTTGATCTCGGAAGGTGAAACCTTTGCCATATTAAATTCCTCCTGTAAAATTTTATATCATATCGAAATATGGGCAGACATTATATTTATAAAGTCTGCCCGAATCTGCAATAATTATTATATATAATTACTCAGCTGCTTCTTCCTCGGAAGCCTCATCAGCCTGAGCAGCCTGCTGCTCGCCCTGTCTGCCTTCGATGATAGCGTCAGCCATTGCACCTGCAATAAGCTTAACAGCTCTGATAGCATCATCATTGCCGGGGATCACATAGTCAGCATCATCAGGATCACAGTTTGTATCTACAATAGCTACAACGGGGATACCGAGCTTCTTAGCCTCTGCAACTGCGATCTTCTCCTTGCGGGGATCTACGATAAAGAGAGCGCCGGGGAGCTTCTTCATATCCTTGATACCGCCGAGATACTTCTCAAGCTTTTCAATCTCGAGCTCAAGCTTAACAACTTCCTTCTTGGGAAGAAGGTTGAAAGTACCGTCCTCCTGCATTGCGTGAAGCTGCTCAAGTCTTGCGATTCTTCTCTGAATGGTCTTGAAGTTGGTCATCATACCGCCGAGCCATCTTGCGTTTACATAGTAAGCGCCTGCACGGAGAGCCTCTTCCTTAACGGAATCGCCTGCCTGCTTCTTTGTACCTACGAAAAGTACGCTGTCGCCGTTCTCAGCAACGCTCTTGATGAAAGCATAAGCCTCGTCAAGCTTCTTAACGGTCTTCTGAAGGTCGATGATATAGATACCGTTTCTTTCTGTGAAGATGTAGGGAGCCATCTTAGGGTTCCATCTTCTTGTCTGGTGACCAAAGTGTACGCCTGCTTCGAGAAGCTGCTTCATTGATACTACGCCCATTTTAAATTCCTCCTGGTTAATAAAATAAAAATTTTCCTCCGCCGTGCTTAGCTCAGCTTTTATTTCCTAAAATGGAAACACCACCGCCGAAAGCTCCGACGTGCGAATTGCTTTAATATTATACCATATTCTTTCTCCGATTGCAATAGTTATTTTTAACTATTCAAACATTTTTTTAACTCTGTTTTTATCCAAATTGTACAACAAATCGTTATCAACCTTTACCAACACAGTATCCTCGCCGATTTTTTCAATATCTGAGCAGGAAATAACAACATTGTCCTCTCTGCCCATAAGTCCGAACAGCCTTGTCTGACCATAGATAACCAGCGATGTTATACAGCCTGACGACGTATCAAATTCTATATCGTCAATAAAGCCTATCCTTGCGCCTGTCGATGTGCTGATGACCTCTTTTTCTCTCAGCTCTGAAAACAAGCATTTCATTGCCCCACCCCCAATACAAAAGCCGTCCCATACATTGTATGAAACGGCAGCCGAGATCATTCGGAATCGGGTGATTCTTTCTTAATTTTAAAAATTATCCTGAATATCCCCGCCAGCAGCTTAGGACTTTTCACCACAACCATTTTCATAAAAGCACCTCCGAATAATGTTTGTTACAGTTCATATTATTCGGAAAACCGTATTTTGACACACTATTTTTCAAGGATCACAAGAATTTTTCCGTTTCTCACGGATATTTCGGCATTTTCTTCGGCAAACTCATTGCTCACTCCCAGAGGGAAATCCGAAACAAGCTTTATCCCGCCGCTGTATTTCAGTCCATTTGCGCATATCTCAGCACTGTCTGTAAGCGAAAAAACCGAAACATAGCTGAACCCGTCGTCAGCAAAGCTGTGAACTCCCTCACCGCATACCCTCATAACAAAGCCATTTCCGATAATAAGACCATTGCCGCCGTGACTTTCAATATAGGAGAGCGTCTGCACAGCCGCAAAGGTATGCCCCATTCTTCCGCCGTCCGCACCGTAAACAATTATTTCACAGCAGCTCATATCAAAAGCCTTTTTGACCGCCATCATCAGGTCTGTATCGTCCTTTTCACAGGGAGCTGTGATTATCTCGCAGTCATCGGGAAGAATATTCAAGTTGCTGTCAAAATCCCCCAGAATACAATCAGGCTTTATCCCAAGCTTCACACAATGCCTGTAGCCGCCGTCAGCTGCAATAACGACAGCACTGTCGGGAACACTGACTCTGCCGTAATCCTCAATATCCGCACCCCCGAAAATCACACATATCATTTTCCGACAATCTCCCATTCCTTGATATTTTTTGCTTCCTCAAACATCTCCAGATAGCTTTCGTGCCTTGAACGTGAGATCTCCCCCCTTTTCACCGCTTCAAGCACCTCACAGCCCTTTTCCTTGATATGACAGCAGTCCGCAAATCTGCACTTGCCCTCGTATTCATCAAACTCCCTGAAACAGTATTTCAGCTTGTCCTTGAATATGACCGCATACTGCATTGTTTCAAAGCTTGAAAAGCCCGGTGTATCAGCCGCATATCCGCCGAAAAGCTTGTACAGCCTTGATGTTCTTGTAGTGTGCCGTCCTCTGCCGAGCTTCTTGCTTATCTCTGCCGTCTGAATCTCAAGCTCGGGAGCAAGATGATTCAGAAGCGTGGACTTTCCTGCTCCCGTATTGCCTGTGAACGCACATATCCGTCCGCTTATCTTTTCACGGATAATATCAAGACCGCCGCCGTCCTCATAATCGCAAACAGCCACCGTAATGCCTATTTTTTCGTAAATCTCGGGAATACGGCTGTTCTCCCTTAAATCCACCTTAGTAACAGCGATAACAGGCTCAATGGATTTGTATTCGCATACAGCAATAAACTTGTCCAGCAGTGTCAGATTCGGAGCAGGCTCACAGGTCGATACCACAAAAACCATCACATCAAGATTTGCCAGAGGGGGACGGATAATATGATTTTTTCGTTCAAGTATCTCGCTGATGACCCCATCTTTGACAATACATCTGTCACCCGCACAGGGAGAAAAGCCGTCCTTTCTGAAAATACCCCTTGCTTTAAGCTTCATTACCTCGCCGTTATCTGCTTCAACCGTGTATAGACCGCCCAGCGACTCGGTTATCAGTCCATTTATGCCGTTATCCATCAACATCTCTCCATATCAAACAAGCAGGCAAAGCAACCGCCTCACCTGCCTGCATAAAATCAATAGCCGTTAACTATACTGTTCCACCAGTCCTCGTATTCATTGTTTTCAATTATCTCAGCGTCATTGAAGGGGTCTGAGAATACTGTATCCTGACCGGGCTCGGGGAAGATAACAGGTGCTTCCGTCTGAGTTTCCTCAACAACACCGAACAGCTTGATAAGAACATTCTTATCAAAGTTTACCTCAGAAACCGTTAGAGTATTGAAATCAATATTGTACTCACCGAGAATTTCAGTATTGCCCTTGTCATCGGCAACCTCAACAATTGTTTTCTGAGTTTCGCTGCCCTCAACGGGAATGGATATTGTGGAAACATATCCAATGTTATCAACCGATATAGTTCCTGCAATATTTCCGCCGACATAAGCAGTAAATACAGCCTTTCCTCTCAGCTTGTCGGGAACAGCAAAGGTTATATCAAGAGCCTGTGTGGGAGCTTTTCCGTTACTGCAGGTAAGAGTTACCGTCTGATTGGGATTAACAATATTGGACTGTCCGTCAGCATTAAGAGCGGGAATACTCTGTTCAATAACAGTTCCAAGCTCCTCAGCGGAATCCTTCTCGATTATCTGGACCTTGAAGCCCAGCTTTTCAAGGTTAGCCTGTGCTTCTTCCTTTTTCGTGCCTACAACGTTAGGCATAATAACGTCATAAATTTCAGGACCGAGGCTGACATACATGATAACCGTAGAATCGATCTCAACCGAAGCATTTCTCTCAGGCTCAGTCTTGATAACGGTATTCTTTTCAGCGTCGCTGTTCTGCATTACAATGCTTACCTTCAGCTTGCTTCCGTTTATCATACTTTCCGCAGTATTTGCAGGCAATGAGTAAACGTTGGGAACATTCACCATCTGAGGACCCTTGCTGACAACCGCCTTGACCTCTGTGCTTCCTCGTACAATAGGCGAACCCTCCTTGGGAGAGTGGGAAATGATATAGCCCTTGGGTATCTCAGCGTCATACTGCTCCTTTTCCACAGAAAGAGTGAAATATTCAGAATAGTAGGTCTTGCAGTACTGATATTCGTGACCCACAAGATTTACCATAGGCTCTGTTGTCTGAGTTTTGCCGAACTGATCAAGGAAAACAATAGCAATAAATATAACTGCAATAATAACTACCGCAGCAGCTATGGCAGTAAGAGCAACAACGAAATAGGAGGATTTTGAAACAGTATTGTCATCATCGTCCTCATCATCATCGTAATCCTCAATATCCTCGTCCTCATAAACATCAGCTTTAGATTTCTTGAGTTTCGTCTTACTCACCTCATTCTTTGGCTTCTTTTTAGGTTCTTCCTCCTTGAATCTGTTTGCGGGAGGCTCTGAACGTCCGTCGGCTGACGGCGCTTCGGGGCGTTTGAAATACTGTGTTTTCTCAGCCCCTGTGTTATCCGATTTCAGATAACCGTATTCAAAAACGATACTGGGATTCTGCTTGAATTCCTCAATATCCTTTATCATCTCGGAAGCAGACTGATATCTCTTTGAAGCGTCCCTCTGCATTGCTCTCATCACAATACATTCAAGACCCTCGGGAATGGTATTGTTGATAGCTCTGGGAGGTCTTGCCTCATTCTGCATATGCATAAGAGCAACAGCAATAGGCGTATCTGCGTCAAAAGGCTTAACGCCCGTGAGCATTTCGTAAAGCATAACTCCTACCGAATAAATGTCGCTCTTTTCGTCTGTAATATCTCCCCTTGCCTGTTCGGGGCTGATATAATGAACGCTTCCGATAGCCTTGTCGGATATTGTCTTGCCTTCCTCTCTTGCAAATCTTGCAATGCCGAAGTCCATGACTTTTATTGTTCCGTCAGGGAAAAGCATAATATTCTGAGGCTTGATGTCCCTGTGGACGATTCCCCTGTCATGAGCGTGCTGGAGAGCTCTCAGTATCTGAATAATGAAATGAACAGAATCCTTCCATTTCAGAACACCCTGCTGCTCCATAAACTCTTTAAGGGTGATACCGTCAATATATTCCATTACAATAAACTGAATACGCTCGCTGAATCCCACATCATAGATCCTTACGATATTCGGATGACTGAGAACAGCGATCGCCTTGGATTCATTTCTGAATCGTCTTACAAAATCGTCATTGTCGGCAAATTCGTTTTTCAGTATTTTTATGGCAACAGTTCTGTTCTCAGCCAGATCTGTAGCCTTATAGACGTCAGCCATGCCGCCGATACCGATAAGCTCGGTTATCTCGTACCGCCCGTCCAGTCTTTTGCCGATATTCTTATCCATCTGATCCACTCCAGTTTACATCGGAATAATTCCGAATAAATTCTATAAAAACAGGCATTCACGTCGCCTTGAGATAATTCATTGCTTTATAACCGCTGCGGTAATGTTGTCGCCGCTGCCGTTATTGAGTGCGGTTTCCACCAGAGAACGAGGAAGCTCCTCAGCAGGAATGTCCTTAGTCATTCGGAAGATAACACCCTCATCGCAGAAATTTGACAAACCGTCCGAGCAGAGAACAACAGCAGCGTTCTGAGGAAGCTCTGTTTCAAAATAATCAGGCTCCACAGTCTCGCAAACGCCCACCGCTCTCGTGATAACATTACGCTTGGGGTGATTTTTCAGCTCCTCCTTGGTAATATCGCCACGCTCATACATATTCATAACCATAGAATGGTCACGGGTGATCTGCCTTATCTCGTGGCTTACAAGATAAGCCCTTGAATCTCCCACATTCACAGTATGTACGATACCGTCTTTGACAAGGCTCAGAACGCAGGTAGTACCCATACCATTCCATTCGGGAACAGTAGTGCCCAGCTCATACACCACGGCATTAGCGGTTTTCACAGCCGCCACAAGAAGATTCCTTATTTTGTTGCTGTCATAATCACTTCTGTAGCTTTTGACGATTCTTTCCTTTATGATGGTGACTGCACGATTGCTGGCCTCTCTGCCTGCATTGGAGCCGCCCATTCCGTCGCACACCACAGCAAATACAGCGTTATCAAGATAAGCGCTGTCAACACAGTCCTGATTTTCCGCACGACCGTTGCCGATGTCGGTGTGTATGTAAACCATCATAATTTTCAGTCCTTTCACAAGGCATAGCTGCCGATTTTATATATCAACCGACAACCTCACTTGTCGGAATCAGATCTCATATTCCCGTCTCAGCTGACCGCAGGCGGCGTTTATGTCAGTACCCAGAGTTCTCCTGACAGTAACATTCATTCCCAGCTGTTCAAGCCGCTTTGAAAAGCGCTCAACGGATCTCCTGTCAGCACTGTAGCTTCGTTCTTTGATTTTATTCACAGGAATGAGGTTTATATGACAGTTCATTCCTTTAAGAAGTCCTGCCAGCTTTTTTGCGTCATCATCGGAATCATTCACGCCGCTTATGACCGCATATTCAAAAGAGATACGCCTGCCTGTAGTCTTGATGTAATCCCTGCATGCCCCAATAAGCTCGCTTATATTCCATGAACGGTTAACAGGCATTATCTCGCTTCTTCTCTCATCGTCTGCCGAATGAAGGGAAACCGAAAGGGTAAGCCCTGTGTGTAGCTCAGCCAGCTTTCTGATTTTCGGAACGATTCCGCAGGTAGAAAGGGAAACGTGTCTCAAACTCATATTCCTGCCCTTGGGAGAGCTGAGCAGCTCCAGAAATCTTACAACATTGTTATAATTATCCAGCGGCTCACCGATACCCATAAGCACAAGGCTGTCAACATGACGGCCGCTGTCCTTTTCGGCAAGATATATCTGCATAAGCATTTCCGACGGAGTAAGATTTCTTCTGAAGCCCGCAATGGTCGAAGCGCAGAAATTGCAGCCCATTTTGCAGCCCACCTGTGTGGAGATACAAATGCTGTTTCCGTGCTTGTAATCCATCAGAACAGTCTCGATATGATTCCCGTCGTCAAGCTCATAAAGATATTTTATCGTATTATCTATACAAGATTCAAGCCTTTTGGCAACATTTAGTCGTTTTATATAGAATTTTTCTGTCAATTTTGTACGAAGTTCCAAAGGAATATTAGACATTTCTGAAAAATCGGTTGCTTTTTTTATGTGAAGCCAGTTAAAGATCTGCTCCGCACGGAATTTTTTCTCTCCCATTGAGTCCAGCTCAATGATAATCTCATCAAGGGACAGGGATAAAATATCAAGCTTTTCCGATTCCAAAAATCTCATTCCCTTCTCATTCGGCAGATGAAGAATCCGTCACCGCCGAAGTCTTTTGCAAAAACAGCAGTCATAAACTTGCCCTTGAAAAAATCTCCCATTTTCTCGGGAAAACTATCTCCCGAAAAATCCTTGTGCTTTTCAAGGAAAGCCTCAATGACCCTTTCGTTTTCGTTAATGTTCACCGTGCAGGTAGAGTAAACAAGTATTCCGCCCTTTTTAACATATTCAGCCGCCTGCTCCAGAATTTCAAGCTGAACTCTCGGAAGACCGTCAGCGTCGGATAAAGGCTTATACCTTATTTCGGGCTTTCCCCTTATAACACCGTAGCCGCTGCAGGGAACATCACAAAGCACCCTGTCCGCCATCGGCAGACTATCGTTATGCTTTCTTGCGTCATTGGTAACAGGTTCAACAATATCAAGTCCAAGCCGCTCAGCGCCCTTCCTTATAAGCCCTGTCCTCTTTTCATGAAGCTCACAGGCGATTATCCGTCCGGTGTTCTCCATCATTTCAGCCATAGTAAAGGTTTTTCCTCCGGGAGCCGCACAAAGGTCGAGCACAGTCTCCCCTGCCTGAGGGTCAACCGCCTTGCAGCAAAGCTGAGAAGAGTAATCCTGAGCGTGGTATCTGCCTGAAATAAAATCCTTGTCATTCTCCACATCTCTTAGATTTTCACAGATAACCGCATTTTCGTCAAGCTTGCTTACCTGAGCCTCTATCCCACGACTGCGCATATTCTCCGCAAGAGCCTTTCCGCTTGTTTTAAGCGTATTCACTCTTAATGTGCAAAGAGACGGCTGAAGAGCATTTTCAAGCAATGAAACGGTATTCTCCTCTCCGTAACCCTCCCATACACGTCTGATAAGCTCCTCAGGACAGGAGTATTCCACCGACATTCTGCGGAATTTATCCCCTTTAATCTCAGGAAGCTTTTTCCCGTCACGGATAATGCTTCTGAGCACAGCGTTCACCATACCAGAAGCAGAGCTTTTTCTAAGCTTTTTTATCAGCTCCACCGATTCACTCACAGCCGCATTATCGGGAACATTGTCCATATATAAAAGCTGATAAGCTCCCATCATAAGGGTTATCCTTACCTGCTTGTCAAGCTTTGCAAGGGGCTTTGAGGAGTATGCCGAAATCAGATACTCAAGTGTGATCCGCCTTTCGGTAACTCCGTAAAATATACGGGCGGCAAACGCCTTGTCACGCTCGGAAAGAGCGCTGTCTCTGAATGAGCTGTCAAGAGCGATATTGGAATAAGCGCTTCCCTCAACTCTTTCAATCAGCTTGTAAGCGGCAAGACGTGCCGGCATAATATCACCCCGAAATAATTATCTTCTTCGTCTGTTGACAATAAGCAGCAGACGCACAAGGCTGAGAAGTGCGGATATCATTGCCGCAACGTATGTCAGCGCCGCCGCAATAAGCACCTTTCTTGCGCCGTTAAGCTCGTCGTCCTCCAGCAGATGTGCCGAACGAAGCGACTTTATCGCTCTGTTGCTTGCATCAAACTCCACAGGGAGAGTCACCGCCTGAAACAGCACAACTGCACAGAAAAGCAGTATTCCTATTGTAATAAAAAGGTCACTTGAAAACAGCAGACCCAAAAGAACAAGAGGAGTTGAAAGACCCGAGCCGAAGCGTGTAACAGGAATAATAGCATTTCTGAGCTTTATGGGAGAATACCCCACCGCATACTGAACAGCGTGACCTGCCTCATGAGCCGCAACACCAACAGCCGCCGCAGAAGCATTCCCGTAAACATCATCTGAAAGCCTTATAACATTCGCTCTCGGGTCATAATGGTCTGTAAGGCTTCCGCTTACACGTTCAATTCGGATATGTGAAAGACCGTTTCTGTCAAGTATCTCACGGGCAGCGTCAGCCCCCGTGATACCTCTGCTGTTTCTTTCCTTGCTGTACTTATCAAAGGTCGATTTGACCATAAACTGCGCAATAAGGCTGAATATGATCGCAGGTATCAGTATGATAAACGTACTGTCATAGTAATACATAACAGAACCTCCGTTTTTACAGCTTATTACCTCTCAGATAATCCGCTGTTTTCATTCTCTTTCCGCCGTCAGCCTGAACCTCGGTAAAGGTAATACCGAAGCCATCGCCGCATACAACGGTAAACCTATCCTTGTCGCAAACCTCGCCGGGAGCACCGCCGTGACGGATTCCGTCAAGCTCGCTTCTGAACACCTTGAGACGTCTGCCTGCAACCTCGGCAACCGCACAGGGCCATGAAGAAAGACCTCTTATTTGATTGTGTATCTGAGAAGCCGTCTTATTGAAATCAATAGGGCAAAGCTCCTTTGTGAGCCTTGGAGCGTAATTTGAAAGAGTGTCGTCCTGCTTTTCGGGACATACATCACCCTTCTTTATAGCGTCAACCGTTTTCAGAAGCACATCTGCACCCAGCACGGAAAGCCTGTCGTGAAGCTCGTCAGCGGTTTCATTTTCGCCTATCTCAAGCTCTGCCTTGATAAGCATATCGCCTGTGTCAAGCCCCTCTGCCATTATCATAGAGGTAACGCCCGTAACCTTTTCCCCGTCAAGAATACTCCACTGTATAGGACCTGCACCTCTGTATTTAGGTAACAGCGAAGCGTGTATATTTATGCAGTAAGTTTTCGGGATATCAAGTATCCTCTTAGGAAGTATCTGACCGTAAGCAACCACCACAACAAGGTCGGGAGCAAGCTTGCAAAGTACATCGTAAGCCTCGTCAGCCTCCTCGCCCTTTTTCATGCTCACAGGCTGATATACGGGAATGTTCTGACTTACTGCATATTCCTTAACAGGAGGAGGAGTAAGCTTGTAGCCTCTGCCCTTGGGCTTGTCGGGCTGAGTAAACACAGCCGAAACATTTTCACCGCTTTCAACCAGTGCTTTAAGACAAGGCACAGCAAAATCGGGAGTGCCCATAAAAACAATATTCATTAAATGACCCGTCCTTTTTCTGATAGTCTTGTGCTTTACGCTCAAAATGCCTTATAAAATCAGTTTTTATCCTTAACTCTGACTTTGAGCTTTTTAGGCGCATTTCTTCTCTGCTTAGGCTCCTCGGGAGTAAAGAATTCCTCAACGATATCAATAAACAGCTGACCGTCAAGGTGAGCATTTTCGTGGCTTACACACTGAGCGCCAAGACCCGAAAAGCTCTGCTCAAACCATTCGCCGTTTCTGTCCTGAGCCTTCAGAACAACGTGAGCAGGTCGTGTAACGATACCCCACTTGTCAGGGCAGGAAAGACAGCCTTCCTTCACTCTCTGCTTTCCCTTCTGAGAAACTATCTCGGGATTTATCGCCTCAACGCTTATCTCCTCGCCTGTTTCCTCATTTTCCAGATGCATAATAAAAAGCCTTCTGCACATACCAACCTGAGGAGCGGCAAGACCAACTCCCTCCGCCTTGTAGAGAGTCTCGTGCATATCGTCAAGCAGAGTATGGAGCTTGTCGTCAAACTTCTCCACAGGTCTGCATTTTTTTCTGAGAATAGGGTCGCCGTCAATATATATATTGCGAAGTGCCATTGCAAATATTCCTTTCCTGATAATAAAATTACAGCGAAATGTCGCCGTTCATATCAATATAAACCGTAATGCCCCTGAACTGAGCAAGATGCGCCGTGTCTGTTCTTATACCGCCGATAAAGCTTCTGAACAAAGCATTGTTTCTGCATTTTATGATTATCCTGTAGCGGAATTTTCCGTTTATTTTTTCAAATATGCATTTGGACGGACCAAGTACACGCACAGGCATCTTTTCCGAAACGCTCTTAACACCCTCAGCAATATGCTCCGCAAAGCATTCGGCTGCAAGAGAGGTCTTTTCATCGTCCTCTCCCGAAAACCCCACTGTGCATATGTCGCAGAACGGAGGATATATCAGCGCACGCCGCATAGCTATCTCCTGCTCGTAAAACGCCTTATAATCCTGCTGTGCCGCAAGATTTATAACATAGTGGTCAGGCGCAAAGGTCTGGATTATTGCCCTTCCCCTTGAATTTCCCCTGCCGCTTCTTCCAACCACCTGAGTGATAAGGGAAAAAGTCCGTTCATAGCTTCTGAAATCCCCTGAAAACAGTGATTTATCCGCATTCAGTACGCCCACAAGAGTAACATTGGGAAAATCAAGCCCCTTTGCTATCATCTGAGTGCCTACCATTATATCATATTCACCATTGCCGAATTGGGTAAACCTTTTGTCATAGGCATACCGTGAATATGTAGTATCAGCGTCCATACGCAGAATACGGGCGTCGGGGAAAAATTCGGATATTTCGTCCTCAAGCCGCTGTGTACCCATTCCCGAAAGCCTGAGATTTGAACTGCCGCACTTGGGACAGCAGTCAGTGTTATCCGTTCCGAAACCGCAGTAATGGCAGATAAGCCGATTATTGACCTTGTGATAGGTCAGCGGAATACTGCAATTGGGACAGGAAACAGGCTCACGGCAGTCACAGCAGGAAATGATAGTGTGATACCCTCTGCGGTTAAGGAGCAGTATGGACTGCTCTCCCCTTGCAAGATTCTCCCTTATCCCATTTATAAGCTCATCGCTGAAAATACGTCCGCTGCCTGTCATGTCAATTATCTGCGTAACAGGCATAGACGGCCTTTCACCGTTCTTCGGAGCATATCTTTCAGGCATTTCAAACAGCCTTGTCCTGCCGCTTTGGGCACTGTAGAAGCTTTCTATGGAAGGAGTAGCAGAGGCGGTCAGCAGTACCGCATTGTGATGCATACAACGCTGAACGGCAGCGTCCTTTGCGTGGTATCTGGGACTTGATTCGGACTTGTAGCTGCGTTCGCCCTCCTCGTCCATAATGATAAGCCCGATATTGTCAAGAGGAGCAAAAACTGCGCTTCTCGTTCCCACAACTATCCTGCACTGACCCGATCTCACACGCTTGTATTCATTTGACCGCATTGACAGCGACAAACCGCTGTGCAGCACCGCAACCGTTTCTCCGAAAAGCCTGCGGAATCTGTTCAAGGTCTGAGGGGTCAGTGAAATTTCGGGGATAAGCATAATAACATTTTTCCCCGATTTAAGGGTATGGTCAATAAGCTTTGCAAATACGGGAGTCTTACCGCTTCCCGTAACGCCGAAAAGCAGGGCAGATGCAGGTTTGCCCTGTGATATCATAACCGAAACGCCGTCAAAAACCTTCTGCTGGCAAGCACTGAGCGTTATATCGTCAATACTGTCACGCTCCACAGCTTCGGGAGTTTTGATGACCTCGTATTCAAAAAACTCTGCCGCACCGCTTTTGACCATATTTTTTATGACCTGAGCAGTACAGCCGCACATATAGCACAGCTCACGCACAGAAGCACAGCCCTCTCGTTCAAGAGTCTCTGCGGCAATCCTCTGCTTTGGCGTAAGCTTGATGTTTTTATCGGAATACCGCTCAGTAAGACGGACCATACTCACCGTATCGTCCCTCACACGCTGTTTTGCGGTATCAGTTTCTTCGAGAAAGCCTTTTTCAATAAGCTCATCGGCTGATTTCCTGTCATTAGAAATCATCACCGAAAGCTCTGTTCCGTCGTCGGTTTCCGACAAGGACAGATAAAGCCCCATTGCACTGTCGGAAAGCTCGCCCTTCTTCGGCTTTTTCTGCATAAGCCTGTACTTTTGCTCAAAGCTTACGCCAAGCCCCGGGGGTATAAGTGTGCGAAACGCTTCGTAGTAGGTGCAGAAAACAGTTTCCCTGAGCCACAAAAGCAGCTTCATCTGCTCCTCACCGATAACAGGCGAATCATCAATAAAAGAGCTTACAGCCTTTAGCTTATCCGATTCGTCCGCATCTCGGCTAACGCCTACGATTATCCCCACTCTCCGCCTGTCCGAGCGTCCGAAAGGTACTATGACCCTGACCCCGACTGATGCTTTGTGAGCAAGCTCGTCGGGAACAGTATAGCTGTACCCACGGTCAAAAGCGAAGGAAGTTCCGCTGACTCCGACCTGAACAGTCAAAAAGCTCACCTCAGTTTATCAGACAGTTCCTTCGGAGGACTTGGAAGCTCTTACCGCAGGATCTTCAACGATAGAGAATTTTCTTGCCGCAAACTCGTCAACAGCGGTCTTAACAGGCTTCTCCTCGAGAGTGAGATTATTCTCCGCAAGCTCGTCTGCGATTTCTCTCGCACGCTTTGCAACACCGATAACAACGGAATAGTAGCTTTCACCGTGAGTAGCGATCTGATTCATAGCAGGTCTTAACATAAAAAAATCTCCTTCTGAACAAAAGTTATCATATTATTATAACACAAATTTTCCGCTTTTTCAAGTGAAATTTATTGCTGATTTATTTATTTTCCAAGAACATTATCAATAAGCTGTGATGAGCGTTTTACAGTAAGCTTTTCCGCATCAACTGCCTTGATAAAATCCGAAACTGCTTCATTAAGGTCGTCATTTACGATAAGGTAATCATACTTGTAAGCTTTTTCGATCTCACCCGCAGCCTCGGCAACACGCTTTTCGATGACCTCGGCAGTTTCCGTTCCTCTGCCCACAAGGCGCTGCTTCAGGGTATCGAGAGATGGTGGCAGAATAAAGATAAACACAGCCTCAGGGCATACTTCTTTTATCTTCATCGCACCTTGAACCTCTATTTCAAGTATAACGTCCCTGCCCTCATTCAGCTTGTCCTCAACAGCCTTTCTGGGCGTACCGTAATAATTTCCGCAGTACTGCGCATATTCAAGAACACCGCCCGAAGCGATAAGCTCCTCAAATTTCTCCTTTGCGGTAAAATGATAATTCACACCGTCAACCTCTCCGGGTCTGGGTGCTCTTGTGGTTGCGGAAACCGAATAATAGAAATTATCTCTTTTTAACACCTCTGCAAGCACAGTACCCTTTCCGCAGCCCGAGGGTGCGGAAACAACTATAAGCAGTCCTTTTGACATATCATTATCCTCCTGTAATTCTAAGCCTGTTCCTCATCGGCTTCTTCAATATCATCATCGGCGGCACGCCCCGCAATCGACGAGGGCAGCACAGCCGAAAGAACAACGTGGTCGCTGTCCATAACAAGCACTGATTTTGTCTTTCTGCCATAAGTGGCGTCAATAAGCATACCTCTGTCCCTTGCGTCCTGGATGATACGCTTTATAGGCGCAGATTCGGGGCTTACCACTGCCACAAGCCTTTCGGCTGAAACAGCATTGCCGTAGCCGATGGGAATAAGCTGCATAGCCTTCTCTCCTTTTTGCAAAATGCAGGAAATTATTTTATCTTACTAAAATATGCTTTTTCATCATACTTAATGCTTCTTCAAAAGGAATACATTCCGCATACCTTTTGTTCCACATAAATTCGTTGTAATAGCGATAAGTCTGCTCAGCAGTCATAAATTCATTATCGAAAGTGCTGTTGGTATTTTCGGGAACTATCATTCTGAAACCGTGTTCAAATCCTGCCTTAACAGTCGCATCAATGCAGTAATCAGTTTGCAGACCGACAATGATAATCGTGCTTTCATCCTTTTCTTTTAAATATTCAAGCAGTCCCGTGTCTTTGAAAGAGCTGTTCTTGTTTTTATCAAATACAGCTTCATTTTCCGCAGGAAGAAAGCCCTCGTAAATCTCAAAGCCTTCATTTCCCTTTGTCAATTCACACCCTGCACCGTCATCGTGTCTGACAAAAATCACTTCAATGCCATTAACTCGGGCTGTTCCGATAAGCTCCCTGATACGGGCTTCAAGCAGTTCAAACCCGAAAAGCCTGCTGTTTGTGATAGCCTTCTGAGTATCAACAACCAAAAGCACCATAATACCACCCCATCAGCCTTATTCAATATTCTGTATCTGCTCCCTGATTTTCTCAATCTCGGATTTAAGATCCACAACGATTTTCGTCACAGCAATATCCTGAGCCTTCGAGCCGATAGTATTGGCTTCACGGTTGAACTCCTGAATGAGAAAATCCAGCTTTCTTCCCACAGGCTCGCTCAGCTCCAGCATATCCCTCAGCTGACGGATATGGCTTCTGAGCCTTACGGTTTCCTCAGCAACAGCGGTCTTGTCAGCAAAAATAGCCGCCTCGGTAAGTATCCTCTGCTCGTCGATATTCTTGTCGGCAAGCACCTCGCAAAGCCTTGAATAAAGCTTATTCCTGTAATTCTCGGCAGAAATAGGAGAAAGCTGCTCGACCTCACCCACAAGCCTTTCAATGACTGCCGCACGTTCGAGAACATCATCTCTCATCTTCCTGCCCTCAGCTTCACGCATTGAAACAAATTTTGCGGCAGCAGCGTCAGCTACCTGCCTTACGCTTTCCCAGACAGCCTCCTCATCATCTGCGGATTTTCTCACAGTGAATACATCGGGAAGCCTTACAAGCTGGGATAAAGTAAGGTCATCAGCCAGCCCAAGCTCCTCGCCCACGCTTCTGAGAGCGTCAACATAGCCCTTTGCCACATTCTTGTTTATCTCAACAACTGTGTCCTTTGCCTCAACAGCCGAAACGGAAACGCTTACTTCCACCTTTCCTCTTGATATCCTTCCGTTGAGATAGCTTTTCAGCTTCTCCTCTATGTAGCCGTAAACTCTGGGAACTCTTGCCGAAAACTCGTAATAGCGATGATTAACAGAGCGTATCTCCACGATAATATCTCTGCCGCCGATAATTTCCTCGGCTCTGCCGAAGCCTGTCATACTTTTTATCATTGACATTTCTCCAATCTGCGTGCAATTCACGCAATGATATTCCGAAACAGCAAACCCCTTTAAATTACTGAATAAATCCTGTTTTGCCGTATCAAGCTATATTATACCATATGCTGATATATAAATCAATATTTTCAACCGAATTGTTCATAAAAACGTTACATATAAGAAATACGCATATATTTTTTATGATGTAAAATTATTGTGTATAATTGTTTATGTTTTTAAGTGAAAGGAATCTGAACTTATGAAAGACGGATATGTAAGATGCGGCTGTGCCGTTCCCGAGATAAAGACTGCCGACTGTGAGCATAACGCTTCGCAGATAATCGCCGCCGTAAAAGAAGCTGCCGCAAATCATTGTTCCCTGCTGACACTTCCCGAGCTTTGTATCACAGGAAGCACCTGCGGAGACCTTTTTTTCTCGAAAACGCTTATTGACGGCGCTTCAAAGGCTCTCACAAGGATACTCAGCGAAACCGCCAACCTTGACATTGCTTTTATATGCGGAATCCCCCTTTCATATTTGGGCAGACTCTATAACTGTGCCGCCGTATGCTGCAAAGGAAAGGTGCTGGGCTTTGTCCCCAAAAAGAACTGCTCCGCACTGTCCGACAACACGGAAGCAAGATATTTCGCCGATTTCAGAGAGGGATTTTCCGACCTGATAAACGGCTTTGATGCATATATGGGAAACACTCTTTTCTGCTGCACAAGCACCCCCGATTTTACCTTTGGTGCAGAGATAGGAAATGACCTCACCTCGCTTCACTCCCCCTCCGAGGAGCTTGCCGCAGAGGGCGCTGTAATTATATGCAATCCCTCCGCCACCGCTGAGATAATCGGCAGCAGTGCATACAGGCACAATGCGGTGCAAGCACAAAGCGGAAGGCTTGCCTGTGCATATATCCGCACAGAAAGCGGCAATGGCGAATCAACCCAGGATATGGTTTTTTCGGGTCATTCCCTTATCTGTGAAAACGGCAAGCTTCTTGCCGAGAGAAAGCCATTTTCAAAAGGAATCATTTATTCGGATATTGATACAGAGCTTATTCTGTCCGAACGCCGCAAAACATCATTCCCCTCCCCCGACGGACATCTGCCCCATATTTATTTTGATATGAATATTCCCGAGTCTGACCTCTGCCGCAGGATAGATCCTATGCCTTTTGTCCCCTCGGATAAATCGGCTCTGAATGAAAGGTGTGAGGAGATCCTTGCTATCCAGTCCTCTGCCCTTGCG
>JAGAJY010000051.1 GCA_017848125.1 Oscillospiraceae bacterium
AACAGGCTTTGAGGGTTTTGACGCAGAGAATATGACTCTTGACCCAAAGGTGCTGGAGGGGCTTATGACCGAGGCGGAAAAGGTTGTTGTCAACAGGGCTGTGATAAAATGCTTTGGGGACGACAGCGGATTTGCTGACGGCTTTGAGGTTTCCTTTGATGTGTGCGGTATCCGCATAACCTATCCTGTCAGCGATACCATTCTTGACGCTTCTGCTGTGACCGTGACTGAGGAGATCTCCGAAAAGGAGCTTCTGGAAAAGCTAAACCGTCATATCAGTTTGGAGGAATACGGCAAGGCTGTTGCTCTTGCAGAGGAGCATATTGACATTATCGAGGCTGACAGGGCATATTTTTCCGAAGCTCTTGATAAAATTCAGGTGCATTTTACAGAGATCGCCAAGCTTTATTATATGAATTCCGCAACCTATATCACCAATCAGAACACTAAGGGTTATGACTATACAACAGGCTTTGAGGGTTTTGACGCAGAGAATATGACTCTTGACCCAAAGGTGCTGGAGGAGCTTATGACCCAGGCGGAAAAGGTTGTTGTCAACAGGGCTGTGATAAAATGCTTTGCGGACGAAAGCGGATTCGCCGACGGCTTTGAGGTGTCCTTTGATGTGTGCGGTATCCGTATAACCTATCCCGTCAGCGATACCGTTCTTGACGCTGCTGCTGTGATGGAGACTGAGGAGATCTCCGAAAAGGAGCTTCTGAAAAGGATAAACCATCATATTGATATGGGGGAGTACGGCAAGGCTGTTTCACTTGCGGAGGGGCATATGGATATGATAGAGGCGGACAGGAAGTATTATTCCGAGCCTCTTGAAAAAATGCAGGAGCATTTTGCACAGATAGCCAAGCTTTACTATACAAACGCTTCAACCTATGTTATTCTGAAAAATGTTGAGGGCTATGACTATTCAACGGGCTTTGAGGGCTATGACGCAGAGAATATGACACTTGACCCGAAGGTGCTTGATGAGTTTCTGACAGAGGAGGCAAGGGCAGCAGTCAACAGAACTACCATAAAGTGCATTCTCGGCACGGATAATTACGCAAATACATTTGACGTTTCCATAGAATTCTGCGGTATGACGGCAGTTTATCCGTCAGATGACATTGCATTATAAAGGGGAGAGCTTAATGTTAATAAGTTGTAAAATTTCAAAAAGCCCTTGACATTCTCTTGTTGATGTTATACAATGTAATCGAATACATAAGACGGCGTTTTATACTGTGCCGTCAATCGGATAAGTTAATTAAATCAGGCGCATATAAAAAATCAAGGAGGATTTTACTTATGAAATTCGCAGACGGTTTCTGGCTCAATCAGAGAGGCTATGAGGTAAACTATGCTTCTCAGGCTTACGAGATCACTCCCGTAAAGAATGGTCTTAACGTTTACGCTACCACACAGTATATCCAGAACAGAGGTATGACTCTCGGCGGTCCTTGCCTGGATATTACCTTTACTTCCACTCAGAAGGACGTTATCAAGGTTTCCATTGAGCATTTCAAGGGCGCTCTTGACAACGCTCCCAAGTTCGAGCTTGAAGAGGATCAGGGCTATACTCCCGAGATCACCGAAAAGGACGATTGCTGGGAAATGGTCAGCGGCGATACAAAGGTCGTTATCGGCAAGTTCAGCTGGACTGTTCAGTACTACTACAAGGACAAGAGACTTACAGGCGGTGCATGGAGAAGTGCTTCTGTTGTAAACGAAAGCAAGTTCAAGACCTCAGCACGTCTTAACTCTATGCAGGACGATACCTTCTGGAGCTATCCTCAGGACGAGAGAGGAACATTTATCCGTGAGCAGTTCACCATGAACGTAGGCGAGTATTTCTACGGCTTCGGCGAAAAGTTCACTCCCTTTGTAAAGAACGGTCAGAATGTTGAAACATGGAACGCTGACGGCGGCACATGCTCCGAGCAGTCCTACAAGTGCATTCCCTTCTATGTATCCTCCACAGGCTACGGTGTTCTTGTAAATTCCTCTGACAAGGTTTCCTTCGAGGTTTGCTCGGATACAGTTTCCAAGGTGTCTTTCACTGTTCCCGGTGAGCGTCTTGAATACTTCGTTATCGGCGGTGCTGATATTCCCGAGGTCCTTTCAAACTATACCACACTTACAGGAAAGCCCGCACTTCCTCCCGCATATACCTTCGGTCTCTGGCTCACCACCTCCTTTACTACAAATTACGATGAGGAAACTGTTACTTCCTTTATTGACGGTATGGCTGAGAGAGATATTCCTCTCCAGGTGTTCCACTTCGACTGCTTCTGGATGAAGGAATTCCAGTGGTGTGACTTTGAGTGGGATAAGAGACAGTTCCCCGATCCTGCGGCTATGCTGCAGAGACTCAAGAAGGACAAGAACCTTGAGATCTGCGTATGGATAAATCCCTATATCGCTCAGCGTTCCGCTCTGTTTGACGAGGGCGTAAAGGGCGGCTATTTCATCAAGAATCTTGACGGAAGCGTTTTCCAGGCAGAGCTGTGGCAGCCCGGAATGGCTATCGTTGACTTTACAAATCCCGCTGCTTGTGAGTGGTATGCTTCCAAGCTGAGAGCACTCTGCGAAATGGGCGTTGACTGCTTCAAGACAGACTTCGGCGAGAGAATCCCCACCAAGGTGAAGTATTTCGACGGCTCCGAGCCTATTGCAATGCACAACTACTATACATATCTCTACAACAAGACCGTATTCAACGTTCTCAAGGAATACTACGGCGAGAACAAGGCTTGCCTCTTTGCACGTTCCGCAACAGTAGGCGGTCAGAAGTTCCCTGTTCATTGGGGCGGCGACTGCTCTGCCGAGTACACCTCTATGGCAGAAACTATCAGAGGCGGACTTTCCCTCTGTATGTCGGGCTTCGGCTTCTTCAGCCACGATATGTCGGGCTTTGAGGCTACAGCTCCCGCAGACATCTACAAGAGATGGGCTGCATTCGGTCTGTTCTCCACACATTCCCGTCTCCACGGAAACTCCTCCTACCGTGTGCCCTGGCTCTTTGACAAGGACGGCTCTACAGAGTGCGTTGACGTGCTCCGCTTCTTCACAAAGCTCAAGGGCAAGCTGATGCCTTATATCTGGGCACAGGCTGTAAAGACTCACGTTACAGGCGTTCCTATGATGAGAGCAATGGTTATCGACTTTGCAAACGACCCTGCCTGCCTTACTCTGGACAAGCAGTATATGTTCGGTGAGAATATCCTCGTTGCTCCTATCCTCAACGATAAGGGCACAGCAGAGTTCTATGTTCCCGAGGGACAGTGGACCGATATTATCAGCGGTCAGGTTTACGAGGGCGGCAAGTTCTATACACAGCAGTACGATTACTTCGGTCTGCCCTGCCTTGCAAAGCCCAACAGCATTATCGGCTACGGTAAGTTTGAGAGAGACTTTGAGTATGATTACCTTGACGGCACAGAGTTTGTTATCTACGCTCCTCAGGAGGGCGTTACAGCAAGCGCTAAGGTATATGATACCGAGGCTAACGAGGTATTCGAGATCTCCGCAGTCCGTCACGGCGACAGCGTAGAGGTTTCCTACTCCAATACCGATAAGAGCTTCTCCGTTAAGGTTGCAGGCGGCGAGCCTGTTGAGATAAATCCTACCGCAGGCGGAAAGGTTATCATCAAGCTGTAATTTAAATTGATCTGCGGCTCAGACATGAGGGTATGTCTGAGCCGCTTTTGCTAAAGGAGCATTTCTATGGGCTTTGCGGAATATCCCTTTAATACGGAGGCGGTAAAGCTTCCTTATGTGGTCTGCGGAATAGGGATAATGGACAGTCAGCCGCACGTTGTCAGAGAACAGGGAATGTGCGTCAATCAGCTTATGTTTACCGTTTCGGGCTGCGGACGGGTCAGATGCGGAGAAAATGAATATAGTTTGCCTGTCGGCACAGGAGTAATACTGCCCGAATGGATACCTCATGAGTATTTTTCCGAAGATGAGTCCGACTGGGGGCTGTGCTGGCTGATCTTTTCGGGAGAGGGGATAGGGAAAACGCTGGAGCATTACGGCTTTGACGGAGCTTCACCTGTAAAGCTTTCCTCGCCTATCCTTATGGAAGATATTTTTGACCGCTGCTCGGGCATAATAAGGTCAAAAGACAGTATGTGCATATACAAGGCGGCGCCGCTTCTCTGCGAAATGATAAACGAGCTTTACTTTTCGGCAAGGAAAAGCGGAACGGAGGAAAGCGGAGAAAGGGATTTTCTGTCAGCGGTAAAGGAGTATATCGACAAGAATTTTTCTTCTGATATTACCCTTGATGAGCTGGCTTCTATATCGGGAGTGGGCAGAGAGTATTTCTGCACATTGTTCCGCAGAAAAACAGGTATGCGTCCCTTTGAATATATTGCGTCCATCAGGATAAGAGAGGCAAAAAGGCTTCTTGCCTATACAGAGCTGCCTGTAGCTGAAATAGGAAAGCGAGTGGGATTTTCAGATAAAAGCTATTTCGGGCACGTTTTCAAAAGATATGCAGGTATGCCGCCTACAGCGTTCAGGGGACATTGATAACCGATTGGTAATTGGTCTGACAAAGCTTTTTTCTCAAAGCGGTTGACTTTATCGGGTAATATGTGGTATAATTATTTAAAATATATGTATATGCCGAAGGTGACGTATTTTGATTACTGCATATTACCTGACAGCCTTTGCGTTGTCCTTTGTTTTTCTTATGATATTGTGGCATATAGGTCAGAAGCAGATATTCCCTTCTCTTCTGATGGCATTTGTATGCGTTTTTCTGAATAACGGCGGTCATCTGGCAATGTCTGTTTCTCAGAATGTTGAGGAGGCGCTGCTTGCAAACAGGCTTGTGTATGTTTCAGGCTCATTTCTGCCGTTCTTTCTGCTGCTTATAGTCTGTCAGCTGCTGAAGGTAAGAGTAGGGGCGAAAAAGCTCCTTGTTATGACAGCCGCAAACCTTGTAATGATGGTCTGTGCTTTTTCTCCCGGCTATGCCGATTGGTATTACAAGGATATTACCATAGACAGGACAGGGGGATTTACCTCTCTCGTTAAGGAATACGGTCCGCTTCATTCAATGTATCATTTCTTTCTGCTGTGCTACGTTATTATGATGATAGTGACCGTGATACTTGCTTTTTCAAGAAAGCAGAAGTGTTCATACAAATATGCCATCGTGCTTCTTGTGTCGGTGGTCATCACGTTTTCCTCCTATGCCCTCCAGCGTGCTATCGGACTGAGGATAGATATTACAGTTTATGTATATCTGATGATGGAGATCGTTGTTCTGCTGATTTTCAGGCGTATCATTATGTATGATGTATCCAATATGGTTTCACAGAATCTGGAGCAGTCCGAATCAAGCGGATACATAATCTTTAACAGAAAGAAGCAGTTTATGGGCTGCAATATGGCGGCGAAAAGGTTTTTTCCCGAGCTTAAAAGCCTGCTCATCGACTACACAATCCCCGAGGAAAACGAGTTTTTGTTTGATAATATCGCTCTTAACCTCAGAGATGAAAGCAGATATGTTTTCTATCTGAAACGTGGCGACCGTGAACTGAGGGTGTCTATTTATCCTGCCTACAGGGATAATAAGACAGAGTGGACGGGCTATATCGTTGAGATAATCGACGATACCGATCAGCGTGAGTATATCCATCTGCTTGGCAATTACAATGAGGAGCTTTCAAGATCCGTCAAGGAGCAGACGGCTCATATTGTAAAAATGCAGGATAAGCTGATTCTCGGCATGGCGGATATGGTCGAGGGCAGAGACAGCAGCACAGGCGGTCATATCAGGCGAACAAGCGATGTTATCGGGATTTTCACCGATGAGCTGCGCAAAAATGATTCGCTGGAGCTTTCCGATGATTTCCTTGACATTGTTGTAAAGGCTGCCCCCATGCACGATCTGGGAAAAATTACCATTGACGATGATATTCTGAAAAAGCCCGGGAAATTCACTCCCGAGGAATTTGAGATAATGAAGTCACATTCCGCAAAGGGCGCTGAGATCGTTAAAAAGATACTTGACGGCGCTGAATCCGACGAGTTTGCGGAAATTGCTGTAAACATTGCTCATTATCATCACGAAAAATGGAACGGTATGGGCTATCCCGAAAAGCTTTCGGGTGAAAGGATTCCCGTGGAGGCGAGAATTATGGCTCTGGCTGATGTGTTTGACGCTCTTGTGAGCAAGAGGTGCTACAAGGAGGCTATGGGCTATGAGCAGGCGTTTGATATAATTGAAAAGTCCTTGGGAGAGCATTTTGACCCTGTTCTTGGAAAGGAATTTATAAAGTGCCGTCCTATGCTTGAAAGGTATTATAATGAATCCCTTGCAAGGGAATGAGTGAAAAATATGCCGCAGGAGCTTGATTCCTGCGGCAATTTTGTTTCACAAATTTTCGGATTGCTATTGACAAACGAGAACGATTGTGCTATAATATAAATAAGCACTAATGTTCTGAAAATCTGTATGTATAAGCATTTCCTGATTTTCCTGTGCGCTGAACAACGCCGCCTCTGAAAAGTGCAGAAAGTGCGGCAGAGGCAGTCTGACGGCTGATTTTTGCGGCTTCGGCAAGGTCTGCGGTAGTGTAGTCCTCGTGAAACAAGCAGGGGATAAGCTTTTCCCAGTCACGGGGGTTTTCGATGGTTATTTCGTCTGTCATTGCTGTCGGTATTCTGTCAATCACCGAAAGGCGGTTGCGGCGGCGCTTTTTTCGTCCTATGCTTTCGGGGGGCGCTCTCAGCTCGTCTGCTTCAAGTAGGACTATTGTCAGGCTGAAATTCTCATTTGTAAGAAATTCAGCAATGGGGAAAAGATTCGGGAAAACATCATATGGAGTTTCTTTCAGAGGTGATACCCTGCGGCTTTTGACCTCTCCCGTTTCTCCGTCAAGGGTAACTATCCGCTTTTTTACAAAAACAGGAAATACCACCGTTACCCGTGAAACGCTTAAAAATGTTCTGAGCTTTTCCTTCAGGTTAGAAAAATGCCCTGTCTGTATTTCGATTATCCCGTTTTCGCCCACAATATCGGCAATATAGCCGCCTATACGCTGTTCCTGTGAATCGTGATAAGGCTCATAGTAGTTTTTCAGCACTGCATGAACGCTTTTCTCGCTTTCCGTTCCTATTCCTTTAAGAAGCCTGCCGCCCGATGAAACGGCACGGCAGGCTTCTTCAAATCGCTGTAAATCAGGCATATTATTCTGCGAAAGGCTCCATAAGAGCTGCGTTGATGTCGGGGTATCTCCATTCAAAGGTCTTTCTGTCAAAGATACCGAAGTTCTCACCGCTGCCTACAAAGGCATTATTATCCCACCAGCAGATAGGTATTCCTGCATTGTGAGCCGCATTTGAGTAATACCTTGCACATTCTGCTCTGGCTTCGGTGTTCATTCTGTTTCGTGTTCCCATTTCGCCGATGATGACGGGTATGCCCTTGTCAAGATAATATTCCTTAAGCTTTACCATGAGCACATCAATATCCTGTGTATCGGAGGGTTTGTCCGCACTCCACTCCTTGGTTGCCTGTGCAGGCTCGGCAAGGGCGAAGGTATAGGGGAGGTATGCATGCACGGAAACGATAACCTTATCATCTTCGGGAACTACAAAATCGTTGAGAACGCTGTCAAGGGAGGAAGCTGCATAGGGTGTTACCATAAGGTGACGGAGCTTGTTGTTGCCCCCTGCGTTTCTTACAGTCTCAACAAATGCCGCATTCCAGTGGTTGATAACATCTCTTGCCTCTGCGTTGCCGCCGTTCCATTCGTTGGGTTCGCCCTTGAGACGAGGCTCATTCATTCCCTCAAAGATGAGCTTTTCGTTATAGTCCTTGAAATTCTCTGCGATCTGTGACCAGAGGGCGGTAAGTATTTCCTGTGCCTTTGCTTCGTTGTCGTACTTGGGCATATGCCATTCCTCGTGGTGGATATTAAGAATAACGAACATATCGTTGTCAATACCGTAATCCACTATCTCGGTAACTCGTGCCATCCAGTCGGGGTCTATCTTATAATCGGGACCCTCGCCGAATTTGCCCTCCCATGTGGTAGGTACACGGAGAACGTTAAAGCCCTGTGACGCTACGTTGTCAATCATTGCTTTTGTGGTGACAGGCTGACCCCATGCTGTTTCCCAGTCGGAGGGGAGCTCTGTGCCCTTGGGGTTCTGGATAACGGAATCAAGGGTGTTTCCCAGATTCCAGCCTACCTTCATTTCCTTTACAAGCTCTGTGGAGGGAATATCCCTCATAGGTGCGTGGACCTTTGCGGCTGTAGTTTCGGCTGTGGGAGCTTCGGTGGTTTCACCGCTGTCTGATGTTCCGCCTGCGCAGGCTGTCATTGACAGCGCAATCGCCGCTGCCGCAAGAAGTGCGGCAAGTCTGTTTTTTTTCATTGTAGGTACGTCCTTTCAAGGTTTTTTTATTATTGTTATTCTATAACAAATAAGCTATCTTGTCAAGTGGGAAAATCAAAAGCCGTTTTTGATGCAAACGGCTTTGTGAAATTATATTATGATCTTATCCAAGTCTCAGCATTTCGTCAATGCAGACCTTTGCTTTGAGCCTTGTTTCCTCGGGAATGATTATCTCCTCGCCGTCAGTGCCTTCAAGACAATGGAGAACATCTGTGATGGAGGTTATCTTCATATTGTGGCAGTAGCAGTCCATGGAAAGGGGATAGAACATCTTGTCGGGGTGCTCGATGCTCAGGTGCTGGACAATACTGTTTTCTGTGCCTATGATAAATTCCTTTGCGGTACTTTTTGCGGCATAGCTCATAATTCCTGTAGTGCTGCCTGCGTAATCAGCCATAGCTGTTACCTCGGGCTTACATTCGGGGTGGAGAAGCAGGAGAGCGTCGGGATGAGCTTCCTTTGCCTTTCTTGCCTGTTCAGGGGTAATATCTGCGTGGGTGGGACAGCCGCCTTTGATAAATGCAAATTCCTTTTCGGGCACCTGCTTTGCAACAAAGCTGCCCAGATTGCAGTCGGGGATAAAGAGTATCTTGT